>NZ_JALPRH010000017.1:0-167299 GCF_030464795.1 Paraburkholderia sp. SECH2
CCCCCCGGGGCTCGCCGCGGCGGGGCGGGGGGGGGGGTTTGTTGGTTGTTTTGGGTTCTCGTCTCGCGCCCCCGCCCCCGGCGCGGGGCGCGCGCCCCCCCCCCCCCCCCCCCCCCCCCCCCACGTCTCGCATTGAGCGCTTGCCCAGCGGGCATTCAAAGCGCGTACTGCGCGATCCCATTACCGAACGACCAGTTCTCCTTCAGCACCTCGACGAGATTGATGAACACATCCTCTCGTCGCAGTCCCGGCGACTCCGCCAGTTCATCCGCCATGCGCTTGTACAGCGCCTTCTTTTGTTCGAGCGTGCGCGTATTGTTGAACGTGATCTGAATCACCACGAGATCGTCGCTGCGTTCGATGTTCAGATACTGCTTGTCGTACACAAAATTGCCGGCATCGTGCTCGGTGATCAGCATGAAGATGTCGTCTTTCGGCACATTGCACGTCTCCACCAGCGAACGCTGGATGCTTTCCGTCAGCGCCTTCCGATACTCCACCGGCTTGCCAGCGCGCAATGCGATTCGTGTGAGCGGCATGATGAAACTCCTTGGTTGCAGTGATTGGGTAAACACAGCTTAGGCGCGCTCAGTCATAATGAACAGCCATCTTTGGCTATTTCATCCATATTCAACTGAAATGAAAGTCCTCGATCTCGATGCGGTGCGCGCCTTCGTGCTGGTCGCCGATCTGCACAGCTTCACGCGGGCGGCGGACGCGCTCAATACCACGCAATCGGCCGTCAGCCTGAAGCTGAAACGGCTGGAGGCGCATCTCGGCAAGCAGTTATTGGAACGCACGCCCCGTGTCGTGCGCCTTTCCGCGGATGGCAACGCCTTCCTTGGCGCGGCCCGCGATCTGCTGGGCGCACATGAGCGGGCGCTGGGTTCGTTGTCCGTGGAGCGTCGGCGGCTCACGCTGGGGATGAGCGAGCACGTCGCGGGAACGAACTTGCCCCAGTTGCTCGCGCGGCTCAACGCGCACGATCCGGGTCTGGTGGTCGAATTGCATCTGGGCATGTCCGCGGCGCTGCTCGCGCAATTCGATGAACGGCGTCTCGACGCGGTGATCGTTCGTTACGGCGCCGATGAGCCGCCGCGTGAGGACGCACAGGTGCTGTTCAGCGAGCCGCTTGGCTGGCTCGCTACGCCGGAATGGCTGCCGCGCGTCGGCGAGCCGTTGGGGCTGGCGCTGTTGAGTCCGCCGTGCAATGTGCGCGACGTCGCGCTGCACACGCTGAATGAGGCGGGGCTTGCGTGGCAGGAAGTGTTCGTCGGTGGCGGAGTGGCTGCCGTCGGCGCCGCGGTCGCGGCTGGTCTGGCGGTATCGCCGCTGGCGCGCAGAGTGGCGCCGCGTGGATTGGTCGATGTCGGCGCACGGCTGGGCTTGCCACCGCTGCCGGAATCACGCGCGACGCTGCATTCGCGCGTGAGGGATGCGCGGTCGATGGAGACGTTGCGGTTGATGACGAATGGGTTGGCAACACAATGACAAAACGACTTCTCGCCCTGAACCATGAATAAAGTTCGCCGGCTTTCGCTTAAGCTGGAAAACTAACCATTTCATTTAAAAGTAGATCAGTGGACCTCGACCCCCGACAAACCGCCGCCGTTCGCGCGGTCATCGAAACCGGCAGCTTCGAACAGGCCGCCGTGCGCCTGAACGTCACATCGTCCGCAGTATCACAGCGTGTGCGGGCGCTCGAAACGCGCCTGGGTAATCCGCTGATCGTGCGCACGCGACCCTGTCGCGCGACGCAGATGGGCCAGCGTCTATTGCAATATATACGGCGTGCCGCCCTGCTCGAAGACGACTTCGCCAGCGATCTCGCGGGCGCCAACGAAGCGCTGCTGAACGTCGCAGCCGCCGTGAATGCGGACACGCTGTCCACGTGGTTTTTCCCCGCGCTCTCCGAGATCCTGCTGCAGGAAAACGTGCTGCTCGATCTGACCGTCGACGACCAGGATCACACTCACGCGCTGCTCGCCTCAGGCCTCGCAATCGGCTGCATCACCACCGAACCGGCGCCGATGCGCGGCTGCTTCGCGGAACGGCTCGGCGCGATGCGCTACCGGCTGGTGGCGTCGGCGGCGTTCGTCGAACGATGGTTTCCAAATGGCTTGACGCGTGAAAGCGCGCGGCGCGCGCCGGTCATCCTGTCCTCACGCAAAGACGCGTTGCAGGCGCGCTTTCTCGAGACGCGCTTCGGCCTGCCGCCGGAAGCTTATCCATGCCACTACGTGCCTGCGCCGGTGCCGCGCTACATGGCAATCCAGCGTGGGCTCGCTTATGGCATGGTGCCCGAACTGGAATTCGGCGATGCCGTCGAGCGCGGCGAACTGGTCGACCTTGCGCCGAAGCAGCCCACCGACGTCGAGTTGTATTGGCACGCCTGGAAGGTCCAGTCGCCACGCCTCGAAAAGCTCTCGGCGCGCATCGTCGAACTCGGCCGCACAGCCCTGGGCCCGCCGGGCGCCAAGGCCAAACGCAAACGCGCCGCCTGAACAGAACAGAGGGTTAGTGGAGGATCGGCGGCAACGACCCGCTGCTGGCAGTCGCCGGATTAGCGGGCGCGGCAGCCGCGGGACTCGCCGCTACGTTTGCAGCCTTGGCAGGCGCGTTCGTGTGGACCACGGCCGGTTTGGCCGCACTGGTTTTCGCCGCCACATTGACCACCTTGGCATGCGCTGCATGGCCTTGAACCAGGTCGGCGTGCATGATCCGGCCTTGAGCCGGCTTCGCTTGAGCAAGTTTTGCGTGCGGCTTCTTACCCTGCGCCACCACCGCTGCCTTTGACTTGGGCTTGCCCGCGCCCTTTACCACGCCACTGTGGCCAACATTCCCGGCCGCAACCTTCTTCACACTGCCATGCGCTGCCGGCTTGGCACCACTCTTCGACGCCGACGCGACCCGTTGCTCCCCATGTTGACCGTTCGCCGCCTGCTTGGAACCCGCCTTCGCGCTGGCGGTAGACTTGGCCTTGGCCGCACCCGTCGTTTTCTTCGCGTGCTTCGCCGTATGCCCGGCCGATTCGGGCGGATTCCACACTTCCGCATAACCCGCGGCCATTGCCGCACCCGACACACACCACACTGCAACTGCCGTTGCTACTGCTCGAACCCACATCTCCTGCTTCTCCTGATCTTCGACTTCATAACGAGCCGGGATTATATTCTCTTGCAAAAATCCATTTTTAGACTAATATCAACAACAAGTACAGATAAGGACTCACCCCATCATGGCTCACGCCGCCCGCGTCACCCAGCCCGAACCGCCCATCCGCCGGCCGGTTTCGGAACCCACGCTCACGGAAATGTCGGCGGCGGGCCTGCGCGCGTTCTTCAACATCGCGCGAGACTGGGATTTGAGCGCCGAGGAGCAGATCGTGTTGCTCGGCTCGCCGGGCCGTTCCACCTACTTCAAATGGAAATCCGCGCCGGGAACAGCGCGTCTGGGGCGCGACACGCTGGAACGCCTGTCGCTGCTGCTCGGCATCTATAAGGCGCTGCAAATCCTGCTGCCGCAGCCCAGCGCCGCCGACACCTGGATCAAGCGCCCCAACAGCGCGCCGCCGTTCGGCGGCCGCCGCGCGCTGGACCGCATGCTAGCCGGTAACATCAGCGATCTCGTGGCCGTGCGCCAGTATCTCGACGCGATGCGAGGCGGCTGGGCGTGACAGAACCGCATTGGCAGCACCGCTGGCGCAGCGCGCCGCTCGACTGGTCGCCCGCGTATCGCGTGATTCCAACGCGCTTTCCGGCCGTCAATCTGTTCGACCGGGTCGCATCGCCCGAAGATTTCGACGCCCTCTACGCGCTCGAAGCGATGACCAACGACCGCCTGCGCACCGAAGTCGGCGAACTCGATCTCGTGCCACGCGAGGAGCGCCGTTTCGGTCCGGGCTACGGGCCGATCATGGCCGCGCTGACACACCTGAATCCGCTCGGCAGCCGCTTCTCGGACGGCACGTACGGCGTGTTCTATTGCGCCCGTTCGCGTGCCACTGCGATCGCGGAGACGCGCTACCACACGGGGAAATTTCTGGAGGCGACCGCCGAGCCCCCCATGCGGCAGCAGATGCGGCTCTACACCGTCGTGGCGCAAGGCAACGTGGTCGACATCCGCGGAGATGCATCGCTCGATCTCGCGGTGCTGTCGCCCGACGACTATGTCGCCGGACAATCGCTCGGCCGTGCCGTGCGCGAGGGTGGTGCGCCAGGCATCGTGTATCCATCGGTGCGGGACGACGAAGGCGAGTGCCTCGCCGCGTTCAGAACCACGCTGCTACGCGACTGCCATCATGCGGCGTATCTGGAATACAACTGGAATGGCACGAGCATCGATATGGTGTTCGAGCTCAATCAGGTGGGCTAGGAGCCAGGAGACTCGAAACAATCAGGGCAGGGCCAACGCTGCCGCCCCACTCTCCTGCGCCGCCTCAACCGAGATCGACCAGCGCCGTAACGCCTGCGGCTCCACGATGGTCAGCTTGCCGCCGGGCCCAAATGCGCCGGTGTCGATGAAAATCTGCGAGCCGATCTGCTGGATGTCGCGCATCGGCGTATGACCGCAATAGGTCAGCGAAAGCCCATGCTGGCGCAGCGGATCGCCATTGCCCAAGGCCAGATCCCGCCCCCACAGCAATTGCTGGCGCGTTTCGGCGGAAAAATTCCCGGCGTCGAGTTCGGCGTCCGTGCCGAAGAATTCGGCATGCAAAATATTGAAGCGCTCCTTACCGCTGCCGACCACGCGTACGAGCGGCAGCGTCCGCAGACGTTCGGCGTAGTGCTGCAAACGTTCGTCGGACAAACTTGCCGCCCATATCCCGCCGATTCCGTACCACCACTGGCGCCGCAAGCGCCCATCGGCGACGCCGCACAAGGTGTCTTCATGATTGCCGAGCACCGCGTGAAACCACGGCTTGTCGAGCAGGGCCAAAGCCTCCTCGGAATGTTGACCGCGGTCTACCAGATCGCCGACCGAAAATAGCCGGTCACGCGCCGGATCGAACGCGATGTCGCGCAGCAGATAGCGCAGCGCATCGACACAGCCATGCAAATCGCCCACGACAAAGTCGCGGCCGCTCCGATTGGCCGGATGATGCTGAACGGTGTTGACGAGTACGGAATCCATTCGCTCATGATAGTGCGGCATCCGCAAGTGCGTATGCGCGTTCCCTATCTTATCCTGACGTCCCGCATCGCTCGAATGACGTAGAAACAACGCAAGAACGGTGCGTCTCCGGCAGGACTTACCGGGAAACGCGCCGTTCGCGCACTCATTATTGCTGGGTGCGCAGTTTGGCGACCTGATCCACCGTCACCGTGGACTGCGGATTGCCGAACTGTTTGGTCACGTAATTGGTGATAGCCGCCACCTGGTCGTCGGTAAGCTCGGTGCCGAACGCGGGCATCAATACGTCAGCCTGTTTCGTCGTACGACTGACGCCGTGCAGAATCACCATAGCCAGATTATTGGCATCGCTCGCGCCGACTGCCGAGTTGTGAATCAGCGACGGATACGCGCCCGGCGCGCTGGCGCCGACACCCTGACCGGTCCAGTTATGGCACGTCGCGCAATTGGCGATGAACAGTTGCGCGCCATTTACAGCATTGATCTTGGCGCCGCGCAACGCGGTAACGTCGTCGACGGCGGGATTGCCCCACTGGTCGCGCGGACGCGATTCGCCGCCGTTGATTGGCGGCACCGAGCGCAGATAGGTGACGATCGAGCGGATGTCCTCGTGTGTCAGATACTGCGTACTGTCGGTCACCACCTCGGCCATGGGGCCTGCGGCATTGGCGCGACCCGGCGCTGCGCCGGTCGACAGATACGCCGCCAGTTCGTCATCGCTCCAGTTGCCCACGCCGCTGGTCTTGTCCGACGTGATGTTGTACGCATGCCAGCCGGCCTGCACCGCGCCGGAGAGGCGCGAACTCGTCTTCAAACCCTGCGTGAAATTGCGTGGCGTGTGGCATTCCTCGCAATGCGCAAGACCCTGTACCAGATACGCACCACGATTCCATTCGGCGCTTTGCTTAGGATCGGGCACGAAGCGGCCTTCGTCGAAATTGAACAGATTCCAGAACACCATCAGCCAGCGCTGGTTGAACGGGAATTTCAGGCTGTTGCCCGGCGGCGCGTAGTGGATCGGCGCGAGCGTGTTCAGATACGCGCGAATCGCCAGCGCATCCTGATCGGTGACCTTGGTGTACTCCGCGTACGGGAAGGCCGGATAGAGCCGTTCGCCGCCCTTGCCGACGCCTTCATGCATCGCCCGCAGAAAATCGGCGTCGCTCCATTGGCCGATGCCGGTATCCGGGTCGGGCGTGATGTTCGGCGTCACGATCGTGCCGAACGGTGTATTGATCGGCAGGCCGCCCGCGAACGGGCGTGCTTTGTCAGCCGTGTGGCAGGCAACGCAATCGCCGGCGCGCGCAAGGTATTCACCGCGTTTCACGAGATCGCTGCTGGTCGCCGCCGTCGGTGTGGCCGCCGCATTGTCCGGTTGCGCGGCGTCGTCCGCGTGGGCCTGCGTGATCGGCAGCTCGTCGTTGTGTCGTGCGATCGGCCCATGCGCTTCGTGCCAGGCGACATACAGCGCAAACAGCGAAAAGACGGCCGCCAGCGTCGCCACCCGGAAGTGCCGACGACGCGCACGCTGAACAAGCGCATCGGCCGGCTGCACGCGAGAGGTGTTCTTCGTCATTGTGGCTCTCCGTTCAGGGCTCAGATTTCACGCTTGAGCTTGTCTGCCAGTTTCAGCGACAAAGCGGCGATCGTCAGCGTGCAATTCACGGAGGCGGCAGTCGGCATTACGCCGCTGCTGGCGATGAACAGATTCGAGTGATCGTGTGTGCGGCAATCGGCGTCGACAACCGAATCGCCCGGATCGCTGCCCATGATGGTGGTACCCATGATGTGATTGTTCGGCGCGAACGTATCGTCGAATGAGACTTCGGCGCCGCCGAACAGCGAGGCGATCTGCGCATACAGTTCATGCGTGTTCGCCGCGCTCTTCTTCACGTAATCGTTGATCGAGTAGTAGATCTCGGGCTGCGGAATGCCGAGCGCATCCTTGTGATCCGCCGAAGGCACCACGCGGTTCTGGGGCTCCGCCAGATGCTCGTGAAAACTGTTGATGTTCAGCGTGCGCGCGGCGCGGTCGCGAATCTGGCGGTCGAGCTCGGCGCCGGTGAGGCCTTTCTTCAGCAGATCGGCGGTCACGCTCATGGTCGGCACGCCATTCGACAGATGCAGTTTTTTCGCCGCGTAATCGGAGCGGAACGCGCCGTCGCGGAAATTGACGATCGAGGTCATCTCCATCGGCCCGCGTCCGGGCCATAGGGGTTCGTTGGCAAGGAAGGTGACGCCCGTACCCGGATGATCCATCAGGTTGCGGCCCACCTGGTCGGAGCTATTGCCAACGCCGTGCGGGAATTTGTCGGAGGTCGACATCAGCATCAGCTTGGGTGTTTCGATGCCGTTGGCGGCGAGCACGAACAGCTTGCCGGTCACGCGTGTGCTGTTGCCGTTCGCGTCCTTGTAGTGGACGGCCGTGACGAGCCCTTTGTTGTCTGCTTCGACGCGGTACACAACCGCCTCGGCAATCAGCTTCGCGCCGGCCTGCTCGGCCTTCTCCGCGTGCACTACACCGTTGTACATCGCGGCGATCGGGCAGATCGGCATGCAGTTGTTGTTGCCGCAGCAGGTAGGCCGCGCATCGTATGGACGGCTGTTACGCGCAACCGGCTCGGGCACCACCTTGAATCCCCGTGCATTGAGCACGTCGCTAAAGCGCTGATCCATGTACGAGAGCGGCAACGCACTCATCGGATAGGGCCTGGAGCGCGGCGAACCGAGATCGATCGTGCTGTCCGGACCGGAAACGCCCAATTGCACTTCAGCCGCGCCATACCACGGCTCCAGTGTTTCATACGGATAAGGCCAATCACGTCCCACGCCATACAGCTTGTGCAACTGGAAGTCCGACGGCAACAGCCGCCACGCAGCGGCCGCCCAGTGCCACGTCGTGCCGCCGACCAGCCGCACATACTGCGAGTTATACGGATAGTCGCCTTTCTGGATCAGATAATTGTTGGCGGGCGCGTACTCGGGATGCGGCGCGTAAGGCGTGGAGGGATAGGGCGTCGCGAAGTCGGACTTGGCCGGCGAATTGCGGAAGTTTTCGACGATCTGCCAGCGCGGAATACGCGGCCCGGCTTCGAGCAGAATCACCGACGCGCCGGCCAGCGCCATTTGATGCGCGACCAGCCCACCTGCCACGCCCGAACCGACTACGACGATGTCGGCGGAATTTGAGTTTGCCATTGTTGCCCTTTCCCTTCTGGCTTATCTTTGCTTGCTGACCTCGCGTGCGGCATTTCGTCGAACGGCTCAATCAGGCCATGTGACGACACAGCACGCGTGAGAGGAACATCGTTCAGGCGCTCACCGGCTTCTGCGTCCAGTAGAACGGCACGTCGCGGCAATAGGATGGGATCGTCAGCACGTCCTTGACCGGCTCGAACATCAGCGCTTTTTCATAAGCGACCACGTCCACATGCGGCATGTCGCCCACGAGACCGAGATACCACGCGCGCATGATCGCGCTCACGGATTTCGCGAGCGCCGGCTGGTCGACCTGCAAGGCCTGCGTGACGGTATCGGACGGCACGCCGCCATGGCCTTGCAGCCACGTGTTGAGCGCGGCGACGTTCTGGGAGAACTGGCCGTCTGATTTAACGAGAGCGTCGTAGACGCGTTTGCCGAGCACGGCGTCGAAGCCCGTGTGACCGGTGAGACGCTGCGAGAGCGCGAGGAAGGCATCGAGTCCGCCGCCGGCGGGTGCGGTGTCAGCGAACGCCGGTGCGATCCATGAGAGCGAGCGGCCTGCCCCGGCAAACGCGAGCGCCGCGGCCGTCGCGCATGCGCCTAGCACCCAGGCTCTGCGCGAGGCCGAAAACGATGCATGCAGTGAAGAGGATGTTGACGACGGAAACCTGGCCAGATGCGTCACGCCATGGCGCGCATCTTTATTCTCAGGAACATCTGTCATGGGGGCTCCAGATGGTGAGTTGATCGTGAGTTGTTCTCAACAGACAACGCCGCCGTGACGTGATGCCGTTGGCGCGCTGTGTCGATTTCTCTACCCCAAACCTGGTCTGGCGCCGCTTAAGCGGTCTTGTGTGGCTGCATGATGACGATGCGAGCCGCATTACGTTGTACCGATGACAGCCTTGTGAAAACAGCCTGACTGCGCGGCACGCACGGCGAAAAAACCCGCCGCCTGCCAATCGCCTTTCAACTGAAAGCGGCGCGCAAGGCTGTTGCGAAAGACTATAGCCTGTGATTCCCTCATTCGACAAATGGTGCCCGAAGCGCGAGTAGAATCCGCGGCACTAACGGCCCTTCACCCTTGATCTCATGCTCCTTAAATATTATCCGCAGGTGCTTCGCAATCGACCCCGCATGCTGATCGGCCTCGCCGTCGGCCTCGTGGCCGCGCTGGTGATTCCGGAACACACACGCCCCATGGTGCGTGTTCTGGCCGGCTGGGATGCCGCGGTGTGGATCTACCTCCTGCTCATGTGGGTACACATGGCCGCCGCCGACGAAGGCCGTGTCCGCGAATACGCGCAGCGCGACGATGAAAACGCGGGCGTAGTGCTGGTCGTGATCTGCGTCGCGACGGTCGCCAGCATTGCCGCGATCGTGCTCGAACTGGCCTCGGCGAAAGGCACGGCCGGCAGTTCGACTGCATGGCATTACCTGCTGACCGGCCTCACGATGTTCGGCGCCTGGTTCATGATCCCGACCATTTTCACGTCGCACTATGCGCGGCTGTACTACGACCCGGATGCACCGGAGACCCCCTTGCTGTTTCCCGACCGCAAGCTCCAGCCGAACTACTGGGATTTCCTGTACTTCTCGTTCACCATCGCGGTGGCCTCGCAAACCTCGGACGTGGTGCTGCGCTCGCGGTCGATTCGCCGCGCCGCGCTCGCGCAGTCGATCCTGGCGTTCTACTTCAACGTCGCCGTGCTCGGCTTGTGCGTGAACATCGCAGCGGGCTTACTCGGCTCCTGACCGGCCTTGCCTCCTTAAAAGTCCTATCCCTCAGGACGCTTACCCCGCCGGCTGCCACTTCGCCTTTTGCGGCCCCGGCGGCACCGGCAGCCCCAGCGCCCGCCTCATGCCACCCCGTGTAAAACCCGGGCGACGCCCGTCCGTTTTACACACGAGCCACCCGCCGCCGCTCTCCCACCGCGTCTGGCCGACCGTCGCGCGTCCCCTAGGGCGCGCGCTTCCCCGCCCTTCCGCTTCAATCCAGAACGCACTGGCACAACGTTTGCTGCGTCTTGCGAATAGTTCTGGCCGGCCTCGTGCTATCGACGCCTGGCGTCAAAGCACCCCTTACTGGCCAGCGGCGTGACGATCTTTGCACTACATTGACCAGTACGCGCCCTCGCTTCACGCATCGCGCGGTATCCGGCTCTGGAAGCCCAATGAGCGCTGTGATCGCATGTCAATTGCATCCACACCGCAGCAGGACGAATCTGGAAACGACCGATGGAATCCCCAAACGGGTACGCGCCGCGGATTTACTTTTTCCATTCACTTCTCGTTGGGCCGCTCGATGCATGGCCCACGCAGTTCGCTCACGCAGCCGGACTGGGCTTCGATCACGCGCTGATCGGCGGCCTTTTCGAACCGGGCCGCGCGGGTCACGCACAGGTGGTCGGCAACCACGGCCGACTGCATCCAGTGTTTGAGACTCAGCAGCCCGCCGCAGAGGCGATCCGTACGCTCGCGCAAGCCGCCCGTCAGAACGGTCTGGCCTTGTTGGTCGATCTGGTGATCGACCGGATGGCCGCCGATGGCGCGCTGTACGCCGAACATGCCGGCTGGTTCTACCCATTCGAGTCTGAAGAGGCGCGGCTCGATCCGCGCCATGTGCATCACGAGGACAATGTCGCGTATGCCAACTTCAACGACGCCGCCAGCAGCGCTGCGCTAGTCGACTGGTGGACGCAGAAACTGCTGGCGCTGGCCGACGCAGGTGTCGGCGGCTTCCGCTTCGACTCACCGCATCGCGTGCCGGCTGCGGTTTGGCGGCAGCTCGGCGACGCGGTTCGCGCGAAGCATCCTGAAGTGCGTTTCCTCGCCGCCACGCCGGGTCTCGCGCGTGGCGATCTGCTCGGCCTCGCAGGCGCGGGCTTCGACAGCGTGTTCTCGTCGGTGCGCTGGTGGGACTTCCGCGCCAGCTGGATGGTGGAAGAGCATGCCGCGCTCGCCCGCATCGCCGCCCCCATCGCGTTTCCCGAAGCGCCTTACGGCACCCGCCTCGCCGCCGATCTCAACGATGCGCACGACTCCGCCATCGTCGAGCGGGCCTACCGGCGCGCGCTGTTCGCGTCGGCCTCGACCGGCACCGGCTGGATGATGCCGATGGGCTTCGAGTACGGCATCACCGAGCCCATGTCGCAGACACGCGGCGACGCCGCGCAGTTTGCGCTGGCCTGTCGGTCGAAGCGATTCGATCTCTCGGAACAGATCAGCCATGTGAACGACGTGGTGCGCAATACGAAAACGCTGCACGCCAACGGCGAATTGCGTCCGCTAAGTGGGCCCGGCGCACCCGCGGCCGTCTTGCTGCGCGCCGACGCGCCCGATCTGCGCGACGCCGGTGAAGCGATCCTGATCGCCATCAATCCCGAACTCGGTGCGCCGGTGCGCGTCGATCCAGCCCGCTTCCTCACGGGTGTACCGGGCAACTTCACGCGCTTCGTCCCGCTTGACGCGCCCGGAAATGCCGCGTCCTCCGCATTGACGCCGTTCACGCTCGCACCCGGCGCAGTGCGCCTGTTCCGCGCGGCCGCCGATCAACCGATCCGTCTCGCGCCGCCGATCGACAAGGCGAACAGCAAGCGCAGCGGCCGCAAGACCGTGCTCGAAGCGATCAGCGCGCCGCGCGTGGCGATCGAGAGCGTCACACCCTCGGTCGATAACGGACGCTTCCCCGCCAAGCGCACGGTGGGCGAGCGCGCGGAAATCACCGCCGCGATCTTCGCGGAAGGGCACGACAAGATCGCTGCCGCCGTCGTGTGGCGCGCCGCCGACGAAACCGCCTGGCACGAAGTACCGATGAGCCCTGCACAGCCTGCCGGCCTCGATATCTGGAAAGCGCGCATTCCGCTGGAACGCATGGGCCGTCACGAGTTCACTGTGATCGCATGGCGCGACGACTTTGCCTCGCTGGTCGAGCATATTCAGAAGAAGCTAAAAGCAGGCCAAACGGTCGAGCTCGAACTCGACGAAGCCACGCATCTGTTCGCCCTGGTGCTCGCCGAAGTGGAAACCGTGGAAGGCGCGGTGACTGAGCCGCTCGAACACATCGTCAAGCTCTTCACGAAGGGGGACGCCGAAACGAAGCTCGCGCTGCTGCTCGCGCCGACCACCGCGAAGGCGATGACCGCCGCGCGCCACCGCCCGTTCCTGAGCCGCGATCCGATCGTCTACAAGATCGACGCCGAACGCACGGCGGCAGGCTTTGCAAGCTGGTACGAGATCTTCCCGCGTTCGATGAGCGACGACGAATCGCGTCACGGCACCTTCGCTGACGTCGTCACGAAACTGCCGCGCATCCGCGACATGGGTTTCGACGTGCTGTACTTCCCGCCGATCCACCCGATCGGCGTCGCCAATCGCAAGGGCCGCAACAATACGCTGACCGCTCAACCGGGCGATGTCGGCAGCCCGTACGCGATCGGCGGGGCCGAAGGCGGCCACACCGCCGTGCATCCCGAACTCGGCACGCTCGACGACTTCAAGCAAATGCTGGCCGCCGCGCACGCGCACGGCCTCGAAATCGCGCTCGACTTTGCGATCCAGTGCTCGCCGGATCACCCATGGTTGAAGGAGCATCCGACGTGGTTCGCCTGGCGCCCCGACGGCACGCTTCGTTACGCCGAAAATCCGCCGAAGAAGTACCAGGACATCGTCAATCCCGACTTCTATGCGCACGACGCCAAGCCCGATTTGTGGCTCGCGCTTCGCGACGTCTTCCTGTTCTGGATCCAGGCGGGTGTGCACATTTTCCGTGTGGACAATCCGCATACCAAGCCGCTGCCGTTCTGGGAATGGGTGATCGACGACGTGCGCTCGCGCTATCCCGACACGATCTTCCTCGCCGAAGCCTTCACGCGGCCACGCATGATGAACCGCCTCGGCAAGATCGGCTTCTCGCAGTCGTACACGTATTTCACGTGGCGCGAGTCGAAGCGCGACTTTATCGAGTACATGAGCGAACTCACGCAAACCGGCGCGCGTGATTTCTACCGGCCGAATTTCTTCGTCAATACGCCGGACATCAACCCGCGGCATTTGCAGTCGTCGGGGCGTTCGGGCTTTCTGATTCGAGCGGCTTTGGCCTCCACGCTCGCCGGTTTGTGGGGCGTGTATAGCGGTTTCGAATTGTGCGAGGCCGCCGCGCTGCCGAACAGCGAGGAATATCTCGACTCCGAGAAGTATCAACTGCGCGCGTGGGACTGGAACCGGCCCGGCAACATCGTCGGCGAGATCACTGCGTTGAACCGGATTCGCCGCGCGAACCCGGCGCTGCAAACGCATCTCGGCCTTACGTTCCTCACCGCGCACAACGACAACATCCTGTTCTTTGAAAAAGCGACCGAAGCACGCGACAACGTGATCCTGGTCGCGATCAATCTCGATCCGTTCAACGAACAGGGCGCGGATATCGAATTGTCGTGGGACACTTTCAACCACTGGAATCTGCACGACCATGGCGCACTGGAAGTGACCGATCAGATGACCGGTGCGCGGTTCGAATGGCACGGCCGCTGGCAGCACGTCCGCCTCGGTTCAGGCCAACCGTTTTCGATCTGGCGCATCGCGCCGCTCGGCGGCCTGCCCGCTGAACGCCCCGATGATGCCGACAGCGACTATCACGCAGACGACGCTGGCAACCCAACCCCTACGGAAGGTGCGACATGAAGCGTGAAGATCCAGCCCAGAGCAGCACGTCGCAGACCCATACGAGCGCTGCCACCGGCAGCGCCGCCAAAGCGCGCTCGCATCGACGCGGCAAGCCCGCGGCCTTGAGCGACGATCCGCTCTGGTACAAGGACGCGATCATTTATCAGGTGCACATCAAGTCGTTCTTCGACGCGAACAACGATGGCGTCGGCGACTTTCCGGGCCTGATCGCGAAGCTCGACTACATCGCCGAACTCGGCGTGAATGCGATCTGGCTGCTGCCGTTCTATCCGTCGCCGCGGCGCGACGACGGCTACGACATCGCCGATTACCGCAATGTGCATCCGGACTACGGCCAACTATCGGACGTGAAACGCTTCATTCAGGAAGCGCACGCGCGCGGCATCCGCGTGATTACGGAACTGGTGATCAACCATACGTCTGATCAACACCCGTGGTTTCAGCGCGCCCGTCGCGCGAAGCCGGGGTCGAATCATCGCAACTACTACGTATGGTCCGAGACCGATCAGAAGTACACGGAAACGCGGATCATCTTCATCGATTCTGAACCGTCGAACTGGACGCATGATCCGGTCGCGGGCGCTTACTATTGGCACCGTTTCTACTCGCACCAGCCCGATCTGAACTTCGACAATCCGGCCGTGCTGAAAGAAGTGCTGCAGGTGATGCGCTTCTGGCTCGATATGGGCATCGACGGGCTGCGGCTCGACGCAGTGCCGTACCTGGTCGAACGCGAAGGCACCAACAACGAGAACCTGCCGGAAACGCACGCGGTGCTGAAGAAGATCCGCGCGACGATCGACGCCGAGTATCCAAACCGGATGCTGCTCGCCGAAGCGAACCAGTGGCCGGAAGACGTGAAGGAATATTTCGGCGACGAAGACGAATGCCACATGGCGTTCCACTTCCCGCTGATGCCGCGCATCTATATGTCGATTGCAAGCGAAGACCGCTTCCCGATCACCGACATCATGCGGCAAACGCCGGACCTCGCGGAAACGAACCAGTGGGCGATTTTCCTGCGCAATCACGATGAACTGACGCTCGAAATGGTCACAGATTCCGAGCGCGATTACCTGTGGAATACCTACGCGAGCGATCGCCGGGCGCGCCTGAATCTCGGCATTCGCCGCCGACTCGCACCGCTGATGGAGCGCGACCGCCGCCGCATTGAGCTGATCAATTCGCTGCTGCTGTCGATGCCCGGCACGCCCGTGATCTATTACGGCGACGAGCTCGGCATGGGCGACAACATCCACCTCGGCGACCGCGACGGCGTGCGCACGCCGATGCAATGGTCGTCGGATCGCAACGGTGGGTTCTCGCGCGCCGATCCTGAACAACTCGTGCTGCCGCCGGTGATGGGTTCGTTGTACGGCTTCGACGCCGTCAACGTCGAAGCGCAAAGCCGCGATCCGCATTCGCTGTTGAACTGGACTCGGCGCATGCTCGCCACGCGCCGTGCGAAACAAACTTTCGGACGCGGCACGATCCGTTTCCTGAAGCCGGAAAACCGCAAGATCCTTGCGTATCTGCGCGAATTGCCAGGCGAGCCGCCAATATTATGCGTAGCCAACCTGTCGCGCGCACCGCAGGCGGTTGAACTCGATCTGTCCGAATTCAACGGCTCGGTGCCGATCGAAATGACTGCCGATTCCGTGTTCCCGGCAATCGGTCAGCTTACTTATCTGCTGACCTTCCCGCCGTACGGTTTCCTGTGGTTCATGCTTTGCTCCGGTGGCCAGCGTCCGACATGGGCGCAAGCGCATTCCGAACCGCTGCCCGAATTCGTCACGATCGTGATCCGCGAGGGTCAGGTCGGACCGACGCCGGAAAACGTCCGGCTGCTCGAGTCCGAAGTGCTGCCGTCCTGGCTGAGCCGGCGCCGCTGGTTTGCCTCGAAGGATCAGAAGATGCACGCGGTGCGCCTGGCTGCGCTGACCACGATCCCGAACGGCGGCTTCGCCTTCACCGAAATCGAAGCGGACGTGGGCGACCATACCGAACGCTACGTCGTGCCGATCGCAATCACGTGGGGCGGCGAAACCACCACGCCGCTGTTCATGCAACTGGCACTCGCGCGCGTACGCCGCGGCCGCAACGTCGGTCACCTGACGGACGCGTTCGCGCTGCCCATCTTCGCTCATGGCGTGATGCGTAAGCTGCGCGAACGCGCGGTCGTGCCAACCGTACAGAAGAGCGAGATCAAGTTCCTTCCCACCGAGCGTTTCTCCGAACTCGACGATCTCGGCGAACGGCCCGAGATCCGCTGGCTGGCGGCCGAGCAAAGCAACAGCTCGCTGATCATCGCCGATGCCGCAGTGTTGAAATTGGTGCGGCGTCTGGTGAGCGGCGTTCATCCGGAAGCGGAAATCAGCCGCTATTTGACCCAGCTCGGCTACGCGAACACCGCGCCGCTGTATGGTGAAGTGGTGCGCGTCGATCCCGAAGGCGTGCCGCATACACTGGCTATCTTGCAAGGCTATATCGACAATCAGGGCGACGCCTGGAACTGGTCGCTGGACTACCTGCGCCGCTCGGTGGACGAACTCGCGATCGCCGTCGATACGGACGGGCAATCGCCGGACCGCGACAACGAAACAATCCTCATGGAAGGCTATAGCGCGTTGGCCGGCACCATCGGCAAGCGGCTCGGTGAACTGCACATGGCGCTTGCGTCACCGTCCGACGACCCGGCATTCGCACCGGAACTCGCCAGCGCAGAACAGGTGAAGGCATGGGTCGCCGGCACGCAAGCCATGCTCGCCAGCGCGCTCGATCTGCTCGCACCGCGCATCGAGCAGATGAGCGATCCGGACACCCAGGCATTGGCGCAAAGCCTGATCGATCGCCGCGCCGCGTTGGTCGCCGCGGTCAGCAAGCTGGTGTCAGGCGATGCGGGCGCGCTGCGTACCCGCATTCACGGTGACTTCCATCTGGGTCAGGTGCTGGTCGCGCAGGGCGACGCGTATCTGATCGACTTCGAAGGCGAACCTGCGCGTACGCTCGAGGAACGACGTCAGAAGTCGAGTCCGTTACGCGACGTGGCCGGCTTGTTGCGCTCGCTGTCGTATGCAAGTGCCGCGGCGCAGTCCACGATGGAAAGCGCGCCACAGCAAACCGCCGATCGCAAGCGCGCGCTCTTCGACCGTTTCCGCGCGCATGCTACCGAAACGTTCCTGAAGGAATACCGCGCCGCCATCGCGGATTCGCCGACGCCGCTGGTGGCGCCCGAAGCCGAACAGGCGTTGCTCGATCTGTTCCTGATTGAGAAAGCCGCTTACGAAATCCGTTACGAAGCGGCTAACCGTCCAACGTGGCTCAGTTTGCCGGTACGCGGCCTCGCCTCGCTCACCAGCCGCCTGCTCGGTGACACCGGCAATCCGCACGATCCATCAACCCAGGCGCCAGACGCCGCCGCATCGCCTAATCCGGCCGAGGGCGACTATGAGTGAGCATGATCCGGCCGCAGGCCTCCAACCACTCGATATCGACGCGCTCGTTGAAGCGCGTCACCCCGATCCTTTTTCGCAGCTCGGCATGCATCAAACGGACGCGGGTCCGGTGGTGCGCGCGCTGTTGCCGAACGCAAAACACGTCACCGTGATTTCACGCGCCAACGGCGCAACGCTCGGCGAACTCGAGCAACTCAGGCCGGGGCTGTTTGCCGGCCGCATCACGTCTGCCACGCCCTATCGCCTGCGCATCGACTGGCATGGCACCGTCCAGGAAATCGAGGACACGTATTCGTTCGGCCCCGTTCTCGGCGACGAGCCGTTGGGCCGTCTCGCCGGCGGCGATCCGTACGCCGTGCTCGAATGCCTCGGCTCGCGCCCGATGGAAGTGGACGGCGTGCCGGGCGTGCGCTTCGCCGTCTGGGCGCCAAATGCGCGGCGCGTCTCGGTGGTCGGCGACTTCAACTCGTGGGACGGTCGCCGTCATCCGATGCGGCTGCGTCATCAGGCAGGCGTGTGGGAATTGTTTGTGCCGCGCGTCGGTCCGGGCACGCGCTACAAGTACGAATTGCTCGCTCGTGACGGCCATCCGTTGCCGCTCAAGGCCGACCCGTGTGCGATGCAGACGGAATTGCCGCCGGGCACTGCGTCGGTGGTCGCGCATGTCGACGAGATCGAGCAGTTTGAATGGACCGACCACGACTGGATTCAGTCGCGCGCCGCCAAACAGACTCCGCGCGCGCCGATCTCGATCTACGAAGTACACGCCGAATCGTGGCTGCGCGTCGCCGAAGAGGGCCAGCGCGGCCTCACGTGGGAAGAACTCGCTGAGCGGCTGATTCCGTACGTGAAAAGCATGGGCTTCACGCACGTGGAATTCATGCCGATTGCCGAGCATCCGTTCGGCGGTTCGTGGGGCTATCAGCCGCTCGGACAGTTTGCGCCGTCGGCACGCTTCGGCAAGCCCGAGCAGTTCGCCCTGTTCGTCGACAAGGCGCACGCGGCCGGCCTCGGCGTGCTTCTCGATTGGGTACCGGCGCACTTTCCGAACGACGCGCATGGCCTGATCGATTTCGACGGCACGCCTCTTTACGAGCACGCCGATCCGCGCGAAGGCTATCACCAGGACTGGAACACGATGATCTACAACCTCGGCCGCAACGAGGTGAGCGCGTTCCTGGTAGCTTCGGGCCTCGCATGGTTGAAGCGCTATCACGTGGACGGTCTGCGTGTGGATGCGGTCGCCTCGATGCTGTATCGCGACTATTCGCGAGCTGCCGACGAGTGGGTGCCGAACATCTACGGCGGGCGCGAAAATCTCGAATCGATCGCGTTTCTGAAGCGGCTGAATCATGAAGTCGGCTATGTGCCGGGCGTGCCGGGTGCGATCACGATCGCCGAGGAATCGACCGCGTGGCCGGGCGTGACCGCACGCCTCGAAGATGGCGGCCTCGGCTTCCTGTTCAAGTGGAACATGGGCTGGATGCACGACACGCTGCACTACATGGAAGAGGACCCGGTCTACCGCCAATACCATCACCACATGATGACCTTCGGGATGGTGTACGCGTATTCCGAGCGCTTCGTGCTGCCGCTTTCGCACGACGAGGTGGTGCACGGCAAAGGCTCGCTGCTCGGCAAGATGCCCGGCGACAGATGGCAGAAATTCGCCAACCTGCGCGCGTACTTCGGCTTCATGTGGACGCATCCGGGCAAAAAGCTGCTGTTCATGGGCGGCGAATTCGGCCAGCTGGCCGAATTCAACCACGACACGTCGCCACACTGGCATCTGCTCGACGATCCGAACCACCATGGCGTGCAGAAGCTCGTGCGCGACTTGAACCATCTTTATAGCGAGGAGCCGGCGCTGCATCGGCTCGACAGCGAGCCGGGCGGTTTCCAATGGCTGGTCGGCGACGACAACGGCAACAGCGTGTATGCCTACCGCCGCACCGATGGTGAAGGCCGCGAACTGGTGGTGGTCTGCAACATGACGCCGGTGCCGCGAGTCGGATACCGGATGGGGATGCCGCGCGGCGGCCGCTGGACAGAAGTGCTGAATACGGATGCCGGCGTGTATGGCGGCTCGAACATGGGCAATGGCGGGCTGATCCACACCGACAACGTCTCGAGCCACGGTTGGCCGCATTCCGCTGCGCTGACGCTGCCACCTTTGGCGACGATCGTTTTGCGCGCAGATTGATTGATGGAAAAGTTGTAAGACGGGCGCGCGGCGGCCAGGCCGCGCGCCCGTTGCATGAAGTCCCACGATAGCGTTCATAAAACAGAACAAGGAAGGGGAATCATGTCGCATGCAATGCCCGACCGGCTTCTGCCCGGCTCGCCCTATCCGCTCGGCGCCAGCTGGGATGGCCTCGGCGTCAACTTTGCAGTGTTCTCGGCAAATGCGCAGAAAATCGAGCTTTGCCTGTTCGATCCCACCGGTCGCAAGGAAATCAGGCGCTTCACGCTGCCCGAATGCACCGACGAAATCTGGCACGGCTATTTGCCCAATGCGCACCCCGGCACCGCGTACGGTTTTCGCGCACACGGGCCCTATCAGCCGCAGCACGGACATCGCTTCAATCCGCACAAACTGTTGCTCGATCCGTATGCGCGCAAACTGGTCGGGCAGTTTCGCTGGTCCGACGCGCTGTTCGGTTACCGCGTGCATTCGAATCGCGCCGACCTGTCCATCGACCGGCGCGATTCGGCGCCGGCCATGCCGAAGTGCGTCGTGATCGACGAAGCCTTCGACTGGTCGCACGACAAGCGCCCGAATGTGCCGTGGGGCGAAACCGTCGTCTACGAAGCGCATGTGCGCGGCGTGTCGATGCTGCGCCCCGATTTGCGTCAGCACGAGCGTGGCACGTTTGCCGCGCTGGCGTCGCCGGAATTCATCGAGCATTTGCTGAAGCTCGGCGTGACCGCCGTCGAATTGCTGCCCGTGCATGCGTTTCTGAACGATCGCTTTCTGGTGGAGCGCGGCCTGCGCAACTACTGGGGTTACAACACCGCGGCATTTTTTGCACCGGAGCCGTCGTATCTGAGTTCGCACCGGCTCGATGAAATGCGTATCGCCGTGCGTCAGTTGCACGCGGCCGGCATTGAAGTGATTCTCGACGTGGTCTACAACCACACCTGCGAAGGCAACGAGATGGGGCCGACCGTCTCATGGCGCGGCCTCGACAACGCGAGCTACTACCGCCTGATTCCAGGCGACGAACGCCACCATATCAACGACACCGGCTGCGGCAATACCCTGAACCTGCCGCATCCGCGCGTGCTGCAGATGGTGATGGATTCGCTGCGCTACTGGTCGACGAAGTTCAATATCGACGGCTTCCGTTTCGATCTCGGCGTGACGCTTGGCCGTGAGCAGCATGGTTTTGATCCCGGCTCCGGCTTCTTCGACGCATTACGCCAGGACCCGATCCTGTCGCAACGCAAGCTGATTTCCGAGCCATGGGACATCGGCCCGGGCGGTTATCAACTCGGCAACCATCCGCCGGGTTTCGCTGAATGGAACGATCGTTTCCGCGACACGGTGCGCCGCTTCTGGCGCGGTGACGCGGGCTTGCGCCCCGATCTTGCCGCGCGTCTCACTGGTTCCGCCGATCTGTTCAACCGGCGCTTCAGGAAACCGTGGGCATCGGTCAACTTTGTCACGTCGCATGACGGTTTTACGCTAGCCGATACCACCGCGTATGAGCACAAGCACAACGAGGCCAATCGCGAAGACAACAACGACGGCCACAACGAAAACTGCAGTCGCAATTGGGGCGTAGAGGGCCCGACCGACGATCCCGTCCTCCTCGAAACCCGCAAACGCGTGGCCCGCTCGCTGATCGCCACGCTGCTGATGGCGCTCGGCACACCCATGGTGCTGGCAGGCGACGAGTCGCTGCGTACGCAGAACGGCAACAACAATGCGTACTGCCAGGATAACGAACTATCATGGCTTGACTGGGAGCGTGCGGAGTCGCCCGACGGCCGTCAGATGACCGCGTTCGTCGCGCGCGTGATTGCGCTGCGCAAACAGCACCCCCTGCTGCGCGAAACGCGCTTTCTGTTCGGCGATCGCGAAGTGTTGCCGGGCCTATTCGATGTCGGCTGGTTCGATGAACACGGCGATCCGCTCACGATCGAAGCCTGGCAGGACCCCGAAGGCCGCACGTTCACACTGCGGCGCGCGGGTCCAGGCTTGAATGACGAAACGGAAGTATTGTTGATGATGCTCAATGCTGCGGACGAAACACGGCGTTTCACACCGCCCGCGCCACACCTGGAATGGCACGTGCTGCTAGATACAGCTGAGCCGGAAAGCACGCCGCATCGGTTGGCGGTGCCGGAGGTGGAAGTGGCCGCGCATAGCCTCGTGATGCTGGCAGCGCAGCCTATCGGCGAAGCGGATTGGCAGGCGGGCTGGAAGGCCGGCGCGCAGCATGGGCCGCGGCTGCTGACTGCGCTGCCACCCGATCCGGGTGCGCATCCGCCGAGCGGCGATACGTCGCCGACCACGTAGGCGAAAGCAATATCGAATGGTGATGAATCATGTCCGAAAGTCCGATTGATCCTCACGCGCATCATCACGCGCATTGCCTGCCGTTCAGCGCGCAGTTGCTGGGCGCAACGGGCGCGAAGCCGCGCACGCGATTCCGTTTCTGGGCGCCTTCGTGCAAGACGGTCCAGGTGGAGATCGAAAACGGACCGGCCCAGGGCGCGCACGACATGACACCTGCCGGCAACGGCTGGTTCGAAACGACGGTCGAGAGCGGCGCGGGCACGCTATATCGCTTCCGGCTCGATGGCGAGCACGCGGTGCCTGATCCTGCGTCACGCTTCCAGCCGCAAGACGTGCACGGCCCAAGCGAAGTGATCGACCCACGCGCGTACCACTGGGAACATACGAACTGGCACGGTCGTCCGTGGGAAGAAACGGTGTTGTACGAGTTGCACGTCGGCGCGATGGGCGGCTATGCGGGTGTACAGAAACGCCTACCCGCGCTTGTGGCGCTTGGCGTGACGGCCATCGAACTGATGCCGTTGAACGACTTTCCCGGCAAGCACAATTGGGGCTACGACGGCGTGCTACCGTATGCGCCCGATTCCGCGTACGGCCGCCCCGAAGAACTGAAAGCGCTGATCGACGCCGCGCACGGCCTCGGCCTGATGGTGTTTCTCGACGTGGTCTATAACCACTTCGGACCGGACGGCAATTATCTGCACCAATACGCCCGCTCGTTTTTCCGCGAAGGCACGCACACGCCGTGGGGTCCCGCGATCGATTTCGAACGCAGTGAAGTGAGCGACTTTTTCATCGATAACGCTGTCTACTGGATCAACGAATATCGTCTCGACGGCCTGCGTTTCGACGCGGTGCATGCGATCGACAATCACACGTGGCTGCGCGAATTGTCCGACCATATCCGCGCGAAAGTGCAGCACGGCCGGCATGTGCATCTGGTGCTGGAAAACGAGCACAACAGCGCGAGCCTGCTGGACACGCATTTCGACGCGCAGTGGAACGACGACGCGCACAACACGCTGCACGTTCTGCTGACGGGCGAAACGGAGGGCTATTACCACGCCTACGAGGATCAGCCGATCCGTCGCCTTGCGCGCGTGTTGTCGGAAGGTTTCGCATATCAAGGCGACCCGTCTCCGATTCACGACGGCGCGCCGCGTGGCGAAGCGAGCCGGCATCTGTCGCCCACCTCGTTCGTGATGTTCTTGCAGAATCACGATCAGATCGGCAATCGCGCATTCGGCGAGCGCCTGCGCAAGCTGACGTCGGACGATGCCTTGCGCGCCGCCACCGGTTTGCTGCTGCTGTCGCCGCATATCCCCATGCTGTTCATGGACGAGGAATACGGCTCGACCCAGCCGTTCCTGTTTTTCACCGACTACACCGGCGAGCTCGCCGACGCCGTGCGCGAAGGGCGGCGTCGTGAATTCGCACGCTTTTCGGCGTTCAGCGATGAAAAGCGTCGCGCGCAGATTCCCGATCCGAACGACGTGCGGACCTTTGCGGCCTCGTCACCGCCGGAGCCGGTTCAAAGCCCGGCCGCGGACGACAACACAAAAGACCGTCTCGAGTGGATGCACTTCTACAAATCCGCGCTCGCCGTGCGGGCGAAGCTGATCACGCCGCGCCTGAAACACGCCAAAGCGTGCGGCTCGACTGTGTTGACCGCTGCAAACGGTGGCGACGCCAATGCGCTGATCGCCCGCTGGAAACTCGCCGACGGCGAAACCTTGTCGATCGCGTTGAATCTCTCGAAGGAAAACGTGGCGTTCCCCGATCTGCCTAACGGCATAGTGATTTTCGAAACGCCGCCGCGCGTGCGCGAGCAGATCGACGCCAAGGTGTTGCCGTCATTCGCGTTCGTCGCGTGGGTGACCGGCGACGTCAGCGACTATGCCATCGGCCACGATGCCCGCATCGCAGGCCAACAGGAGCGCCACGCGTGAGTGCAACCCGCCGTCCAAACGATACGATCGTGACCCTTGCCACGCGCGCCGGCTTTGAAGTCGAGTGGCGCGACGCGCACCACACGACGCAACACGTACCCGAGAGCACGCTCGCCGTGCTGCTCGACCGGATGGGCTTGCCGTGCGGCAACGCCACGCAGATCCGGCACAGCGCGGCCGCGCTCGAAGCCGAACTATCCGGCCGCAAGCTGCCGCCGCTGATGACCGCGGAGGTTGAACGCGGCATTGCACTGCCGATCGCGGCGATCAAATCCGGCAGTCACTACCGGATCGAACTGGAAAGCGGCTCGATCATCGACGGCCGCTTCACGGCGCCCAAAGGCGAAGAAGCGTTGCTCGCGCCGATCGACGAGCCCGGCTATCACACGCTGGTCATCAACGAACAACGCGTGACGTTGGCCGTGGCGCCGTCACGCTGCTATACCGTCGCCGATGCCTGGCACACGCTGCACGACGGCGCCTCGACGCAAGCGCCGCCGTTGTGGGGTATCGCCGCGCAGTTATACGGCTTGCGCCGCACGGGCGATGGCGGCATCGGCGACTATACGGCCCTCGCGCAAATGGCGATTGAAAGCGCCAAGCGTGGCGCGCATGCGCTCGCCGTCAGTCCGACTCACGCGATGTTCAGCGCCGAGCCGAATCGCTTCAGTCCGTATTCGCCGTCGTCGCGTTTGTGGCTGAACGTCACGCATATCGACCCCGCCGCGGTGTTCGGCGCCGACGCCGCGCGCGCCGCGCTCGAGGCCGCGCAGGCCACCAAAGCATGGCCGGCACTCGAAGATTTGCCTCTGATCGATTGGCCGAACGCGGTCGTGTTAAAGCTGAAGGTTTTGCGCGCGCTGTACGAGAACTTCTGCATCCAGGAACGCGCGCACGACACGCCGCGTGCGCTCGAATTTCATGGCTTCTGCGAACGTGCCGGCCGTGCGCTCGAAGACCACGCGCGTTTCGAAGCATTGCAGGCGGTGCAGTTGGCTCAGGAAGGTGGCAATGGCCACTGGCGCAACTGGCCCGAGGCGTTGCGCGATCCGCGCAGTCCGGAAGTTGAAGCCTTTGCCGAAACGCATCGGCATGAAGTCGACTTTCATCTGTTTCTGCAATGGCTCGCCGCCAAGGGCTTGTCGCACGCGCAGCATGCAGCGAGCGACGCCGGGATGGCCGTCGGCCTGATCGCCGACCTCGCAGTCGGCTGCGATAGTGCCGGCAGCCATGCATGGTCGTACCGTGACGACATGCTGCAAGGCATTTCCGTGGGCGCGCCGCCCGATCTGTTCAACCAGGCCGGCCAGGCGTGGGGGCTCACCACCTTCTCGCCACGCGCGATGCGCACGCAGGGCTTCTCCGCATTCATCGACATGCTGCGTGCGGCGTTCGCGCATGCGGGCGGTATCCGCATCGACCACATTCTCGGTTTGCGGCGCCTGTGGCTCGTGCCCGAAGGCGAGAGCGCGCGTAACGGCGCCTATCTGCGCTATCCGCTCGAAGACCTGCTGCGGCTGATCGCGCTCGAATCGTGGCGGCATCGCGCGATCGTGATCGGCGAAGATCTCGGCACCGTGCCGCCCGGTTTTCGCGAGCGGCTCGACGAGCACGGTCTCTCCGGCATTCGCGTGCTGTGGTTCGAAGGCGCGGAAGGCGGCAAGGGTTTCAAGCCACCGCAGGCATGGGACCGCAACGCTGTCGGCACCACTACGACCCATGATCTGCCGACCGTGGCGGGCTGGTGGCGCGGCAGCGACATCACGTGGCGCAACCGGATCGGTCAGACGATGGCGCGCGCCGATGGCCGCGACGCGGAGGAAGTGGCACAGGAAGAACGCGCCGCCGATCGCGCGCTGTTATGGCGCGCGTTTCAGCAAGCCGGCGTCGCCGCGCCGCACGTGGATGCCCCACCGCCCAACAAGGCGCCCGTGGATGAAGCGCTCGCCTTCGTGGCCGCCACGCCTGGGCCGCTC
This sequence comes from Paraburkholderia sp. SECH2, assembly GCF_030464795.1. NCBI lineage: Bacteria > Pseudomonadati > Pseudomonadota > Betaproteobacteria > Burkholderiales > Burkholderiaceae > Paraburkholderia > Paraburkholderia sp. SECH2. Next base: position 25,925 of record NZ_JALPRH010000017.1, read on the forward strand.
GTCACTTTCCCGCTCGAAGATTTGCTCGCACTGGTCGAGCAGCCGAATCTGCCCGGCTCGATCGACGAGCATCCGAACTGGCGCCGCCGCGTGATCTTGCCCATCGACGCATTGTTCGAGGACGGCACCTTCAGCGATCGCCTGCTGGCGGTCGACCGCGCGCGCCGCGGCGCCACCGTTCCTGCTGCTTCCAACGTTTCTTCGGAGCCTGATACGCCATGACCGTCCCGCGCTCCACGCTTCGCCTCCAGTTCCATCGAGGCTTCACCTTCGACGATGCCGCCAAGCACGTCGACTACTTCGCCGCGCTCGGCATCAGCCACGTGTACGCGTCGCCCGTCACCACCGCGGAGCCGGGTTCGATGCACGGCTACGATACCGTCGACTACACCCAGGTCAACGCTGAATGCGGGGGCGAAGCGGGCTTGAAGCGCCTTGCCGATAAACTGCGCGCGCACAACATGGGCTTGATCGTCGACGTGGTGCCGAATCATATGGGCGTCGGCGGCTCGAGCAACGCGTGGTGGCTCGATATCCTCGAATGGGGCCGGCACAGCGCGTACGCACGTCATTTCGACGTCGACTGGCATTCGCCCGATCCGGCCTTGCGCGGCAAGGTGCTGGCGCCGACACTCGGTGCACCGTACGGCGAGGAACTCGCGGCCGGCCGGATTGCGTTGCATTTTGCGGCCGACAGTGGGCGCTTTTATATCGGCTACGGGCCACATGTGTTTCCGGTGTGCCCAATTGACTACGCCGCGATTCTGCAAAGCGCCGACCGTGCCGATCTCAACGCACTGGCCGAACGTTTCCATGGCCTGACGACGCAGCCTGCCGATCAGCCACGCGCCGCCGAAGGACGCGACATGCTGCGCGAGTTCGTCGCGCAAAACGGCGGGTCGGCGATCGAATTGGTGCTGGAATCGTATTCGCCCGCGGACCCGGTGACACGTGACCGTTTGCATCGGCTGATCGAACGGCAGCACTTCCGCCTTGCGTGGTGGCGTACCGCTTCGGATGAAGTGAACTGGCGGCGTTTCTTCGACATTTCGACGCTGGCCGGCGTACGCGTGGAGCGGCCCGAAGTGTTCGAGGCCGTGCACGCGCTGATTTTCCGTTTGTATCAGGAAGGCGTGGTGGATGGTTTGCGGATCGATCATGTGGATGGTCTCGCCGAACCGCGCGAGTACTGTCAGCGTCTGCGGCAGCGCCTCACCGAATTGCGCGACACTGCGCCGTATGTGGTCGTCGAAAAAATTCTCGGCCGTGGCGAGCCGCTGCGCGACGACTGGCCCGTGGACGGCACAACCGGCTACGATTTCATGAACGACGTGGGCGCGCTGCTGCACGATCCGGCCGGCGCCGAACCGCTCGCGCAGACGTGGGCCGAACTCACCGGCCGCAGCCCGCGCTTCACCGACGAAGCCCTGGCCGCACGCCGCAAGATTCTCGCGGAAAACCTCTCAGCGGAACTGGATCGCGCGGCGCGCGCGCTGCACCGCATTGCCCGCGATTCGCTGACCACGCGCGATTTCACCTTCACCGCACTGCGGCGCGTGCTGGCCGAACTGGTCGTGCATTTTCCGGTGTATCGGGTCTATCCACAGAACGGGCTGCGCAGCGCTGCGGATAACGTGTATTTCGAGCAGGCACTGGCAGGCGCGAGAGAGACGCTTTCGCGCGCGGACTACGTGGTGCTCGACCGCGTGAACGCGTGGCTTGGTGGCAGCGCCGAGGAAGTGCCGAATGCACGGGTCTCATCACAACAGCAAGGTCAGAATGGTGCCCCGCCAAGTCATGCAGGTTCCGCGCGGCGCACCGCGCAGACGCTGTTTTCGCAATTGACCGCACCGGTCGCCGCAAAGGCGATTGAAGATACAGCGTGCTATCGCTACGGACGTTTGCTATCGCGCAACGAAGTCGGCTCGGACCCCGGCGAGTTTGCTTTGTCGGTCGCGCAATTTCATGCGGCGAATCTCGAACGTTCGCAGCGCTTTCCTCACGCGATGCTCGCCACGGCCACGCACGACCATAAGCGTGGCGAAGACATGCGTGCGCGTCTTGCGGTGTTGAGCGAGATTTCTCATGACTGGAGCGCGACCTTGCGTGCGTGGTCGACCTTGAACGCGCCGCATCGACGTGCGCTCGACGGTAAGCCGATCAGCAGCGTGAGCCACGATACAAGCTACGATTGGGCGCCAGGCCCCGCCGCCGAGGCGATGCTGTACCAGACCCTGGTGGGAAGTTGGCCACCGGATTTAAACCCGGACGATGACGCGGGCGTCAAGGAACTAGCTGAGCGCGTCGCGCAATGGCAATTGAAGGCGCTACGGGAAGCGAAGCTGCAGACCAACTGGCTCGCACCCGATGAAGCCTATGAAGCCGGCTGCCGCGATTTCCTGTTCGATATCCTGGCGCCGCAGCGGCGCAATGGTTTCCTGCACGAGTTGTCCGCGTTCGTGGCGCGGATTGGACGCGCCGGTGCGCTCAACAGTTTGCAGCAGACCGTGTTGCGGTTGACGTCGCCTGGGATTCCCGATCTTTATCAGGGTACTGAGTTGTGGGACTTCAGTCTGGTCGATCCAGACAATCGCCGGCCCGTCGATTTTGCCAGGCGCGAGGCATGGCTCGCGCAAACACCGCCTTCGGAATTTCTGGCGAGCTGGCACGATGGCCGGGTAAAGCTCGCGGTAGTGCAGCGCGTGCTGGCGTTGCGCGCACATTTGCCGGAGTTGCTAAGTCAAGGTACATATCTGCCGCTTGCAGTGCGCGGTGCGCATGCGTCGAATGTGATCGCGTTTGCACGGCGGCATGGGAATGCGTGGGCTGTGGTGGTGGCAAGCCGGCTGGCTGCCGGGTTGCTCGGCGCAGAGGGCGATGGCGGCGATTTGCCGATGGTCGATCCGGCCAAGTGGGGCGATACGGCGATCGAAATGCCTGCGGATCTGGCCGCGCGGGCGTTGTTCGACTGGCTGAGTCCGGCGGCGCCCAAGGTCGACGAAAACGGTTTGCTTTATCTGCGCGATGCGTTGAGCGCGATGCCGATTGCGGTGTTAGTGGAGGACGGTGTGCCACGCAGTTAATCGGCGCGTTGTCGAAGGTTGAAAGGCGGCTAGAGCGCACATGCTTTAGCCGCCTTTTTTATCGACTCATTCAAGGTGGTCCATCATCCCGCTGAGCCGCCTTGCTGCGCGCGTTTGACCGCCTCGGCCACCTGTTCCGCCACTCGCCGCGTGTCCCAATACACCTGCCCTTTGTACATCCGGTCACCGCGCAGGTTGAAGCGGTCGACACCCAACCACTTCAACGGCTGCCCTGCTACGGTGGCCGATGCTTGCCATTCGATCATGACGGCGTCGCCCGTAGGTGCCCATTGAAGGACGTCGACTTTCAGATCCGGCAGTTGGGTAAGGACCTGCCGGAAATGTTCGATGACGCCTTTCCTGTCGGCCGGTTCGGTCATGGGTGGGATCAGGTTTCGTGTGTCCTCGTGCATGAGCGCTTCCAGGTTATCGGCGACGGGGTGTTGCCACTCCGAGGCGAAGCGTTGCACTGCTATCCGGGCATTGGCTAACTGCTCCGCAGTCGGGGGAAGGTATTTTTCTGCTGACGTCATGTGGGTTTGCTCCTGAATGGGTTGCTTACCGACGGTGTTGTTTGCCCGTGTATTCAGGCCGCAGCCGAAGTCCGATTTAACATACAACGAGATTTTCACATACACCATGTATGTATACTACAATTCGAATGTGAAAAATCAAGGGATAAAAACGCTGCCTATGCCGACCGCAGGTCCAACCCCCAAATCCCGTCGCGAGGAATATGCGGACGCAACCCGTCAGGCGCTCATCGCTGCTGCGGGCGAGTTGTTCACCTCAGAGGGCTACCAGCAAGTCGGGATAGAGGCCATCGCTCGCAGTGCGCGCGTGACCCGCGGCGCCTTCTATCATCACTTTGCCGACAAGGCCGAACTGTTCGATGCCCTGGTGGAGTCTCTCCAGGCGGACGCTGCGTCTAAAGTCAGATCCGCTGCCGCGGCCGCGCCGCCAGCCAAACGGATGAGCGCGGGCATTCGCGAATTTCTGGAGGTCTGCACCGAACCTGCCTATCGGCAACTCGTCATTGAAACTGCGCCGGCCGTGCTCGGTCAGGCACGCTGCCGCGAGATCGAAGAAGTGCACGTCTACGGTCTGCTCATTGATGCGCTGACGAACCAGACCACCGGCAAGGAAAAAACCAAGGCCTACCTCGCCGCGCGCATGATCGGCAGCATGGTGTGCGAAGCGGCACAATTGCTCGATGGCGCAGACGATCCCGTCGCCCTGAAAGCGGAGGCGTTGAAGCTCGTTGAAAGCATGGCCGGAACGCTGACGCCAGATAAAAGCCGGGTAACATCTACGCGCAAATAAACGCACCCGGGAGGAGCACCGATGCAGATCGACTGGTCGATTATCAGAACCGGGGATGCCGACAGGCTGCACGGCGCGACCATCGACATATCGGGCTGGATGATTCCGCTGGACCCGCAAGCCGACACGGTCGACTACTTCCTGCTGAGCGCCGACGAGCCGTGTTGTGGGGGCTGCGTGCCGCGCAATCCGTTGACGTCGATCGAGGTGCAAATGGCCGCGCCGCTCGCGCCACAGGTGGAGGCACTGGCTTTGCGCGGCCGGCTGGTTTGTCTTCTCGACGATCCCGCGGGCTGGCGGTATCGGTTAATCGATGCAGTGCCGCTGGGGCGTCCACGGGCTTCACAGCGGCGATTTAGCCGGCGTGCGTTTCTCGCCTCAGGCGCGGCGCTGGGCTTGACGGCTTGTGCGCCCGGGCACTTTGCCGGCTATACCGAGGCGCATGACGAAACGGCGCAAACAACGGCATCTGCGCCATCCGTGTCATCCACGCAATCCGAAACCGCGCCGAGATGGCAAGCGCCCGCCGGCACGTTCACCGTCGACATGCACAGTCACGGCGGCCGCGTGATCGTGTCGCGCGATCCGGCGATCGGTGCGCATCGTCCGTTTATCCCACTGTCCGCGCCAATGCGCGCTGGCGGCATGAATGTCATCTGCCTTGCGATCGTCACGGACACGACGGTCACGCGCGTGGCGGACAACCGCAAGCGTTTCGAGGCATGGCGCGAGCCACAGCCAGGCGAACTGTATGCGCTCGGCCAGACGGAATTCCTGCGCGCCCATCAGTTGATCGAACGCGAGCAGATTCGGGTGGTGACGAACACTACTTCGCTGACGGCATTGGGTCCACAGGGTCCGTGCGCGATCATCTCCGCCGAAGGCGCGGATTTTCTCGAAGGCCAGGTGGATCGTGTCGATGAGGCGTACACGAAGCATCAATTGCGACATCTGCAACTGACGCACTATCGCGTGAACGAGCTCGGTGATATCCAGACCGAACCACCGGTGCATGGCGGCCTCACGGACATCGGCGCGCAGGTAATACAGCGCTGTAACGCGTTGGGAATCGTCGTGGATGTGGCGCACGGCACCTACGATCTGGTGAAGCGCGCGGCAGATACGTCGACTAAACCGCTGGTGCTCTCGCATTCGGCATTGGCCACTCATCCGAGCGCGCGAAGCCGGCTCATCACGCCGGACCATGCGCGGGTGATCGCCGGCACGGGTGGCGTGATCGGCGTGTGGCCGAGCTCAGGAACGTTTCACGATTTGCACGCGATGGCTAACGGCGTCAAACGCATGGCGGATGTCGTGGGAGTGGAACATGTAGGCCTGGGGACGGATATGCTCGGGTTCATTTCGCCCCCGGTATTCAGAAGCTACGAACAGTTGCCCGATCTGGCCAGTGCGCTGTTGCAGGCCGGATTCTCACAACAGGAAGTTGGGGCGATTCTTGGGGGGAACTACCTGAGGGTGTTTCAGGCGTCGGTGGGATGATGCCCCGTGCGTTTTTGCAAAAAGGGCCCTACCGCCCCGCAGCCCACAGCAACGAAACGCCTGAAGACAACATCAACCCATCCACGACAAGTTTGAAAACCGCAGGACTCATCCGGACCACAATCAGCCGCGCGGAAAAGGATCCGATCATGAGTGCCGAGCCGGTGATCAAACCGTCGATCACCACATGCAGTGGTAATGCGCCGAAATGATTGAACACCGCGACTTTGGTGCCGTAGACAGCCAGTGATCCAGCGGCTTCGGTTGCGAGAAAAGCGCCTTTAACCAGGCCATACGACATAAACACGGGCACCGTGATCGGCCCGGTGGAAACGACGATGCCGGTGAGAAAACCCACCACGCCGCCGATCAGCGAAAGCTGCCACAGATTGAATTTGATAGCGCGTCGCGCAAGCCAGCGTCGCGTCGGCACCATGGCGATAAAGAACAAGCCCAACGCAAGTTCGACCGCATGTGGCGGCAACGCAAGAAGTGTCCGCACACCCAGCGCCGCGCCCGGAACCGCAGTCGCGCAATAAGCGCCGCAAGCCCGCCAGTCGATCTCACGCCACCACGCCAGGATCTTGCCGAAGTTGCCCATGATCGCGGCGATCGCCATGATCGGCACCGCCTGCTGCGGACCGAACAGCATCACGAGAACGGGCATCAGCATCATCGACGAGCCCGTGCCGATCACGCCGCTCAACGTGCCCGCAAGCAAACCGACGCACAGCACCAGCAAATATCCCATGTCGCCCCCGGGTGGTATGGGCGACGATTTTACTCGAACGATGCTTTAACGGACCTGGAGCGGATTCAGCGCAGACGCCGCTCAACCGCCTTCGTCGTCGTAGGTCTTCGGATAAACGCGCACGAGCACGATGCGCGGCCCCTTCATCTTCTTGACCACCACATCGAAGCGATCGAACTCGACGCGCTGCCCTTCGGTAGGCAGATCGTTGAGCGCCTGAATCACGAGGCCGCCGACCGATTCGGCCTTGCCTTCGTCGATGTCGATCCCGAGCGCGCGTTCCAACGACACCACCGGCAAGCTACCTTTGCCCATCAGCGTGCCGTCGTCCATGCGCGTCCAGTCGGCGTCGCCCTGGCGGAATTCGTCGTGGATCTGCCCAACCAGCGCACCGAGCAGATTGTCCAGCGTCAGAAAGCCGATCGGCTTCGAGTTCTTGTGACCAACCAGTGCGAAGTGCGGCGCGCCCTTGCGGAAGCGGCGAAATAGTTCGAGCGCCGGCATGTCCGGCTTCACGTACTGCACGGGTCGCGCATATTTGGAGAGGTCGTCGAGCGTGCTGCCCGCGTGCCGCGCCAGCAGCAAATCCTTCAAATGGATCATGCCGGCCACGCGCTCGCCGGACGCGTCTTCGAACAACGGATAGCGGCTAAAGCGGTGCCGCGCCACGACCTGCATGTTTTCGCGCAACGGCAGATCGCGCCGCAGGCCGACCATTTCATACGATGGGCGCATCAGATCCGAGACGGTCATGCGCGAAAAATCCAGCGAATGCGCAATCGTGTTCCATTCGTCCTGGCTGTATGCGCCATCCGGCGCACCGAGTTCAGTCGCAACGTTGGCGCGGCGGCCACGCAAGATCAGCTTGAGTTCGTCAGTCGAGTAATGCGAATCGTGGCCATGGTCCGCGTCGAGGCCCGCGAGTTTCAACACCGCGTTTGCACTCGTATTGAGCACCCAGATTGCCGGATACATCGCCCAGTAGAAACCGTACAGCGGCGTAGCGGCCCACAGCGAAACCTTTTCCGCCTCGCGAATCGCCAGCGACTTCGGCGCCAGTTCGCCCACTACGATGTGCAGGAACGAAATACACGAGAACGCGAAGAACAGCGAGATGCCGTGAATCAGCTTCTCCGACTCGACGCCGAGCAGACTGAAGACCGGCGTGAGCAGTTCGGCGAACGCCGGCTCACCGATCCAACCGAGCCCAAGCGACGCCAGCGTAATGCCCAGCTGACAGGCGGACAGATACGCGTCGAGCCGCCCGTGCACCTTCGCCAGCAAACGCCCACGCATACCGTGTTTGGCTGCGAGGCTTTGCACACGCGTTTGCCGCAGCTTCACCAGACCGAATTCGGCGGCGACGAAAAAACCGTTGAGGGCAACGAGAAACAATGCACCGATAAGGGCGACAACCTGGATCAAAGCGAAGGGCTCCGGCAACAAAAGTTGTCAGTATAGATGGCGCAAGCAAATTGAAAGTTAATCGCGTGCAGGAATGCGCGCCGACAGCCGCCGTTCACGTTGCTGTCGTTGCACTCAGCGGCACGTGCAGCGCGAGCGTCACCGCTTCGCTCTCAGCGGCATCGCTTTGTTCGAAGCTGCCGCCGTGCGCTTCCGCAACGCGCTTGCACAGCGCGAACACCCACGCGATCCGTTTGGCTTCGCGTGGTTCGCACGCCTGTTTGCGGGCAAAGGCTTCCAGCAAATGCGGCGCCGCCGGATCGTTCAATGCAGCGGCGCTTTGATTGAAGGTGACCGTGGCGTACCACCTGCTGGCGTCCGCGCGTGCGGCAAGCGTGACCGCCGCGCCCTTCGTGCTCGCCTCGACGGCAAATGTGAGCATCAGCCACAACGTGGCGGCCAGGCGCTCACGATCGCCGTTGAGCTGCTCGGTAGCGAGGTGCGATTCGACCGTAACCTCGACGCCGCGTGTGCGCGCCAGCCCGGAACGGACTTCGTCAACGGTTTCATCGAGTAACGGATGCAGCGAAAACGGCGCAAATGCCAGTTCCAGCGATTTGGTCTCCGCGCGCGTGGCGTCGACAATCGTCTCCAGCAGCTTCACCTGCTGTTCTACGCCGTTACGGATGCCGGTGACGGCGCGTTGCGAATTGGGGTCGTTGGCATCGAGCTTGCGCTCGAGCACGTACGCCCAGCTATGGATGGCGTTCAGCGGACCACGGAGGTCATGCGACACCAGCGACAGCACGTGATCGCGCATAAACAGCGCGGTCTCCGCGCGCAGGCGTGCGGTGCGTTCGGATACGGCGAAGCCGGAAGGAACCGGCGTTGCGCCGGCGGTCCCGGTGGAAGGCGTTGTCACGATCGAACCCTCTCAGGCGGTGCATCAAATTTCAAAAGAAACCCCATTATAGGCATGCCGTCCAGCGTAACCAGCCTGGCCGGATGGCTAACCTGAACGCAAACCACATGCCACACGGCAATCCTCGGCGATGCGAGCCCAACACGCCTACAATGTCGGTTTTTACATTTTTGATCTAAGGAGCGACACATGTCGACTGTGACTACCGAATCCGGCCTGAAATACGAAGACATCGTTGAAGGCACTGGCGCCGAAGCGGTGGCCGGCAAGACCGTCAGCGTGCACTACACGGGCTGGCTGACCGACGGCCAGAAGTTCGACTCGAGCAAGGACCGCAACGACCCGTTCGCGTTCGTGCTGGGCGGCGGCATGGTCATCAAGGGCTGGGACGAAGGCGTGCAAGGCATGAAGGTCGGCGGCACGCGCAAGCTGACGATTCCGCCGCAACTCGGCTATGGCGTGCGTGGCGCAGGCGGCGTGATTCCGCCGAATGCAACGCTCGTGTTTGAAGTCGAACTGCTCGGCGTCTAAGTTTTTCGCTGCGCTGTTTTGTATTTTGTAATTGGGTTTCACCGATGAGTCACGCCGCCATCACCGCTCCTAGCGTTTCGTTGCGCCGGTACGGCGCGATCGAAGCGTCGGACGTGCACGACTTTCACCAGGTCGTGCTCGGACTCGACGGCGCGATGGTGATGGCGGTAGACGGCGTCGCGCATCAGATCGACGCCGGCTCCGCCTGGCTCATCCCGGCGGGTGCACGGCACGACTATGCGGGCGTCGGCGAGAACCGGCAGTTAGTGCTGGATCTGCCGGCCACGTCGCTGGCCGTGCCGGAGCGTTTGTTCGACCGCGCGCGGGCCGTGACGGTGGATGCCTCGCTCACGCAGCTCGTGCATCGGATTGCCGCGCACGCCACAGGCGGTGCGCAAGGCGACGATCTGGATACCCGGCGTTTCCATTGGGACGCAGCCGCCCGACTGGGCGCTGCGTTGGTGGCCGATACCGGCACGGCGGCCGGGGCGCAGGCATCCGGCGCCGGCCTCGACTTCGCTCGCATCGACCGCTGGCTGCGCGCTCATCTGTCGGAACCGCTGCGTATCGCCGACCTGGCCTCCCATTGCGGCTTCGGCATGCGGCGCTTTCATCAGCTTTTTATCGACGCCTTCGGCGAAACGCCGCATCGCTATTTGCAGCGTCTGCGGCTCGATACCTCTCTTGGCTTGCTGTCCGATCCACGCCTGTCGCTCAGCGATATCGCGCTAGAAATCGGCTTCGGCGATCAGAGCGCTTACACGCACGCATTCACGCGGCGTTTCGGGCTGGCGCCCGGTCAATGGCGCGCGCTGCGCCATTGAGTTTGTGCGACATGCGAGCCGCCTGAAAAGGCGGCCCGCGTTCTCCTTCTCTGCTGCATGTGTCCGGCGTGATCAACCCGCCAGACCGCGCTCCAGATCGCCGCGAATATCGCCGGCGTTTTCCAGACCCACTGCGAGACGGATCAAGCCTTCGCTGATCCCCGCCGCCGCGCGCGCTTCCGGCGTCACGCGACCGTGCGTGGTCGTAGCCGGATGCGTGATGGTGGTGCGCGTATCGCCGAGGTTGCCGGTGATCGAGCAGATCTTCGTGCTGTCGATCACGCGCCAGGCATTCGCGCGCATCTGCTCAGGCGTATCGCCCTTCAGTTCGAACGACAGGATCGCACCGCCCGCCTTCTGCTGACGCATGGCCAGCGCGTGCTGCGGATGCGATTCGAGCCCCGGGTAAAACACGCGGTTCACGGCCGGATGCGTTTCCAGCCAGCGCGCGATTTCGAGCGCGTTCGCCGACTGCTTTTCGACGCGCAGCGACAGCGTTTCCATGCCCTTGAGCAGCACCCATGCATTGAACGCGGACAAGGTCGGCCCGGCACTGCGCACGAACGGGAACACCTTTTCCATGATGAACTGCTTCGAGCCGACCAGTGCGCCGCCGAGCACACGCCCTTGGCCGTCGAGGAACTTGGTGGCCGAATGCATCACGACATCAGCGCCGAGCTTCAACGGCTGTTGCAAAGCCGGGCTACAGAAGCAGTTGTCGACCACGAAGATCGCATTGGCCGCCTTCGCGATCTTGCTGATCGCTTCGATATCGGCGACTTCGGTGAGCGGGTTCGACGGCGTCTCGAGGAAGAACATCTTCGTTTCCGGACGCACGGCGTTTTTCCACGCGTCCAGATTGGTCGGATCGACGAACGTCGTCGTGATGCCGAACTTGCTGAAGATTTGCGAGAACATGCCGAGCGTCGAACCGAACAGCGCTTGCGAGCTCACCAGATGGTCGCCGGCCTGCAAGGTCGACATCACCACCGACATGATCGCGGCCATCCCCGAAGCCGTGGCCATGCACGCTTCGCCGCCTTCAAGCGCGGCCAGACGGTCCTGGAACATCGAGACGGTCGGATTCGTGAAGCGCGAGTAGGTGTAGTTGTCTTCGGAATTCTTGAATTTTTCGGCGGCGTCCGCGGCACTCGCGAAGACGAAGCTCGAGGTCAGGAAAATCGCTTCCGAATGTTCGTTGAAGTCGCTGCGCGCTGTGCCCGAGCGGACTGCCAGCGTGTCGAAGTTCAGGGAGTCGTCCATGTTGGTTCTGGTTTCCAATGTTCCATGGCTGGGTTCAGCGTCTGCGGCTCATGTTGAACGAGCCCAGCAACGCCAAACGGCAGCAACAAAAAAGCCCGCTTTTGCGTCGGCATAAGCGGGCTTCATGTGCGGGGGAAAGCTGGAGCGGAGGCGGATGACTGCGGCTTTTCCACCATTCGCTTTAGCTGTTTTGGGTTGCCCCGCGTCCGCAAGCTGAGATCAAATCGACGCAAGCCGTCATGCTAACACGCTCGCGGCGTGGCGTGCAGCGGGCCACGACGCGAGCGCCATCACTCAACCGCACTCAACCAACCGACAACTGCAGATGCAGTTGCGAACGCGACGGGCCGCCCTCGGCCGCTTCGCTCGCGGCGTCGCGATCCGATTGCGAGGACGGTGCGAGGCGCGCGGTTTCGATGCGGTCGAGGTACTCGGTGGTCACATCGCCCGTGACGTAGTTGCCGTCGAAGCACGAGGCTTCGAATTCCTTCAGCGCCGGGTTGATGTCGCGCACGGCTTGCTTGAGGGCGTCGACGTCCTGATAAACGAGATAATCCGCGCCGATCATGCGCGCGACTTCATCGTCCGTGCGGCCATGCGCGACGAGTTCGCCGCGCGTGGGCATATCGATACCGTAGACGTTCGGGTACTTCACCGGCGGTGCCGCCGAAGCGAAGATCACCTTGTTCGCGCCGGCGTCGCGTGCCATCTGCACGATTTCGTGCGAGGTCGTGCCGCGCACGATCGAGTCGTCGACGATCAGCACGTTCTTGCCCTTGAACTCGATGCCCATGGCGTTCAGCTTCTGACGCACCGACTTCTTGCGCATCGCCTGGCCCGGCATGATGAAGGTGCGGCCCACGTAGCGGTTCTTGAAGAAGCCTTCGCGATACTCCACACCCAGCTTCTTCGCGACCTGCATCGCAGCCGGACGGGACGAATCGGGAATCGGCATCACGACGTCGATCTCGACGTCGGGCAATTCACGCTTGATCTTCTCGGCGAGGTAATCGCCCATGCGCAGACGCACGTTGTAGACCGGCACGCCGTCGAGCACCGAGTCCGGACGCGCGAGGTACACGAGTTCGAAAATGCACGGGTTCAGGCTCGGATTCGTTGCGCATTGCTGCGAGTGCAAATTGCCTTCGAGGTCGATGAAAATTGCCTCACCCGGCGCGATGTCACGCACAAATTCGAAACCGATACCTTCGATCGCAACCGATTCCGACGCCAGGATCCACTCGACGCCTTCCGGCGTTTCCTGCTTGCCGAGGCACAGCGGGCGAATGCCGAACGGGTCGCGGAAGCCGAGCAAACCGTAGCCGGCAATCAGCGACACGATCGCGTACGAACCCCGCACCCGGCGATGCACGCCCGACACCGCCTTGAACAGCGCAGCCGGATCGAGTTGCAGGCTCGAACTGGAGAGCTGCAATTCGTGCGCGAGCACGTTGAGCATCACTTCAGTGTCGGAGTTGGTATTGATGTGGCGGCGATCGATGCGGAACATCTCATCTTTCAATTGCTGCCAGTTGGTCAGATTGCCGTTGTGCGCGAGTATGATGCCGAACGGCGCGTTCACGTAGAACGGCTGGGCTTCTTCTTCGCTCGATGCAGAACCGGCGGTCGGGTAGCGGACCTGGCCGATACCGGTGGTGCCGGGCAGGCTGCGCATGTTGCGCGTGCGGAACACGTCGCGCACCATGCCGTTAGCCTTGTGCATGTGGAAGTTGCTGCCGTTCGCTGTCGCGATGCCGGCGGCGTCCTGACCGCGGTGCTGCAGAAGCAGCAGGCTGTCATAGATCAGCTGATTGACCGGAGAATGGGAAACTACGCCTACGATGCCGCACATGGCATGTCCTTCAAAGGTACGAAATTCGTAACGGCGGCCGGTGCCTGCGATGCTGCGCGAGGGTACGCGACTACGTAGAGGCACCGGATTGCGCCGGAGTCCTGCTGCGCTCCTCTAACCGTTCACCTGATCGTCACACGCGGACGTAGGCAGCGAGCGTCTCGGGAAGCAGCGGTTTCATTACGTGCACGCCCTCGACCGCATAGGGCCGAAGCAAGGCGTTGCGCCAGAATTCCTGTTGGGGCAGTTCGGTCAAGCCTGCAAGGGCGACCAGAATCAGCACCAGAACGACCCCGCGCACGAGGCCGAACATCAAACCGAGCGAGCGGTCCACGCCGCTCAAGCCGCTCGCCTGCACGATGCGGCTCAGCAACGCGTTCAGCACGCTTGCGACCAGCACCACGCCGATCGCCACCAGCGCGAACGCCAGAAGCCACTGGGTCAGCGCGCCGCCCGGCCACGTGGCAGAGATAAACGGCACGACATAACCAACAAAGCGGCAAGCAATGAAAAACGCCGCGATCCAGCCGATCAGCCCGAATATCTCGGACAAAAAGCCGCGCCATGTGCCGCGCAAGGCCGACAAACCGATCACCGCCATTACAGCGTAGTCGAAGGCAGTGAACATCGCTCGCTTACTGTGCAGCGCCGCTGTTCGCGCCCGACGTCAAGCCGGCCTCACGAACCTTCGCAATCGCGGCGCTAGCCGCTGCACGGTCGGCAAACGGACCAGCGCGCAATAGCGTGAGCGTGGAGCCGTCGGCCTGCTTCCGATGTTCGGTATATGCGGGCACACCGGCCGCTTTCAACTTGGTGGCCCAGGTACGGGCATTGGCGTCGTTCGCAAATGCACCCAGCTGGACGGCGAAACGGCTGCCAGGCGGCGATGCCGGCGTACCGGAATTGGCGTCCGCGCTGGCGGCGGCCGTGTTCGCGCTGTCTTCGCTCGGGGCCGGCGTTTTCGCCGCGCTTTGCGTGGCGGGTGCTTTGGCCGGTTTGGCAGGCGTTTGCGCGACAGGCGCTGCAGGTGCCGTATTGGCGGCAACGGCGGCGGGCGCTTGCGGCTTCGCAGCCGGTTTGGCGGCGGCGGGCGCTGCGCTCGTTGCAGCGCTTTGCTGTTTCGCGGCGCCGGACTGGCCTTGCGTGGCTGCCGTTGTCGGCGCAAGGCCGGAAGCGGCGAGTGCCGCGTCAGGCGCTGGGTTATCCGGTGCTACGCCAGCCTGCGTGTCTTCGTCGGTCTTGGTGGCGACCTTCGGCGCAGGGCGGCTTGGAATGTCGATGGAGATGTCGTCTGTGACGGGCTTTGGATGCGAATCCAGCACCATCGGCAGGATCACCACCGCTGCGACGACCAGCGCGACCGCGCCGACGAGTCTGCGCCGCGCACGCTGCTTTTCAGGCAACGTAGGGTCGAGCAGCATCGCATCGGCATCCACGGTGCGCTCCGTGCGGCGGGTTCGCCGCTCCACGCGCTCGCCACGGGCGGCCCGGGTGGAACTGGTGTTTGCGCCGCGCCGGCTGGGCGCGTCGTCTTTCTTGCCGAACGAGAAAATTCCCATGAATCGCTTGGTTCGAGCCTGGCGCCCGTTCAGTGTTGCTGCGATTTACGGTAGGCCATTACGCCTGCTACCGTATAGAAACTGCCGAAAACTACGATTCTATCATTCTCTGACGCTCGTTTTAGCGCGTCTTGGAAAGCGTCTGCCGGTGTTGCGTAACGCGTCACGCTGCTGTCATTGCCGTCGCTCACGCCCTGCTCGCGCAAAGCCGCTTCGAGTTCTTCCGCCGAAGCCGCACGCGGGGTCGGCAAATCGGTCACGCACCAGTGGTCGATTTCGCCCTTCAGGTGCGTCAGTACACCAGCAATATCCTTGTCGCGCATCGCGCCGAATACCGCATACGTGTACGGGAAAAAGCCCATATTGCCGAGGTTTTGCGACAGCACTGCGGCGGCGTGCGGGTTATGGCCGACGTCGAGCACGATGGCGGGCTTGCCGGGCAGCACCTGGAAGCGCCCCGGCAATTCGACGTTAGCGAGGCCGAGCCTAATGTCCTGCGCCGAAACCGGCAATCGGTCGCGCAGCGCTTCAAGACCGGCTAGCGCCGCCGACGTGTTGATCAGCTGATTCGCGCCGCGCAATGCCGGATAGGCGAGCGCGGAACGGCGCATGGTCGGGCCCACGTAGCTCCATTGCTGGCGCTCGCTACCGGCCTGCCCTTCGTAGCGGAAGTCGCGGCCGAATAGCCACAGCTCGGCGCCGATCTTTTCGGCGTGATCGATCAGAGATTGCGGCGGCACCGGATCGGCGCAGATCGCCGGCTTACCGGGGCGGAAAATACCGGCTTTTTCGAAGCCGATTTTCTCGCGCGTGTCGCCGAGATATTCGGTGTGATCGATATCGATGCTGGTGATGATCGCGCAGTCCGCGTCGAGGATGTTGACCGCGTCGAGGCGGCCGCCCAGGCCGACTTCGAAGATCACCGCGTCCAATCCGCGCGAGGCGAACAGGCTCATGATCGCGAGCGTCGTGAATTCGAAGTAGGTCAGTGTCATCGGTTCGGCAAGGCTCAGGCGCGCGGCTTCGACGGCTTCGAAATGCGGCAGCAGGTCTGCGTCGCTCGCCATTTCGCCGTTCACGCGCGCCCGTTCGTTGAAAGTCAACAAGTGCGGCGACGTGTGGCAGCCAACCGTAAAGCCCGCGCGCAGCAAAATCGATTCGAGAATCGCGCAGGTCGAACCCTTGCCGTTCGTGCCGCCGACCGTGATGATCGGGCACGCGAACGACAACTCCATTGCGTCACGTACCTGCGAGATGCGTCCCAATCCCATGTCGATGCCGACAGGATGCGCGGATTCAAGGTGCGTGAGCCACGCGTCGAGGGTGGGGAATGTGGTCATCGAGCGAATCTTTGCTGCGTTGCGAGATCGTGATTATCCCGGAAATGACAGCGCGCCGCTTGATGACTCTCGCGGCGCGCTATTTTTTGACTGCTTTTCTTGTGGGCGCGGCGCCCTTTCAGGTGCGGCCCTATTGATGCGTAGGCTTATGCGACTGCGTCAGCTGGCTGATGGCTCAAGAGCGCCATCAATTGCGCGATTTCTTCACGCAGCTTGCGACGGTCGACGATCATGTCGACCGCGCCCTTCGTCAGCAGGAACTCAGCACGCTGGAAGCCTTCCGGCAGTTTTTCACGCACGGTTTGTTCGATCACGCGCGGGCCGGCAAAGCCGATCAGCGCCTTCGGCTCGGCGATCACCACGTCGCCGAGGAACGCGAAACTCGCCGACACGCCGCCCATGGTCGGATCGGTCAGCACGGAAATAAACGGCAGCTTGGCTTCGGCGAGCTTGGTCAGCATGGCCGTGGTTTTCGCCATTTGCATCAGCGAAAGCAGGCTTTCCTGCATCCGCGCGCCGCCCGAAGCGGTGAAACAGATAAACGGCACCTTCTGTTCGAGCGCGTTCTGCGCGCCGCGCACGAAGCGTTCGCCGACCACCGAACCCATCGAGCCGCCCATGAACGAGAACTCGAAGCACGCGACCACCACCGGCAGCGTGTGGATGGCGCCACCCATTACGACCATCGCATCGGTTTCGTCGGTGTCGTCCATCGCCTCTTTCAGGCGATCCGGGTACTTGCGGCTGTCTTTGAACTTGAGCGCGTCGACCGGGACGATTTCCTGGCCGATTTCGTAGCGACCTTCCGGATCGAGCAGGCCGTCGAGCCGCTCACGCGCGCCGATGCGCATGTGATGGTCGCACTTCGGGCAAACGTGCAGATTGGCCTCGACGTCATTGCGGTACAGCACGGCTTCGCACGACGGGCACTTGATCCACAGGCCTTCCGGAATCCCCTTGCGGTTCTTCGGGTCGGTTTGTTTGATTTTCGGCGGCAGCAGTTTATCGAGCCAGCTCATATTGAATCCCTCAGGGTCAACCGGTTGCGCAAACGGCGGGACGAACCCGCCGCTCACACTACAGGAGACAAAAAATAACTGTTATCGGGCAGTCGCGACGCTATCGAGCGCCTCGCGCACTTCAGCAATGAAGCGCGTAAGCGTCTCGGCGGCGGCTTCGGGCGCCGCTTGTTCGAGCAATTGCACGATACGGCTGCCGATCACGACGGCATCGGACACTTCGGCCACCGAACGCGCCGTTTGCGCGTCACGGATGCCAAAACCGACGCCCACCGGCAGGGGTACGCGCGACTTGATGGCCGGGATTTTACTCGCGATGCTGGAAACGTCCAGATTTGCCGCGCCGGTCACACCTTTCAGCGACACATAATAGACGTAACCGCTGGCGATTTTGCCGACTTCCGCGATGCGCTCATCCGTGGAGGTGGGCGCAAGCAAAAAGATCGGATCGATGCCGGAAGATCGCATCTGTTCAGCGAAGTTGACGCACTCTTCCGGCGGGTAGTCGACAACCAGCACGCCGTCCACACCAGCCTCTTTCGCCGCTTTGGCGAACGCTTCGGTGCCCATGCGTTCGATCGGATTGGCGTAGCCCATCAGCACCACCGGCGTCTTGTCGTCGGTTTCGCGGAAGCGCTTCACGTCGGCCAGCACGTGGCGCAGCGACACGCCATGCGCCAGCGCGCGTTCGGACGACTGCTGGATCACCGGGCCATCGGCCATCGGGTCGGAAAACGGTACGCCGAGTTCGATCACATCGGCGCCGCCGGCGGCAAGCGCGTGCATGAATTCGACCGTGCGCGCCGGATCCGGGTCACCGGCCGTCATGAACGGAATCAGGCCTTTCTTACCTTGGGCGGACAACGCAGCAAACGTGTTCTTGATACGGGACATGGAATATTCTCGGATTTTTAAGCTACTGCGCGCTTATTGCGCCTCGGTTTGCTGCTCGGCTTTGGCCGCATTCTTGCGGGTTTTGCGAGCGGCAGTGGGCGCCGACGCGGCCGCGCTAACGCGTTCGCGCGCTATCGCGCAGTAACTTTCATTGATCTCATAGCCGACGAATTCGCGCTGCTGCCGAGCGCAAGCGACTGCGGTGGTGCCGCTGCCCATGAACGGGTCGAGCACGCGCCCGCCCTTCGGACAACTTGCCAGCACCATCCGCTCGACAATTTCCAGAGGCTTCTGGGTCGGGTGATCGACGCGCTCGGCGTGTTGCCGATGCAGCCGCGATACCGACCAGACGTCCTTCGGATTATAGCCAAGCTCCAGCCACTTACTGCCTTCGAACAATTTACGCGAACGCGCCTTCTTCGTGACGGCATCGTACGGGATGCGGACGGGATCGAGATCGAAAAAATAATCTTTCGACACCGCGAAAAAGCCGATGTTGTCGTGCACCGAGGTGAATCGGCGAACCGTTCCCCCCATGCTCGGCACACGCCGGTCCCAGATGATTTCGTTGACCATCGTGAGTTTTGTCTTCAGGAAGCTGAAGATTTCCGGCGCGTACTGCCAGGTGCAGAAGATATACAGCGAACCCGACGGCTTGAGCTTTGGAATAGCCAGCTCGAGCCAGCCACGCGTCCAGGCGAGAAAATCCTCGCCGGAGCGCATGTCGGAATCGTTGCCATAATCCTTGCCGAGCCCATAAGGCGGATCGCACAGGATCAGGTCGATCGACCCGTCGGGGATGTTCGCTACATCGGTCAGAAAATCGCGGTTCAACAGCCGGATGCCGGCGGGCACCTGCGCCAACAAGGGTGCGGGCGCCTCGGCCGCCACTACTTCGGCGGCCGGGCTGGTTTCAAGCGCCGGTTGCGGCTCGTCGAACTCGTCGCGCATCGTCGCGGCGCTCAGAACTGAATGCCCGATCGCTCAGCGACCGTATGCATGTCCTTGTCGCCGCGGCCCGACAGATTGACCAGAAGGACCTTGTCCTTCGGCAGCGTCGGCGCGAGCTTCGCGGCGTAAGCCAGCGCATGGCTGGACTCCAGCGCCGGAATAATGCCTTCAATGCGGCAGCAATCGTGGAACGCCTTGAGCGCTTCTTCGTCGGTGATGCTGACATATTGCGCGCGATTGCTGTCTTTTAGCCACGCATGCTCGGGGCCGACACCCGGATAATCCAGGCCGGCCGAGATCGAATGGGTTTCGATAATCTGACCGTTCTCGTCTTGCAGGAGATACGTGCGGTTACCGTGCAGCACGCCCGGCGTACCGGCGATCAGCGAGGCTGCGTGCCGACCGGTTTCGATCCCGTCACCCGCCGGCTCGACGCCGATCAGTTGCACCGAAGTGTCTTCAATGTATGGGTAAAAGATACCCATTGCATTCGAACCGCCGCCAACGCACGCAATCACGGCGTCCGGCTGGCGACCGACCAGTTCGGGCATCTGCACCTTGCACTCGTCGCCGATCACGCGCTGGAAGTCGCGCACCATCATCGGATACGGATGCGGCCCCGCCACCGTGCCGATAATGTAGAACGTGTTTTCGACGTTAGTCACCCAGTCGCGCATCGCTTCGTTGAGCGCGTCTTTCAACGTGCGCGAGCCGGACGTCACGGGCACGACGGTCGCGCCGAGCAGCTTCATCCGGTAGACGTTGGCCGCCTGGCGGCGCACGTCTTCTTCGCCCATGTAGACCACGCATTCCATGCCGAAGCGCGCCGCGATGGTCGCGGCCGCCACGCCGTGCTGACCCGCGCCGGTTTCCGCGATCACGCGCGGCTTGCCCATGCGCTTTGCGAGCAGCGCCTGGCCGATCACGTTATTGATCTTGTGAGCGCCGGTGTGATTCAGGTCTTCACGCTTGAGAAAAACCTGCGCGCCGCCGAGCATTTCGCTCCAGCGTTGTGCGTGATAAATGGGGGACGGACGACCTACGAAATGCTTCAGTTCGCGCTCATATTCGGCGACGAATTCCGGGTCTTTTTGAAATTTCTCATACGCGGCACGCAGTTCGTCGAGTGCGTGAACCAGCGTTTCAGCGACGAACACGCCGCCATACTGGCCGAAATGGCCTCTTTCGTCAGGCAAGTTATACATGGTGATCACTCTTCTCAGTGTGGCGCACGGCTTTCATATGAGAAAACCGCGCCGCCTGAATCATTCAGCGTCCGCTGCGCGCACTGCGCGTACGAACGCCGCCATCCGGGCGTGATCTTTCACGCCCTTGGCGCCCGGCACTTCGATGCCGCTCGAGACATCGACCGCGTACGGGCGCACGCGATGGATCGCATCACTGACGTTTTGCGCGTTCAACCCACCACTCAAAACGGCCCGACGCGCGAGCTCTGCTGGAATAAGTGACCAATCGAAAACCTTCCCGCCGCCGCCATAGCCTTCGACATGGGTGTCGAACAGAAGGCCGCTGGCTGCTGAATAGTTAAGTGCTGATTTTACCAAATCTGCCGGTTGAGTATCCGCCGCGACTCGCAAAGCGCGCAACCAAGGCAAACCCGCAACGCTGGCGAGGGATTCGCACTGCTCCGCGGTTTCGTCGCCGTGGAACTGCAGCAGCGTAAGCCCGACATTGCTGGCAACTTCGCGGATCCAGTCCGGCGTTGCGTTCACGAACAAGCCGACTACCGATATGAACGGCGGCACATCATGCACCAGCTCGACGGCTTGCGCGACGCTCACCGAACGCGGGCTCGGCGGGTAGAACACGAGGCCGATCGCGTCAGCGCCGAGGTCGATCGCCAGCGACACGTCTTCCGGCTTCGACAGGCCGCACAGCTTGATGCGCGTGCGATGCGGCGCGGCATGCTGCTGCGCGCCGGCGTTTGCTTCGGCTGCCAGATTTTCAGTTGATTTCATGTTTGCGCTTGCTCGGTCCATACGGTACTCCACGGCACGCTGCCGGTCTGCGGCGCGGGCACGGCGAATTGCTCAGGATAGCCCACCTGCGCCAGGTACAGGCCGTCAGGCATGAAGGTCGGCGCGGCACAATCGCGATCGCGGCTGGCGAGAACCTCGACCATCCATTCGGCCGGATGGCGTCCCCGGCCGATATCGACGAGACAGCCCATCAGGTTACGCACCATGTGATGCAGGAATGCGTTCGCCCGAAAGCGGAAATGAATGAAGTCGCCCTGTTGCCGCGCGTCGATCTGGTACAGATGTTTGACCGGCGTTTTCGCCTGGCATTGTGACGAACGGAATGCCGAAAAATCGTGTTCGCCGATCAGATGGGCCGCGGCGGCCCGCATGGCCTCGACGTCGAGCGGCGTGTGTACCCAGCCGGCTCGCGTATCCTGCATTGGCGAGCGGAACGGATGGACGTACAGGACGTAGTAATAGGTCCGTTCGAACGCCGAAAAACGCGCGTGAAATTCGTCGGGCATCGGCTTGGCCCACTGCACGGCGATCGTCTTCGGCAGGAAGGCGTTGGTGCCGCGAATCCACGAAAAGTCCGTGCGATCGAGTTCGGTGTCGAAATGCACGACCTGACCAAGGCCGTGCACGCCGGTATCCGTACGACCAGCCACAACGGTTTGCACAGGCGTTTGCGCGAACTCGCGCAACGCCCGTTCGAGCTCGTCCTGCACAGTCTTGCCGTGCGGCTGCGACTGCCAGCCGCAGAATGCCGAGCCGTCGTACTGGACGCCTAACGCAATACGCTTCACGACAACGGCGCGAGCGTCGAGAGCAGCGCGCGAGCCTCGGTGCGCGTGGCCGGATCGTTCGCTTCGATCACTTCGTTGATGAGCGTGCGCGCGCCGGACAGATCGCCGAGGTCGATATATTCGGCGGCCAGATCGAGTTTGTTGCGGGCGATGCGGCTTAGGTCCGCTCGCGTGAAAACCGGCAACGGTTGAGCTGGGCTCGGCGGCAACTCCAGGTCGAAATCGAGCTTGAGCGCGCCGAAGCCGGCCGCGCCCAAGCCCGCGACGGCTGCATGGCCCGCGGTGCCGGCGGTGATTTCGTCAGCGACATGCGGGAAGTCGTCCGGATCGTGCGGCGCCACGGCTTGTTGCGCCGTGGTTTCCGGGGAGGCAACCGGCGGTGTCGCAAGCGATCCGGGTACGCTCACCGCTTCGTCGTCGGTCGATTCGACGCGCGGCGGCAATGGCATGTTGAGACTGCTGAATGCGTCGAGGGCATCGCGCGGGAACTCGGTTGGCACGGATAGCGCGGGCTGAACTGGCGTGATGGGTGCCGGTTCGAAATTTGGTGCGCCGTCGGGCGTCGCGGGTTCGGCGTGCTGATTTGACTGCGGTTGTGGTTCGACGTGGACTGCGTCCTGTTGGGCCGGGGGTACTGCCGACACCGCTGGCACCGGCGTATCGAACGCCGACGTCTCGCCGTGCGGCTGGCCGAACGGCGAAGTCGTGTGCGGTTCGGCATGCTGCCGCGTGAAGTCGATGACCGGCGGCGGGGTGTCCTGATGGCTCCACGACTCTGCAAGCGGCTCATGCGTCGGCTCTGCCAACGGCGTGGCCGGCGCGCTCGATGCCGGCTCGTCGTCCCATTGCAGACGGTGCGGAGGCACCTCTTGCTGGAAGCTCTCGTCGATCGGTTCAAGCGGCGTCAGCGGCAATGCTTCGGCACCGAGTTCCGCGGCCGCTGCGAGGCTCGCAGCCGTGGTCGCCCCGTCGAGGTTTTCGTGATGGGCCGAGGGAAGAGGTTCGGTGTCCGGGCTCGGTTGCGTAGCTTCGAACGGCGCGGGTGTCGGGTGGATTTCCTGCGATGCGTGTTGGAACGCGTCGTGGTCTTGTGCGGGCAAGCCTGTGAGCGGTTGGTGAGCACCGGCTTCGTGTTCTGCTGCGGCGCGTTGCGCCGCGTCATGATCTTCTGCCGCACGCGCAGCCGCGGCTTTGTCTGCCTCCGCGCGTTCAGCTTCGGCGCGCTCCGCCGCAGCCTGTGACGCAGCTGCGTGTTCGGCTTCTGCCTTCTCCACCGCAGCGCGTTCCGCTTCTGCACGTTCCGCCGCCTGGCGTTCGGTCGCCGCGCGCTCTGCATTTTCTCGCTCTGCTGCCTCGCGTACCGCGGCTTCACGCGCCGCCGCCGCGCGAATTTCCGCTTCACGCTCCGCTGCCACGCGTTCCGCCACTTCTCGCGCTGCCGCGTCATCCCCAGCGCTCTCGTGGTCAGTCGGCGCCGACGCCGCTGCATGCCCTGCTGCCGCTTCGCCGCTTACGTCCGACCCTTCGTGCGTCGAATCGACATCCTGCGACGCAGCCGCTCGCGCGGAAGCCGCCGCTGCGTCCTCCGCCAGCGAGGAGCCGCCTGTCGCGGCAGCAGCAACGCGCTTACGTCGACCCAGACGCAAAGCGGCCAGCAGCGCGACCAACGCCGCGCCGATCGCCGCCGCGATGCTCAAATTCGTCTGCGAGATGCCGGCGTCGGTCGACGTGGAAATCGGTGCGCTGCCATGACCGGAAGCGGCTGCCGCGGACGAAACGCCGACGGCCGGTTGCGCTCCGTTTGTAGCAGGCGGGACCGTCGCGGCCGGCGTACCGCCGATGCCATGTTTCTGCAGTTCCATCAGCACGCGGTTTTTCAGCGCAAGCAATTGCTGCAAGCTCGAAACCTGCGCGCGCGGTTGCGATGCCGGTTGTGCGCCGGCCGCCGCTGCGGCAACCGCCGACGCGCCTTCGGCAGCCTCACTGGCCGAAGGCTGGATCGCGCCCGACCAGACGTGTGCGCCGCTGGCCGGCACGGCCTGCGACCCTGCTACGGGGGCCACGCCGGCCGCTGCCGAGCTACCCGGCGTCGCCGAGCTGGCTTCAGCCGTCGAGCTGGCCGTCCCTGAAACCGCAGGCGTGGCAGCCTGAGCCGCAGCGCTTGCCGCGCTCGCCGCCGCGGCGTTGACCTGCGCCACGCCGCTC
The DNA here is from genome assembly GCF_030464795.1 of Paraburkholderia sp. SECH2. Lineage (NCBI taxonomy): Bacteria > Pseudomonadati > Pseudomonadota > Betaproteobacteria > Burkholderiales > Burkholderiaceae > Paraburkholderia > Paraburkholderia sp. SECH2. Next base: position 50,134 of record NZ_JALPRH010000017.1, read on the forward strand.
GCGGCGCCGACAGCAGCACCAACCGTCGCCGCGTTCGGCGCGGAAGCCGCCGCAGCCGTAGCGGCCGATGACGCCGCAGACGCAGACCCCGCAACCGGCGCAGAAGCCGCCGGAGCGCCGGTCGCATCCAGTGCCGGGATCGTCAATAGCGCGCCGACACGCATCCGGCTCGGATCATGACTCATGAAGGCGTTCGGATTCGCCTCGAACAGCGCGCGCGAAGCGCGTGCGAGCGTCCCCTTGTCGTGCGATTGCGTGACGGCAATCGCCACGTCATTCAACGACTGCCCGGGCCGCACCGTATATTGGCTCCCGGCGGCGTAAGAAACGGAAGCGCCCTCGGGCGCGCTCGCGGCGTCGCCCGGCGCTGCCACTGCGCTGCCCACACCGGCGCCCGCCAGCGCGAACGCAAAAGCGGTCATGGCCGTCAGCCGGCCTATACCTTGATGCATAGACATAGCCCGAAGGGAAGAGAGTCGAAGGTTCATCGGGACTCCAGGCGCGTCAGCGCGCAGCCCTTTTTTGCGGTTGAAAAGAGACAAGATAATCGGAGCACACAATGAAAAAAGCGCCGCGCAAGCGCGACGCTTTTTGAGTTTTCTACGCGTCGTGAGCGCGTAGTTTACTTTACTTGTCGAGCACAATGCGAAGCATGCGACGCAGCGGTTCTGCCGCGCCCCACAGCAGCTGATCGCCGACCGTGAAGGCCGACAGATATTCGCCGCCCATCGCCAGTTTGCGCACACGGCCAACCGGCACAGTCAGCGTGCCCGTGACCACGGCCGGGGACAGATCGCGCATGGATGCTTCGCGTTCGTTCGGCACCACCTTGACCCAGTCGTTACCCGACGCGAGGATGCTGTTCACTTCGTCCAGCGGCACGTCCTTGTTCAGCTTGATGGTCAATGCCTGCGAGTGGCAGCGCATTGCGCCGATCCGCACGCAGAGGCCATCTACAGGGATCGAACCCGGCGTGCCCATAGCCGGCTTGCCGAGGATCTTGTTGGTTTCCGCGCCGCCCTTCCATTCTTCCTTCGACATGCCGTTACCGAGATCCTTGTCGATCCACGGAATCAGCGAGCCGGCGAGCGGCACGCCAAAGTTGTCGGTCGGCATACGGTCGCTGTTCATGGCGCTCAGCACGCGACGGTCGATGTCGAGAATCGCCGACGACGGATCCGCCAAGTCTTCCTTGGCCGCGCCGTACAGCGTGCCCATTTGCTGCAGCAGTTCGCGCATGTTTTGCGCGCCCGCGCCCGAAGCGGCCTGGTACGTCATGGCCGTCATCCAGTCGACGAGGTTTTCGCGGAACAGGCCGCCCAGCGCCATCAGCATCAGGCTGACCGTGCAGTTGCCGCCGATGAAATTCTTCTGGCCCTTGACCAGCGCATTCTTGATCACGTCGAGGTTGACCGGATCGAGAATGATGACCGCGTCATCTTTCATGCGCAGCGACGAGGCCGCGTCGATCCAATAGCCGTTCCAGCCCGCTGCGCGCAGCTTCGGGAACACTTCATTCGTGTAATCGCCGCCCTGGCAGGAGATGATCGCTTCGCACTTCTTCAGGTCTTCGATGCTTGTCGCATCTTTGAGCTTGGTCTCGTTTTTGGCGAACGACGGCGCGTTGCCGCCCGCGTTGCTGGTGCTGAAAAACACCGGTTCGATCAAGTCGAAATCGCCTTCCTGTTGCATACGTTGCATCAGGACGCTGCCGACCATACCGCGCCAACCTACGAGACCTACGTTCATGACTTCATACCCTTCGAATGGAAACTTCCCCGCATCTTTGCCCGCAGTGACCGCGCGGGGAAGATGAGCGGGCACGACGGACGATCAGCGTTTCGTGATCGTTTTCGGGGTAATCGTTTTAATGAGCGCTTTGATGGTAATGGCGAGCTCAACCACACGGGCCGTTTTGCCGTGCAGTTTCGAAATCGAGGAGATTTGAGCCATGTGCGCCATCGCTACAATATACACGAAAACCGGAATCTGGCGACGTGATCGTCTGCCGTTATCGTCCGTATTACGCGCGAATCGGCCTGTTTCGAGGCCAATTCGCGTTTTAAAGGCCGCTTTGAAGACTGTTTCGCGGCCTAACTACCAAGTGCTTCAAAGCGCCTTAAAGCGCGGCGACCACTGCATCGCCCATCGCCGCGGTGCCGACCTGCTTGCAACCCGGGGTCAGAATGTCGCCCGTGCGGAGACCCTGTTCCAGCACCTTCTTCACCGCGTTTTCGATGCGATCCGCCTGTTCCGCCTTGTTCAGCGAATAGCGCAGCATCATTGCGGCCGACAGAATCGTTGCCAGCGGATTCGCCACGCCCTTGCCGGCGATATCCGGTGCCGAGCCGTGCGACGGCTCGTACAAGCCCTTGTTGTTCTTGTCGAGCGATGCCGACGGCAGCATGCCGATCGAGCCCGTCAGCATGGCAGCTTCGTCCGACAGAATGTCGCCGAACATGTTGCCGGTCACAACCACGTCGAACGCCTTCGGCGCCTTGACCAGTTGCATCGCCGCGTTGTCCACGTACATGTGCGACAGCTCGACGTCAGCGTATTCCTTCGACACGTCGATCATCACGTCGCGCCAGAACTGCGACGTTTCGAGCACATTGGCCTTATCCACGCTCGTCAGTTTCTTCTGACGTTTTTGCGCCGCTTGAAACGCGACATGCGCAATGCGGCGCACTTCGGGTTCCGAATAGCGCATCGTGTCGAAGCCTTCCTTCGCGCCTTCAAACAGCCCATCCGGCGACGAACGCACGCCGCGCGGCGCGCCGAAGTAGATGTCGCCGTTCAGTTCGCGCACGATCAGGATGTCGAGACCCGAAACGATCTCTTCCTTCAACGAGGAAGCGCCCGTGAGTTGCGGATAGCAGATTGCCGGACGGAAGTTCGCGAACAATTGCAGGTGCTTGCGCAGACCGAGAATCGCCTGCTCCGGACGCAGCGCACGTTCGAGCGAGTCGTATTTCCAGTCGCCAACGGCGCCGAACAGGATCGCATCGGCTTCTTTCGCCAGCGCCAGCGTCGAATCGGGCAGTGGATGGCCCTTGGCTTCGTAACCCGCGCCGCCAACCGGCGCTTCTTCGAGTTCGAACTTTTCGCCGAGTACGTTCAATACCTTGACGGCTTCCTTGACGATTTCGGGACCGATGCCGTCGCCCGGCAAGACTGCGATCTTCATGCGAGTTTCCTTGATGATTTTCTTCGAGACTTTTCTAAGCGTGAATCAGCGAGCCGCTGGGCCCTCAGGCCTGCAAGCCTTTACCCGACGATGCGGTGATTCAGCCACGGCTGCTTCGCAATCCGCTCGGCTTCGAACTGGCGAATCTTGTCAGCATGACGCAGCGTGAGGCCGATATCGTCAAAGCCATTCAGCAGACAGTACTTGCGGAACGCCGCCACTTCGAACGGATATTCGGCGCTACCGTCCGACGTGCGCACGACTTGCGCTTCCAGGTCGACGGTCAGCTTGAAGCCGTTGAACGCGTACGTTTCGTTGAACAGGTGATCGACTTGCTGTTCGGTCAGCACGATCGGCAGCACGCCGTTCTTGAAGCAGTTGTTGTAGAAAATATCGGCGAAGCTCGGCGCAATGATTGCGCGGAAACCATACTGCTCCAGCGCCCACGGTGCGTGCTCACGCGAGCTGCCGCAACCGAAGTTCTTGCGCGCCAACAGCACCGAAGCGCCCTGATAGCGCGGCTGATTCAACACGAAATCCGGGTTCAGCGGACGCTTCGAGTTGTCTTGACCCGGCTCGCCGTGGTCGAGGTAGCGCCATTCGTCGAACGCGTTCGGACCGAAACCCGTGCGCTTGATCGACTTCAGGAATTGCTTCGGAATGATCGCGTCCGTGTCGACGTTCTCACGATCGAGCGGCGCCACGACGCCGGTGTGTACGATGAATTTATCCATGACGCTTGCGCCTGTTTCGAGACCGGGCGATGCGCGTGACGGCCGGAAAGCCGCCCCGGCGCATCGCCGGCAAAAATCAAAAACCGCTTATTTGTCAGCGTGATTGCTGATCGAATTGCCGAGGTGCGACATGTCCTCGCCAAATCCGTGCACCGTGTTGCAGCCGGCCAGACCGAGCAATAGCCCGGCCAGGGTACCGAGTGCGAAACGCCGCAAAAGAGTGGTGCGATTCATGTTCTTCATCATGCGTGTTTATCCAAGCTTGCGAATATCGACGAAATGCCCTTCGATAGCCGCTGCAGCAGCCATCGCGGGGCTCACGAGGTGGGTACGGCCACCGGCGCCCTGACGACCTTCGAAATTACGATTCGACGTGGATGCGCAACGCTCGCCCGGATCCAACCGGTCGGCGTTCATTGCGAGACACATCGAGCAACCGGGCTCACGCCATTCGAAACCGGCATCCGTAAAGACCTTATCGAGGCCTTCACGTTCCGCTTGCGCCTTCACCAGACCCGAACCCGGCACGACCATGGCCAGACGGATGTTCGGTGCGACGCGGCGGCCGAGCTTCTTCACGACGTATGCCGCAGCGCGAATGTCTTCAATGCGCGCGTTGGTGCACGACCCGATGAAGATTTTATCCGGCTTGATGGATTCGATCGGCGCATTCGGTTCGAGCGCCATGTACTTCAGCGCGCGCTCCATTGCATCGCGCTTGACCGGGTCTTTTTCGCGCTCCGGATCCGGCACGCGGCCGTCCACGGCCGTGACCATTTCCGGCGACGTGCCCCACGTGACTTGCGGCACGATTTCCGCAGCGTTCAGCTCGACCACGCGGTCGAATTGCGCGCCTTCGTCTGACTTGAACTGCTTCCAGTACTCGACCGCGTGATCCCACTCGACGCCTGCCGGCGAAAAGGGACGGCCCTTCAGGTATTCGATCGTGGTGTCGTCTACAGCGACCATGCCGGCGCGCGCGCCTGCTTCGATTGCCATGTTGCAGACCGTCATGCGGCCTTCCATGGACAGCGCGCGAATCGTCGAACCGCCGAATTCGATCGCATAGCCCGTGCCGCCTGCCGTGCCGATCTTGCCGATGATCGCGAGCACGATGTCTTTCGCGGTACAGCCGCGCGGCAACGGGCCTTCGACCTTCACCAGCATGTTCTTGCTCTTCTTCTGCAAGAGCGTTTGCGTGGCCAGCACGTGCTCGACTTCCGAGGTGCCGATGCCGTGCGCCAGCGCGCCGAACGCGCCGTGCGTGGACGTGTGCGAGTCGCCGCAGACAATGGTCATGCCCGGCAGCGTTGCGCCCTGCTCCGGCCCGATGATGTGCACGATGCCCTGACGCAGGTCGTTCATCTTGAACTGCGTGATGCCATAGGCGTCGCAGTTCGTGTCGAGCGTATCGACTTGCAGCTTGGAGACCGGATCGGCAATGCCGTGGCTGCGATCCGTGGTGGGGACGTTGTGGTCCGACACCGCCAGATTCGCGCTGATACGCCACACCGGACGCTCAGCCAGCTTCAGGCCTTCAAACGCCTGAGGGCTGGTGACTTCGTGCAGCAGGTGACGGTCGATATAGAGAATCGTCGTACCGTCTTCTTCCGTGTGGACCACGTGTGTGTTCCACAATTTGTCGTAGAGAGTCTGTGCCATGGTATGCGGGGTAGTAATGACTGCGGGCTGACTGTGTCGGTCGATTATGCCACGCAGAACCCCGCTTAGGGCCCATGAATCATGCAAAAAACCGATAAAAAACAGGGAGTTGGGTGGTAGTGACGATACCTGTATGGATGTTACCCGGACCCCATTTGCCACCCGCAGTTTCGCGTATCCAAAACAAAACGCCCCAACGGTCAACCCGTTGGGGCGTTTTTCATTCATCCGGCCGCACGCATTTCACCGCCCTTTGGCGATAAAACGCGCCGCAAAGACTACCGCTTAGCGTTGCGCAATCGGCTTCGCTTCGCGTTGCGTGTCGCCGATGAACAGTTGACGCGGACGGCCAATCTTCTGTTCCGGATCAGCGATCATTTCGTTCCACTGTGCAATCCAGCCGACAGTACGTGCCATCGCGAAGATACACGTGAACATCGACGTCGGGATGCCCAGCGCGCGCTGCACGATACCCGAGTAGAAGTCGACGTTCGGGTACAGCTTGCGCGACACGAAGTATTCGTCTTCCAGTGCGATCTTTTCCAGTGCCATAGCCAGCTTGAACAGCGGGTCGTCGTGCAGGCCCAGCTCTTCCAGCACTTCGTGGCAGGTTTCGCGCATCAGCTTCGCACGCGGATCGTAGTTCTTGTAGACGCGGTGACCGAAGCCCATCAGCTTCACGCCCGAGTTCTTGTCCTTCACCTGCTTGATGAACTCAGGAATATTGTCGACCGAACCAATCTCTTCCAGCATGTTCAGTGCGGCTTCGTTCGCACCACCGTGCGCCGGGCCCCACAGGCAAGCGATACCGGCCGCGATACACGCGAACGGGTTAGCGCCCGACGAACCCGCCAGACGAACCGTCGAGGTCGACGCATTCTGTTCGTGGTCTGCGTGCAGGATCAGGATACGGTCCAGCGCGCGCACCAGCACGTCGTTGACCTTGTACTCTTCGCACGGGTTCGAGAACATCATGTGCATGAAGTTCGCGCTGTACGACAGGTCGTTCTTCGGGTACGCAAACGGCTGGCCGATGCTGTACTTGTACGCCATCGCGACGAGCGTAGGCAGCTTCGCGATCATGCGAATGGCCGACACTTCACGGTGACGCGGATTGTTGATGTCGAGCGAGTCGTGATAGAACGCCGACAGCGCGCCGACTGCAGCGACCAGAATCGCCATCGGGTGTGCGTCGCGACGGAAGCCACGGAAGAAGAAGTGCATTTGCTCATGCACCATCGTGTGCTTCGTGACGGTGTTCACGAACTCGTCTTTCTGCTGCGCGTTCGGCAGTTCGCCCTTCAGCAGCAGATAGCAGGTTTCGAGGAAGTCGGCGTTTTGCGCGAGGTTGTCGATCGGGTAGCCGCGATACAGCAGCTCGCCCTTGTCACCGTCGATGTACGTGATCGCCGAATTGCACGCCGCCGTCGACATAAAGCCCGGGTCGTACGTGAACTTGCCGGTCTGGCCGTACAGTTTGCGGATGTCGATCACGTCCGGGCCGAGAGTGCCCTTGTAAATCGGCATTTCAACGCTCGGCGAATTGTCGCTGAACGATAGCGTGGCTTTAACATCTGACGGGGTCATAGCACATCCTCAATCGAAGTATGGAAACAGGGTTTCGATAATTTGCACGCCTGGGAACAACGGACAAGCGGCGCTCAAGACGTTAGCGGTGCTCAAGCATTCCGCAACAGCTCCAGCACCCGGATCACATCCGGGTCGGCAAGTTCGCCTTCCGGTTCCTTGCGAACGAGCAGCAAGTCCATCAGGTCGTTATCGCTCAGCTCGAGCAGGCGCGTGAGAGCGCCTACATCGGCATCGCTGAGGTCATGCTCATATCGGCTGAAAAAACGCTCAAAGATCAGATCGTTTTCCAGCAGGCCCCGCCGCGCACGCCAGCGAAGGCGCGCGCGGCGGAGAGGGTCGGACTGATGCGATGTTTCGTTCATCCTAGACTGCGCGGCGAACCATCAATTCCTTGATCTTGCCAATCGCCTTGGTCGGGTTCAGGCCCTTCGGGCAGACGTCGACGCAATTCATGATCGTATGGCAACGGAACAGACGGTACGGATCTTCCAGATTGTCGAGGCGTTCACCCGTCGCTTCGTCGCGGCTATCCGCGATGAAACGATAGGCCTGCAACAGACCAGCCGGGCCGACGAACTTGTCCGGATTCCACCAGAAGCTCGGGCACGACGTAGAGCAGCTAGCGCACAGAATACATTCGTACAGGCCGTCGAGCTCGTCGCGTTCTTCCGGCGACTGCAGACGTTCCTTTTCCGGCGGCGGCGTATCGTTGATCAGGTACGGCTTGATCGAGTGATACTGGTTGAAGAACTGCGTGAAGTCGCAAATCAGGTCGCGCACGACGGGCAGGCCCGGCAGCGGACGCAGCACGATCTTCTGCGGCAGGTCGTTCATGTTCTGCAAGCAGGCCAGACCATTCTTGCCGTTGATGTTCATCGCGTCCGAACCGCACACGCCTTCGCGGCACGAACGGCGGAACGACAAAGTTTCGTCCATCGCTTTCAGCTTGAGCAGCGCGTCGAGCAGCATGCGTTCGTGCGAGTCGATTTCGATCTCGTACGTTTGCATGCGCGGCGCTGCGTCCTTGTCCGGATCGTAGCGGTAAATTTCAAATGTACGCTTGGCCATTTCTGAATTCCTTTGACTTGTGCCTTAGAAGGTACGCGCTTTCGGCGGCACCGATTCGACGGTCAGCGGTTGCATCTGAACCGGCTTGTAGTCGAGGCGATCGCCTTCGCTGAACCAAAGCGTATGGCGCAGCCAGTTTTCGTCGTCGCGATGTTCGAAGTCGTCTTGCGCGTGCGCGCCGCGGCTTTCCTTGCGGGCTTCGGCGGAAACCATCGTGGCGCGGGCCACTTCGATCAGGTTCTCCACTTCCAGTGCTTCGATACGCGCCGTGTTGAACACCTTCGACTTGTCTTTCAGATAGATGTTGTCGACACGGTCAGCCACTCCGCGAATCCGCTCGACACCTTCGGCCAGCAGCTTCGACGTGCGGAACACGCCGGCGTGCGCCTGCATCGTGGAACGGATGTCAGCCGCAACGGTCTGCGAGTATTCGCCCGACGTGGACTTGTCCAGCTTGTTCAGACGCGCCAGCGAGAAATCGCCTGCGTCGGCCGGCAGCGGCTTGTGTTCCTTGATGTCCTTCACGTGCTTGACGATGTGGTTGCCGGCCGCGCGGCCGAACACCACCAGGTCGAGCAGCGAGTTCGTGCCGAGACGGTTTGCGCCGTGCACCGACACGCACGAGCATTCGCCCACTGCGTAGAAGCCGTTGACGACTTCCTTGTGATCCCGCGACGTGCCAACGACCTGGCCGTTGATGTTCGTCGGGATACCACCCATCTGATAGTGGATGGTCGGCACAACCGGAATCGGCTCTTTAATACAATCGACGTTCGCGAACTTCATGGCGATTTCGCGGATCGACGGCAGACGCTTCATGATCGTCTCAGCGCCGATGTGCGACAGGTCGAGCAGCACGTGATCCTTGTTCGGACCCACGCCGCGGCCTTCCTTGATTTCCTGGTCCATCGAACGCGAAACGAAGTCGCGCGGCGCCAGATCCTTCAGCGTCGGCGCGTAGCGTTCCATGAAACGCTCGCCGTTCGAGTTACGCAGAATACCGCCCTCACCACGCACGCCTTCGGTAATCAGCACGCCCGCGCCGGCCACGCCGGTGGGGTGGAATTGCCAGAATTCCATGTCTTGCAGTGCGATACCCGAACGCGCAGCCATACCCAAGCCGTCACCGGTGTTGATGAACGCGTTCGTGGATGCTGCGAAGATCCGGCCCGCGCCGCCCGTAGCGAACAGCGTGGTCTTGCCTTCGAGGATGTAAACGTCGCCGGTTTCCATTTCCAGCGCGGTGACACCAAGCACGTCGCCGTCGGCGTCGCGGATCAGATCCAGCGCCATCCATTCGACGAAGAACTGCGTCTTGGCTGCCACGTTTTGCTGATACAGCGTGTGCAGCAGCGCGTGACCAGTACGGTCAGCGGCCGCGCAAGCGCGTTGCACCGGCTTTTCGCCGTAGTTGGCGGTGTGGCCGCCGAACGGGCGTTGGTAAATCGTGCCGTCAGCGTTACGGTCGAACGGCATGCCGAAGTGTTCGAGTTCGTACACGGCGTTCGGTGCTTCACGGCACATGAACTCGATCGCGTCCTGGTCGCCGAGCCAGTCGGAACCCTTGATCGTGTCGTAGAAGTGGTAGTGCCAATTGTCTTCGCTCATGTTGCCGAGCGAGGCGCCGATGCCGCCTTGGGCAGCGACCGTGTGCGAACGCGTCGGGAACACCTTGGACAGCACGCAAACCGACAGACCGGCGCGCGCGAGTTGCAGCGAAGCGCGCATCCCCGAGCCGCCTGCGCCGACGATAACCACGTCAAACTTGCGACGCGGCAGAGAATTCTTGATTGCAGCCATTCTTTTACACTCTCCAGAGAATCTGCGCAGCGTAGCCCGCACATGCGAGCAGCCAGACGATCGTCAGCGCTTGAAGAAACAGGCGCGTGCCAACGGGCTTCACATAGTCCATCCAGATGTCGCGGATACCAACCCACGCGTGATAGAACAGCGACAGCAGCGTGACGAACGTGGCGAGCTTCATCCATTGCGTTGCAAAGATCGAGGCCCAGCCGTCATACGAGAAATCGCGCGCGCCGAAGAACCACGCGAGCAGGATCACCGTGTAGACGGCCATGATGCAGGCGGTAATGCGCTGGGCGAGCCAGTCGCGCAGGCCGTAATGTGCGCCGACGACGAGACGCTTCGGACCGATTCGGTTATTAGCTGCCATTTTTTTAGAATGCTCCGAAGAGTTTGAGCGCGAAAGCAATCGTCAGAAGCGACGAAACGACCAGCACCACGATGGAGGTTTGCTTGCCCTTCTCTTTGGTCGTGAGGCCGTGGCTCGTGTCCATGAACAGGTGACGGACACCAGCGCAGAAGTGGAACAGGAAGGCCCACGCGAGAACGAGCGTGATGAGCTTGACGATGATGTTGGAGAGGAAGCCCTTGAACACTTCGAAGCTAAGTTCGGAAGTCAGGCTCTGATCGAAGAGGTACAGCAGGAACGGAAGAAAAACAAAAAGCAGCCCACCGCTTAAGCGGTGCAAGATGGACACGCGCCCCGCTAGCGGGAGACGGTATGCCGTCAAAATCTGCCCGATACCGATGTTCCGGAATTCCGGCCTCGGTTTTTTTACGGCTTCAGCCATGCTAGACCCCTACTATGTAGTCACACTAATCCGCAATTTTAGCGCCTTTTTATATCGCGCTGCAGCGAAAACCACTACAGGTCCGTTACAGCGCGCGCGATAAAGGCGCCTTCAAACAGGCGCGCGTGTGGGACGCGACGCCTTTTTTCGTCCCGATTCAGCTCAGATCGTTCTGATAGTAATACCCGGTTGTGACATACCAACCACGGCGCACCTCAACCGGCCGGTCTCCATATGTATAGGAGACGCGTTCGACCGAAAGCAGCGGGAAACCCGCCGGCACATGCAGCAGATCGGCGACTGCCGGATCAGCTGCGACCGCGCGGATCTTCTCCGTTGCGCGGATCATGCGTGTGCCGAATTCCGTCTCGAACATGGCGTAGAGGGGACCTTTATACTCCGACAGCCGCTCAAGCGTGAGCCCGCGAAACACCGCGCCGGGTAACCAGATTTCGTCCAGTACGGTGACTTCACCGTCGAACTGCAGCAAGCGCTTGATCAATACCACCGGATCGGCGGGTTTCAGATCGAGTTGCCGGGCGATGTCCGCCGAAGCACGCAAACGCCGACACTCAAGCAGGCGGCTGACGTGCGGATGTTCCGCGCCGTCATCGGCCAGTAATCTGAGGAAGCGAAACTGGGCGCGGTCTTCATTGTGCGTTGCAACAAAAGTACCCTTGCCCTGGCGGCGCACCAGCAGGTTGTCGGCAGCAAGCTCGTCGATCGCTTTGCGCACAGTTCCCTGGCTGACCTTGAATCTGGCCGCCAATTCGACTTCACTAGGAATGATCTCGCCAGGTTTCCATTCGCCGGTTTCGAGGCTCTGCGTAATCAAGCCCTTGATCTGCTGATACAAGGGGCTGAAAGTGGGCGACGTGGCGGGCGTGGCAGCGGATACACCCTCGCCCGTGGCCCCATGGCCGTTCGGATTCGCGGTGTTCGCCTGGTTCGAAGTCATCCGCGCATTTCATCATAAAGGGCCGGGCCGCGTCTAGGGTTTTCCCCGCAACAGATATGTCTTATATAAGACATAAGATAATGTTGACTTTGTGTCTGACGGCTCCTACACTCCTTGTCGAGCAAGGGTTTGCGGGTTTTTCGGCGGCTGTTTTGCACTGTGCAATACAGCGCCGCAGCGCACCGGCAGCCACTCTGCGCCATGCTGTTCCCACGCAGTCCAGGTTTCGATTCGCCGCCATTCGTTGGTCAGACGCTTGCCGAAACGCGCTGTTTGCAGGAGCCCGCATCGTGCAGCGGCTACCCGGCGCCAGGATGCCCCGCTCCCCGCCCAGCAGCACAGGTTTCCGGCATGGCGGTCTTGCCGCAGCGCGCCGCACAGCCTCGGCACATTCCGAGGCCGTACGCAAACAGTGAATTCCGCCGTGTTTCACAACGCTTCGCTGAACGCACATATAGAATGGCGTTTTCCCTAGCGTCTAACGCATCGTCCTGGAGATTTCTCAATGGCTAAGCCCGCAAAGCGCGTTGCCGTCACCGGCGCCGCAGGTCAAATCGCTTACTCCCTACTGTTCCGCATCGCCAATGGCGACCTGCTCGGTAAGGACCAGCCGGTTATCCTGCAACTGCTCGACCTGCCGCAAGCGCAAGGCGCCGTCAAAGGCGTCGTGATGGAACTGGATGATTGCGCATTCCCGCTGCTGTCGGGTGTCGTGATCACTGACGACCCGAAGGTTGCATTCAAGGATGCAGACGTTGCCTTGCTGGTCGGCGCACGTCCGCGTTCGAAAGGCATGGAGCGTAAAGACCTGCTGTCGGCAAACGCCGAAATCTTCACGGTTCAGGGCAAGGCGCTGAACGAAGTCGCGAGCCGCGACGTGAAGGTGCTGGTGGTCGGCAACCCGGCCAACACCAACGCTTACATCGCAATGAAGTCGGCGCCGGATCTGCCGAAGAAGAACTTCACCGCCATGCTGCGCCTCGACCACAACCGCGCGCTGTCGCAATTGGCCGCCAAGTCGGGCAAGCCGGTCGCTTCGATCGAAAAGCTGGCTGTGTGGGGCAACCACTCGCCGACCATGTACCCGGACTTCCGCGTTGCAACGGCAGAAGGTCAAGACCTGACCAAGCTGATCAACGACGAAGAATGGAACCGCAACACGTTCATCCCGACCGTCGGCAAGCGCGGCGCGGCGATCATCGAAGCGCGCGGCCTGTCGTCGGCAGCGTCGGCAGCTAACGCTGCAATCGACCACGTGCGTGACTGGGTGCTCGGCACGAACGGCAAGTGGGTCACGATGGGTATCCCGTCGGACGGTTCGTATGGCATTCCGGAAGACATCATCTACGGTGTGCCGGTTACGTGCGAAAACGGCGAGTACAAGCGCGTTGAAGGTCTGGCAATCGACGCGTTCTCGCGCGAAAAGATGGACGGCACGCTGAACGAGCTGCTCGAAGAGCGCGAAGGCGTTCAACATCTGCTCGGCTAAGCCCTGATGCAGACGAACCGGAACTCCGTAGCTTTATCGCGGCGGGTTCCGGTTTTTTACGTGCGAATGCAGGTACGTCCCACGAAATTGCGGTTCACTTCGCAATTTGTCGTGCCAGTATTCGCCTCTGATTCGAACGCGCTTTGCGTCATGGCTGGTTGATCGCCGAGCAGAACGCGTCCGAATCCGATTTACCCACCCGACCACCCAGAATCCTGACGCCGAAGATGCGCGCCCTCACACCCGCCGAAGTGCTGTTTGACGGCGAAGTGCCGCCCGCTGTGCTGCCTGCCTGCGATCACTACGCCGGCAGCGAGAAGCTGATGCTGAAATCACTGGCATTGCAGCAGCAACTCGGCCCGGTGTTCGACATCACGCTCGATTGCGAAGACGGTGCACAGGTCGGCCGCGAAGCGGAACACGCGGAGCTGGTCGCATCGCTGCTGGGCAGCGAGCATGACCGCTTCGGCCGCGTCGGCGTGCGGATTCACGACTTCGATCACGCGCACTGGCGTGATGACGTCCGTCTCATTCTGCGGGCCGCAAAGCGAGCGCCTGCTTACATCACCCTGCCGAAGATCCGCAACGTCCCCGATGCCGCCGAAATGGTCGCGTTCATCGAGGCGACGCGACGTGAACTTGGCATTGCGCAGCCGGTGCCGGCGCAATTGCTGGTCGAGACGCATGGCGCATTGACGCGCGTGTTCGATCTGGCCGCGCTCCCCGGCGTCGAGGCGCTGAGCTTCGGCCTGATGGACTTTGTTTCCGCGCACGATGGCGCGATTCCCGACACCGCCATGCGCTCGCCCGGTCAGTTCGATCATCCGCTGGTGCGGCGCGCCAAGCTCGAGATTTCGGCGGCCTGCCATGCGTACGGCAAGGTGCCGTCGCATAACGTCAGCACCGAAGTGCGCGACATGAGCGTGGTTGCAAACGACGCCGCACGTGCCCGCAACGAGTTCGGCTACACGCGCATGTGGAGCATCCATCCGGCGCAGATCGAAGCGATCGTCGCTGCGTTTGCTCCGCGCGACGAAGAAATCGTCACTGCTACCGAAATTCTGCTGGCTGCGCAGTCGGCGCAATGGGGGCCGACGCGCTATCACGACACGCTGCATGACCGGGCGAGCTATCGCTACTACTGGTCGGTGCTGCGTCGCGCGCAATCCACGGGTCGCGCCGTCCCGCAAGACGCTGCGCCGCTCTTCACGAAAGTGGGCGCTAACGGGCAAGCCGCATGATGAGCACGATGGCCAATGCAGCAGTCGGCGTGGCAGCGCTGGTAGGCGCCCTCGCGTGGCGCCGTACAAGCGAATCGAAGCAGCGTCTCGCGCAGCAGGAAACAGACGTCGAATCCGTGGTTCAACCGGAAACAATGAGCAGGCACAAAGGAGATTGCGGGAGATGAGCGAGACGACGCAAACCGCCGGTGCACAAGGCGAGAACGAATCTAAAAACGGGTTCAAACCGAAGAAATCCGTCGCGCTGTCCGGCGTGACTGCTGGCAACACTGCCCTTTGCACGGTCGGCAAGACCGGCAACGACCTGCATTACCGTGGCTACGACATTCTCGACATCGCCGGTGCCTGCGAATTCGAAGAGATCGCGTATCTGCTGGTCCACGAAAAGCTGCCGACGCAGGCCGAACTGACCGCCTACAAGACCAAACTCAAGGCGCTGCGCGGTCTGCCCGCTAACGTCAAAGCCGCGCTGGAATGGATTCCGGCTGCCGCGCACCCGATGGATGTGATGCGCACCGGCGTGTCGGTGCTCGGCACCGTGCTGCCCGAGAAAGACGACCACAACCTGCCGGGCGCACGCGACATCGCCGACAAGCTGATGGCCTCGCTCGGTTCGATGCTGCTGTACTGGTACCACTACTCGCACAACGGCAAGCGCATCGAAGTCGAAACCGACGACGATTCGATCGGCGGTCACTTCCTGCATCTGCTGCACGGCGTAGAGCCGTCGAAGGCGTGGGTCGACGCGATGCATGTGTCGCTGAACCTGTACGCCGAGCATGAATTCAACGCGTCGACGTTCACCGGCCGTGTGATCGCCGGTACGGGATCGGACATCTACTCGGCGATTACCGGTGCAATCGGTGCACTGCGTGGCCCGAAGCATGGCGGCGCCAACGAAGTCGCGTTCGAGATCCAGTCGCGCTATCAGACGCCGGATGAGGCTGAAGCCGACATCCGCAAGCGCGTCGAAAACAAGGAAGTGGTGATCGGTTTCGGTCACCCGGTGTACACGATTTCCGACCCGCGCAACAAGGTCATCAAGGAAGTCGCGAAGAAGCTGTCGAAGGAAGCGGGCAACCTGAAGCTGTTCAATATCGCCGAGCGACTTGAAACAGTGATGGCAGATGTGAAAAAGATGTTTCCAAATCTCGACTGGTTCAGCGCGGTTTCGTATCACATGATGGGCGTGCCGACGGCGATGTTCACGCCGCTGTTCGTGATCGCCCGTACGGCAGGCTGGAGCGCGCACATTATCGAGCAACGGATCGACAACAAGATCATCCGTCCGAGTGCGAATTACACCGGTCCAGAGAATTTGAAGTTCGTGGCGCTAAATAGGAGAAAATAGCGGTCGCTGTGCGCTTTCGAAGCGCGTGCAGTTCAACCCTCGCGGTTGCCAGGACCGGTAGCCCGCGTACTGTTCAACTGAAACTAGATAGAAAGGTTCTCCTCCATGAATAAGCTGTTGATCGCCGCCGTAATCGGCGCTTTGTCCACGACGATGCTGACCGTTGCGACGGACGCCGCTGCACAAACCACCACCACGCCGGCTGCCAAGGCTGTGCCGAAGAAGCCGCAACCGAAGCGCCTGATCAAGCGCAAGGCCAATCCTGCCAAGGAAGCGAAGGTTGATCCGGTGCCGGAAGGTTCGGAAAAGTGGTCGTGCAACGAAGGTCTGGCATTCGACCTGAAGGGCGACATGAAGCGTGACCAGATCGTCACGGTTCACTGGGCGAACAAAAACTACAATCTGCCGCGCGAATCGACCACCACGGGCGCAGACCGCTTCCACGACGCAGCATCGGGTATGGACCTGGTCGTGATCCCGACGAAGGCAATGCTGTTCTCGGATAAGGACAGCTCGCGTCTGGCCGACGAGTGCAAGACGGTAGCCATGCAACAAGGCGCACCGGCTCCGACGCAATCGAACGCGATCGACAAGACCAGCAACTAATCAGTTACATCAGGAAAGCTCCCCGATGTCCGCTCCGATTTCCAACGTGCGACCCGACCCGGACTTAGTCCTGGTCGATATCGTCGATTACGTACTGGAATTCCCGATCGACAGCACGCTCGCGCTAGACACCGCGCGTAACTGCCTGATCGATACGCTCGGCTGCGGACTCGAGGCGCTCACCTATCCTGCCTGCACCAAGCTGATGGGACCGATTGTGCCGGGCACGATCGTCCCCAACGGCGCGAAGGTGCCGGGCACGTCGTTCCAGCTGGACCCGGTTCAAGCCGCCTTCAACATCGGCGCAATGATCCGCTGGCTGGACTTCAACGACACATGGCTGGCCGCCGAATGGGGCCATCCGTCGGATAACCTCGGCGGGATTCTGGCGACGGCCGACTGGCTCTCGCGCAGTGCCATCGCAGCAGGCAAACAGCCACTGACGATGAAAGACGTGTTGATCGGCATGATCAAGGCGCACGAAATTCAAGGCTGTATCGCGCTCGAAAACTCGT
Organism: Paraburkholderia sp. SECH2; assembly: GCF_030464795.1. Classification (NCBI taxonomy): domain Bacteria; kingdom Pseudomonadati; phylum Pseudomonadota; class Betaproteobacteria; order Burkholderiales; family Burkholderiaceae; genus Paraburkholderia; species Paraburkholderia sp. SECH2. Next base: position 67,129 of record NZ_JALPRH010000017.1, read on the forward strand.
TCAACAAGGTCGGGCTCGATCACGTATTGCTGGTGAAGCTGGCTTCGACCGCCGTGGTCGGCCAACTGATCGGTTTGACGCGCGATGAGTTGATCAACGCGGTATCGCAGGCGTTTGTCGATGGGCATGCACTGCGCACCTACCGTCACGCGCCGAACACGGGTTCGCGCAAATCGTGGGCCGCGGGCGATGCGACTTCGCGCGCCGTACGTCTTGCGCTGATCGCGAAGACCGGCGAGATGGGCTATCCGTCGGTGCTGACCGCGAAGACGTGGGGCTTTTACGATGTCCTGTTCAAGGGCAATGCGTTCAAATTCCAGCGCCCGTACGGCTCGTACGTGATGGAAAACGTGTTGTTCAAGATCTCGTTCCCGGCTGAATTCCACGCGCAGACGGCGGTGGAAGCGGCAATGACGCTGCATGCGCAACTCAATGCAGCAGGCAAGCGAGTGGAAGACATCAGGAAGATCACGATCCGCACACACGAAGCCGCGATCCGTATCATCGACAAGAAGGGCCCCCTGAACAACCCGGCCGACCGCGATCATTGCATTCAGTACATGATCGCCGTGCCGTTGATCCATGGCCGTCTGACGGCCGCGGATTATGAAGATTCGATCGCGCAGGACGCGCGTATCGATGTGCTGCGCGCCGGGATGGAATGTGTCGAAGACGCGCAGTTCACGAAGGATTACCACGATCCGGAGAAGCGTTCGATCGCCAATGCACTGACGATCGAATTCAACGATGGGTCGACGTTCGACGAAGTTGTAGTCGAATACCCGATCGGTCATAAGCGTCGTCGCGAAGACGGAATTCCGTTGCTGGTCGAGAAGTTCAAGACCAATCTCGCGCGCCGCTTTCCGGTCAAGCAACAACTGGCGATTCTCGACGTGTCGCTCGATCAGGCAAGGCTCGAAGCCATGCCGGTCAATGAATACGTCGATTTGTACGTCATCTAGTTAAGTACAGTAGTTCCGCGATCAAACCAAGGAAAACACCATGGCCCACAACCTCCACAAAACGCTCAAGGAATTCGACAGCGGTTCCGGCAAAGGCAAGTTCTACTCCCTGCCGCAACTCGGCAAGGCACTGAACATCAAGATCGACCGCCTGCCGGTTTCGATCCGTATCGTGCTGGAATCGGTGCTGCGTAACTACGACGGCAAGAAGATCGCCGAAGAACACATCGAGCAACTCGCGAACTGGAAGCCGACCGCAGCGCGCGTCGACGAAATCCCGTTCGTGGTGTCGCGCGTCGTGCTGCAGGACTTTACCGGCGTTCCGCTGCTCGCTGACATCGCTGCAATGCGCGGTGTCGCGAAACACATGGGCAAGGATCCGAAGTCGATCGAACCGCTGGTCCCGGTTGATCTGGTGGTCGACCACTCGGTGCAGATCGATCACTTCCGCGAAAAAAACGCGCTCGATCTGAACATGAAACTGGAATTCCAGCGCAACAACGAGCGCTACCAGTTCATGAAGTGGGGCATGCAGGCATTCGACACGTTCAAGGTCGTGCCGCCGGGCGTCGGTATCGTTCACCAGGTGAACCTGGAATACCTCGCACGCGGCGTGCATAAGAAGGCCGAAGGCGCGGACACCGTGTACTACCCGGATTCGCTGGTCGGCACCGACAGCCACACCACCATGATCAACGGTATCGGTGTGGTGGGCTGGGGCGTGGGCGGTATCGAAGCTGAAGCCGGCATGCTCGGCCAGCCGGTGTACTTCCTGACGCCGGACGTGGTGGGCGTCGAACTGAAGGGCAAGTTGCGCGAAGGCCTGACGGCGACCGATCTGGTCCTGACCGTGACGGAACTGCTGCGTAAGGAAAAGGTTGTCGGCAAGTTCGTCGAGTTCTTCGGCGAAGGCACGAAGTCGCTGTCGCTGCCGGATCGCGCGACGATCGGCAACATGGCTCCGGAATACGGCGCAACCATGGGCTTCTTCCCGGTCGACGAAAAAACCATCGACTACTTCAAGGGCACGGGCCGCACCGACGCAGAAATCTCCGCCTTCGAAAACTACTTCAAGGCGCAGGGTCTGTTCGGTATTCCGAAGGCTGGCCAGATCGACTACACCAAGGTCGTCACGCTGGATCTCGGCACGGTGACGCCGTCGCTGGCAGGTCCGAAGCGCCCGCAAGACCGTATCGAAATTGGTCACGTGAAGTCGACCTTCAGCGACCTGTTCTCGAAGCCGGTGGCAGAAAACGGCTTTGCGAAGAAGTCGGAAGATCTGGACGCGCAATACACGACGAGCAACGGCGTCGACGTGAAGAACGGCGACATCCTGATCGCCGCGATCACGTCGTGCACGAACACGTCGAACCCGAGCGTGCTGCTGGCTGCTGGTCTGCTGGCCAAGAAGGCTGTGGAAGCTGGCCTGACGGTCGCGCCGCACATCAAGACCTCGCTGGCGCCGGGATCGCGCATCGTCACGGAATACCTGACGAAGACCGACTTGATGAAGTACCTCGACAAGCTCGGTTTCACGCTGGCCGCTTACGGTTGCACGACCTGTATCGGCAACGCAGGCGACCTGACGCCGGAACTGAACGAAGCGATCACGAAGAACGACATCGTCGCGGCAGCGGTTCTGTCGGGCAACCGTAACTTCGAAGCGCGTATCCATCCGAACATCCGCGCGAACTTCCTGGCCTCGCCGCCGCTGGTTGTGGCTTACGCAATCGCCGGCAACATCACGCGCGACCTGATGACCGAACCGGTCGGCAAGGGCAAGGGCGGCAAGGACATCTACCTGGGCGACATTTGGCCGACCAGCGAAGAAGTCAACGAGCTGCTCAAGTTCGCGCTGGACGCAGACGCGTTCCGCAAGAACTACGCGTCGCTGACCAAGAAGGGCGACCTGTGGAGCAAGATCGAAGGCGAAGAAGGTCAAGTCTACGACTGGCCGAAGTCGACCTACATCGCTGAGCCGCCGTTCTTCGGCAAGGACTTCTCGATGACGCCGGCCGACAGCATCGCTCCGGTCAAGGGCGCACGCGCACTGGGCATCTTCGGTGACTCGGTCACGACCGACCACATCAGCCCGGCAGGCTCGATCAAGGAAGACTCGCCGGCAGGCAAGTGGCTGAAGGCAAACGGCGTGCAGAAGGCCGACTTCAACAGCTACGGCTCGCGCCGCGGCAACCACGACGTGATGATGCGCGGCACCTTCGCGAACGTCCGGATCAAGAACCTGATGATCCCGGCGAAGGCAGACGGTACGCGTGTGGAAGGCGGCCTGACGATTCACCAGCCGAGCGGCGAACAAGAGTCGATCTATGACGCAGCGATGAAGTACATCGACGCGGGCACGCCGACGGTTGTGTTTGCGGGTGAAGAGTACGGCACGGGCTCGTCGCGTGACTGGGCTGCGAAGGGTACGCAACTGTTGGGCGTGAAGGCTGTGGTTGCTCGCAGCTTCGAGCGGATTCACCGTTCGAATTTGGTGGGCATGGGCGTTCTGCCGCTGCAGTTCAAGGGGTCGGATAGCGTTCAGTCGCTGGGTATTACCGGCGAAGAGACGTACGACATCGAAGGCCTGGGCGCTGACTTCAAGCCGCAACAGGAAGTGACGCTGGTAATTCGCGGCAAGGACGGCAAGGAGAAGCGCGTGCAGGTTCTGCTGCGTATCGATACGCCGATCGAAGTGGACTACTACAAGCACGGCGGGATTCTGCCGTTCGTGTTGCGTTCGCTGCTGGCTGCTTGAGGTTAAGGTATTAGGTAACGCATGCAGTAACTGCAAGCTGTTTTGCAGGTGCTGCGTCCTTGTGGAAGGACGCAGCCGATTTGAGAGCCCGGCTTTGGCCGGGCTTTTTTTATTTGTCGCTGCGGTCGGTGTGGAAGGCGGCGGGATCGTCGGTGATGCGGCGCTGGGTCATGTGGGCGTTCCAGTCGACGCCGCCCGAGACCGGTACGGTGGCGCGCGTGGTGACATGCGCGCGTGACTGCTTGGCCCAGTTGAGCAACGCTGCCTGGTCGACTGTGTCGTTTTCGGCCGACAGACGCGTGGTCCATTCTGGCTGTTTCGACACGGCAGGCCCCGCGGCTGGGCGAACGGCACGGCTCAGCGCGAGCCGCTCGTTGACATGCCCTTCGGTCATACGTGCGACCGCGACTTTGCGTTCCGTCTTTGCTAGGCGCGTCATCGTGGCTTCGCGAGTGGATGCTCGCGCGGTTGGCTGCTGCACAGTGTGCTGCGACAACTGCGCGCGCTTGCTTCGAGGTGTCGTCACCGGAGCAGTGTCGTCGCGCATCGCGGCGCTGGCCGGCGCCCCCGTTGACCCAGCATAGCTTGCGATGGAAGGTGCTGGCACGACATCTGCCGCCGCATAGCGCGTTGCTGAGCTTGCGGACGGCGGCGCTGCAACGGAACTTGGCGCCACTGCGTTTGACACCGCGCTGGCTACCGAAGGCACACTCCCCGAAATCGTCTGCGTCTCTTCGACTGCCAACTGAGCCAGCTTGATCGGTTCTTGCGAATCGACAACAGGCGGGCTGCTGACCGCAGGCACAACCGGCGGTCTCGAGGCCAGTTCGCTCGCCTTGTTGGCGTCTCGCATCGCGCATGTCGCCAACAACCAGGCCAACGCAATGCCGCAACCCACGAAGATCGCCCCACCGAGTATGTGATCCGAACGGGACGAGCGCGGACGCGCCCTGCCTGCCTCAAGGTAGCGCTTTGCTTCAGCCATCGCCACGTCAAAACGGTGGGAATCCACCCGTTGCTGCGGCACTTTATAGAACAAAAGCTTCGCGCCCGGCGGAAACGGACCGGGTCGTGCCTGTTGCGGCCGGCGTTGCACTGCGTCCTGCATCGCCTGTTGTGCTTCGGTTTGAGCGATGGGTTGGGGGGCGCGTTGCGTTGCGTCTTGTGCCGCGGCTCGCGCGGTACGTCGTCGCGAGCCGAAAGGTGGCGGCAAACCGTCGAACGGGCGCGGCTTCGGAATCACCAGAGCGCCTTCGATCAAGGCCAGAGGTCGGTTCATCGTATGGTGCTCCGGTGTGGGTCGATCGCCGTGTCGAGTTGCGTGACCAAGGTCCTGCCACGCTCGATGAGCGAGTCGATTGCACCGGTCTCGCGCTCCGGTGCCGTACTAGCGCTCCGTAGCGCTTCCATCAGACTGCCTGCACCGACGAGGCCCACGGCCCCACTCAATCTGTGCAGCAAGGTGCGTAGCTCATCGACGTCATGCTGGCGATGCAAGCCGCTCAGGCGCTCCAGATCGTCCGTCATCGAACGACGCCAGGCACTCAGAAATGTGTGGAGATTGATGCCCTCCTCCGACAACGCGTTGAGATAGCGACGTTCGAAGGGTTCAGATGAGGTGCTCGTGGCAACGTCCCGCGACTGGGCAGCAATGGCAAACAGGGGTGCCTGAGCGTTGCTCGTCAATTCCGCGGAAGGCCCCCATTGCTCGACGCTGAACGGCGCACTGAAGCTCACACGAGTGGAAGACTTTGAGTCGCTCGCGACTAAAAGTTCGCCTTGCATACGCTGCGCGAGTATTTGGCAAAGCGACAAGCAAGCATCGAGGTTGGCGCGCCATTCTCCGGCGAACGCTAGATCACCGCTCGGCCCGAAAAGTGGCTGTTGTGCAACGTGAACAGCATCGCTTCCGGTGTCCATCAATTTGATTGAAATACGCTGCGAGCCCGCATTCAACAGGTCCGCCTGCACAACGACGGCAATTTCTCCCAGCGTATTGAGTTGGATCGTACGGTTTAGCAGGTGGAAGAAAATCTGACCGAGCCGCGCGCTATCGGCGAGTATCAGCGTCGCCACCGTTTGGTCAACGCTCACGCTCGGATGCAAACCTCGCTGCGCGGCGGCCGGAGCCAACAGCGCGATGACACCGTCGATGACTTCTCGTGGATTCGTCACGCTTTCGTCGAGAACAATGGTGCGGGACTCCAGCGGCGAAATATCCAGCAGATCGTGAAGCGTTTGGGCCCACGTGCGCATCGCGGATCGGATCACCAACGCTTGCGCGCGTTGAGCGGAAGGCATGGCTGCGGTTCCGAGCGATTCAAGCAGACCCGTTACGGCGGTCAAAGGAGCTTCTGCATAGAGGCGCATCGCGCCGAGCAGCCAAAGCCGCTCCTGCTTTGCGGCGGCACTTGCCTGGATGGACGTCTCGACACGTGCAGCCTGCTCCCGCGCTTCGGCCGCATCGCACCGGCGCGCCCATTCATCTTCAGCGCGATGCCATTTCTCAGCAGCGCGCCTCAGCGCCGCGCGAGACCAGCACGCACCGGCAAACGCAACGACCGCGGGGGCCGCGAGCGCCAATAGCCACGTTTGCCGATCAATCTCGGTATCACGTGCGCCCGTTGCCGGTTGGCGCATGACATAGCGGCTATCGGCCGAAGCAAGCGCAAAAGGTGCGCGGGCGGCAGTCTCGCTGCGCGAATGAGTGCTGTGAGCCGGTTGCCCGAGTTGTGCCACTGCATCTCGCGCGGCCAACACTACAGCTGGACGCGAATTGCCGGCGTGTAGTCCCCGTGATGCGCCGTCGGCTACCAATGTCGCGTTGGCCCGTAGCGAGAACATACACAGCAGCGCAAACGCACAAAAGCTACCCAACACCGCTGCAAAGCGGATCGATGTAAGTCCCGCATTTTGCGAGATGCGCGACGCACGACTATGCGTGCCCGCTGAAGAACCAAGGCGGCCCATTTTATTCATAGCCCGCAAAACTCAGTCGATCAGTCGGTGCAATGTCGCGAACTCGATTAACGCGGCCAACGACGACAGCCCAAGCTTTTCCTGAATGCGGCTCTTGTACGTGCTCACGGTCTTGTCGCTCATAAACAGCGTGTCTCCGATCGCCTTGTTCGACAAACCCCTCGACAGCATCTGAAGAATCACGAGTTCCTTATCCGATAACAAGGTGAGTCTGTCCTCCTCTTTCGCATCACCGGCATTGGACGAAGACCCGCGGCCACCGGAGACTACGGGGAACACGGTATATCCAGCCAACACCGCCTCTACGCCGCGCATGATCTCCTTCATTTCCTGCGACTTGGCAACAAAACCCTGCACGCCGGAACGCATTGCCCGTGGCGCAAATATAACGGGATCCTGACCTGATAACACCAGCATGCGCATTGACGGATGTGCAAGCTTGAGCCGAGGGATTACATCAAGGCCGCTGATGCGCGGAATATCGAGATCAAGTATGGCAAGTACGGGCGTGTGCTGACGAGCCAATTCGACGGCCGTTTGCCCGTTATCGGCTTCGATGACCTCCTCGACGCCAAGCAGTTGCATAAGTTGCATCTTGATGACCAGCCGAAATGCCGGGTGGTCGTCGATAACTAGAATAGTAGACATACGTTGCATTCCTCATTAAAACATTCCTTGCCACGTCAACTCTTACCGCGCGTAAGCTCGAGATCTACATCGATCGAAGAGAAACGCTATGCGCCCTGAGAACCAGAAGACAGGTCGCCGGTGAGTATTCCTGCCTGACGTGTACACAGACGCAGTTCTGCCTCGCGACAAAAAACTGCAGGGAATGGAGATTACAGGGGCTCATAGCGGAGCCGGGATACAACCGAGCGAGTCGAAATATCGACCAGCTGCTGTGAGACGTCGGTATCCATAGACACCGACGGTCATTCTTGATGTACGTGGACGCTACGATGCAGCGATCACAAATTCGATCTCGACGCGCCGGTTTGGCTCAAGACACCGCACCAGTTCATCGCGCTTTGTTTGCTGGCACGTGACTAACTGATTCGCACTGCCTTGGCCTTGCGCAGTCATAGGCAACGTCACGCCGTGGTTGCGCAGATACTGCCTGACTGTCTGCGCACGCTGCAACGATAGACTCTGGTTGTGGGTATCGCTGCCGAGTCGGTCGGCAAACCCGGTGATCTTTAGCTCGCGTACCGTTGGGGCCCGCTTCAAGCCCGTGACCACCCCGTCGAGCTGTCGCTTGCCAGCCGGCAGGATCGCAGCCTCGCTGCTGCCGTCGAAACGGAACAGGGAGTCGGCCCGCAGCGTAATCTTTTGAGGCACCTGTACTGCGGGTGCCGATGCAGGCGTCGCTTTCGCCTGCGAGCATTGCAACGCCGTTTCCGCCGACTTCCGCAAATTATCCTGAACCTCGGGTAAGCGCTGTTCAGCAGCGGAGAACCTACGCGCCCAAGCGTCATGGCCTGCTTGCAGCAGTTCGACTTCAGCACATGCAAGAGGTTGTTGTGCCTGGGGACACTGGGCGAAGGCAGGATCGCCTTTGATGGTATTGACGATTTTCCACAGATCAGGACGCACCGTGGACACCGTGCGTAAGACCGGGTTAGCAGCGGACAACGGCGTGCCGTTTTCGAGGCTCATTGTGATGACCGCAGCCTGGCCGATCGCTTCCTCAACGAAGCCCCAGTGATCGTTAGCCTGCTGCGTCTGCTGACCGGCATCGATCCAGCACTGGGCCTTCGCGTGGAAGTAGCCGCTCTTGTCGCCGGGCAATTGATCGATCCGCTGTTGCAACGATGCCAGCGCGGTGCGATTGCTGACGATTGACGCGTAGGCGCCAACCCATTGCGCATTTGCCGCGCCTGCTGCCTCGTCCTGCGATGTGCCGATTCCCGCTTTCAGCACCGTGGCATCTTCAATCCCGAGACGTTCACGCGCGGCGTGATCCGCGCAGCCTGACAAGGCCAGTGCAAAAGCTAGCAGCGTTAGCTGAAATTTCATTGCTCTTCTGCGTCGAGCGCATCTTCTTTAAGAAGGCTCCGAGTATGAAGAGACGCAGCACGAGACGGAATGGGAACATTCTTAGAATCATGTCGGAAAATCCACGCTTTTGCATTCGTGTGGCATAACAGCTGTCATCGGGCGCGACGCTTACGCCGCCACCGCCCGCGCCGCATTCCTCCCCCGCAGCCATTCCAACGCAAGCAACAGACAAGTCGAGAACACAATCAAAATCGTAGCCAACGCCGCGATAGTCGGGCTGATGTTCTCGCGAATACCAGTGAACATCTGACGCGGCAAGGTAGTCTGATCCGCCCCAGCCAGGAACAACGTCACGACCACTTCATCAAACGAAGTAGCAAACGCAAACAGCGCACCCGAAATCACCCCCGGCGCAATCACCGGCAGCGTGATACGGAAGAACGTCTTCACCGGATTCGCCCCCAGCGACAAACTCGCGCGCACCAGGTTGTAGTTAAAGCCTTGCAATGTCGCCGCGACCGTCGTCACCACAAACGGCACACCGAGCGACGCGTGCGCGAGAATCAGCCCGATATACGTATTCGCCAAACCAAGCGGCGCAAAAAACAGATACATGCCGACGCCGACCACCACCACCGGCACGATCATCGGCGAAATCAGAACCGCCATCAGCAATGCCTTGCCGCGGAAATTCGCCTTGGTCAGGCCGATCGCAGCCAACGTGCCGAGCACCGTCGCCACGACAGTCGCCGACGGCGCCACGATAAAGCTATTCTTCGCCGCCATGCGCCATTCATCGGAGCCGATCAGGTTCGCATACCAGCGCATCGACCAGCCCGGAATCGGATACACCAGGAACGTGCTGGACGAAAACGACAACGGCACAATCGCCAGCACCGGCAGGATCAAATACAGCAGCGTCAGCACGGCAAGCGCGCGCAACGCGAAATACCACACGCGCTCGATCAAGGACGTATGCGGCGCAAACAAGGGCTTGGCAAGTTTCATCGCGAGTAAGCTCCGTTCAGCCAATCAGCCGAGGCTCAGGGACGAACGCGTGAAGCGTCCATAGATGACATACAGCACGAGCGTCGCGGCAAGCAGCAAACCGCCGAGTGCGCACGCCATACCCCAGTTGATCGTCACGTTGGTGAAGTACGCGACGTAGTAGCTGACCATCTGATCATTCGGTCCGCCGAGCAATGCTGGCGTGATGTAGTAGCCGATCGCAAGAATGAACACAAGCAGTGCGCCCGCCCCGATACCCGGATAAGTTTGCGGCACATACACGCGCCAGAACGCGGCGAATGGATGACTGCCGAGCGAGATCGCGGCACGTTGATAGGTCGGCGGGATCGACTTCATCACGCTATACAGCGGCAGGATCATGAACGGCAGCAGAATGTGCGTCATCGAGATGTACACGCCGGTGCGGTTGAACAGCAACGACAACGGATCGTGCAAAATGCCACTCGCAATCAGCGCCTTGTTCACCAGCCCTTCGCTTTGCAGAATCACGATCCATGCAGCAACGCGTACGAGGATCGAAGTCCAGAACGGAATCAGCACGAGGATCATCACAAGATTCGCGCGGCGGTCGGAGAGCGTCGAAATCCAGTAAGCGAGCGGATAACCGAGCAGCAGCGCAAAGAATGTCACGACTGCGCCGATCACGAAGGTGCGGCTGAATACGTGGAGATAAATCTGTTGCTCCGGATCCGTCTCGATGATGTGACCGAATCCGTCCTGCTTGTGGTCCAAAGAGGCCAGCAGATAAAACGGCGAGTAGGCACCGGAATTCTTCGCGATCGCCTGCCAGTACGCGACGTTGTTCCAGCGTTCGTCGAGTTCGGCGAACTTCGCGTGCATCTGGGCCGGCGTGAGCGTCAACGGCTTGTTGTTGTCGTCGACGAACGGCATGGCGTGAGCCGATTTTGCGACCAGCGAGCGATAGCCTGGAATTTCCACGTTCAGCCGCCGCGCCAGCGCGCCCATGCCATCGCTATCGGCAATCGCAGTCAGGTCCACAGCTAGCGCGGAGTATGCGGCGTCAGGCGGCAGCGCCTTGCGATCCCAACCGCTCAACGCATTCAGCGTATGCGGCAGGGCGTTCATCACTTCCGGATTCTGCGCGGCTCGCGTCAATAGCGCACCGATCGGCACGACAAAAATCAGCAGCAGAAAAATGGCGAGCGGTGCAATCAGCAACAGCGCCATCGCGCGCTTCTTTGCTTCTGCGGCCTTGAGTTCTCGCTTAAGTCGAACATTCGACTCAGGCGTCGAATCGGCGGCGATCGTCATCGTAGTCACACCTCGTCTCCTCGATCCGGAGTTAGCGCTTTAGCCCTTACCCCGATCCCATGCATCCGGCCGCTCGCGCACATCGCGAAGACATGCGTTTGCGTTTGTTTCATTGCATTGACGCGGCGCGGCTTCACCATAAAAAGCCGCGCCTTCTCACACCCGGCTAATTACTTCGAAGCCCAAGACGAAAAACGTTGCTCCAGCTCATCGCCATGGTCGGTCCAGAACGAGAGGTTCTGCAGCACGGCATTCTTGCCGTTAGCCGGCGAGTTCGGCAGATTGGACAGCGTCTTCGGATCGAGCGCCTTGATGGCCGCCACGTTCACCGGACCATACGCAATGTTGTGCGCGTAGTCCTGCTGCGGCTTCGACGAGATCGAATACGCGATGTACTTCTCAGCCAGCGCCTTGTTCGGCGTGCCCTTCGGAATCGCCCAGTAGTCGAGGTCGTAAATGCTGCCGTTCCACACCACCTTGAGGTTCTTGCCTTCCTTCTGCGCGGCATCGATACGGCCGTTGTACGCAGTGGACATCACCACGTCACCCGCGACCAGGAATTGCGGCGGCTGTGCGCCCGCTTCCCACCACTGGATATTCGGCTTCAGTTCGTCGAGCTTCTTGAACGCGCGGTCCTGGCCTTCCTTGGTGGCGAGCACCTTGTAGACGTCCTTCGGCGGCACGCCGTCGGCCATCAGCGCGAATTCGAGGTTGTAACGCGCGCCCTTGCGCATCGCGCGCTTGCCCGGGAATTTCTTCACGTCCCAGAAGTCGGCCCAGCCAGCCGGCGCAGTTTTCAGCTTGTCAGCGTTGTACGCGAGTGCCGTCGACCACACGAAGAAGCCCACGCCGCAGGTTTGCGGTGCTTCCGGAATCAGGTCCGACTTCTTGCCGATCTTCGACCAGTCGAGCTTCTCGTACAGGCCTTCGTCGCAACCACGGCCGATGTCGCCCGATTCAACTTCCACCACGTCCCAATTCACGTGTTTGGCTTCGACCATCGCCTTCACTTTGGCCTGCTCACCGTTGTATTCAACGGCGGTCACTTTATTGCTGGTTTGCGTTTCGAACGGCTGGTTGAATGCGACCTTTTGCGCGTCGCCATTCGCGCCGCCGAAATTGACGACCGTCAGTTCAGCTGCATTGACTTGCGCGGCGCCCAGCGCGAGCGCCACAGCACCGACAGCGATGGCGCAGCGCGATTTCCCGATCTTGCTCATGGTGTGTTGCTCTCCTTTGGTGGTGTGCTTCAAGCTACGTACAGTGCGACTTGTTATGTGCTGCTTAGGTGAACTGCTTCTTTTGCCTGCGTCGACGACCTGCAACCCGTGCATTGCACGCGCTCACGCGCCTGCAAACACTCGCAGATGCTCGGGCGCAAACTCGAGCGCGACGGGCGCGCCAGGTGCGAAGGTTTCGAGTGCATCGGTGCCGAGCGGCACCTTCACGAAGCACTCGTCCTGCTCCGGCAAACCACAACGCATCCGCACGTGGTCGCCGAAATAGATTAGCCCGCGCGCTTCGCCGCTTAGTGCATTAGCGCCAGGCCGTGACACGCCGTTGGCGAGTTTCATACGCTCAGGACGGATGCACGCGACCGCCGGCGTGCCCGCCCGCGCACCGCCAATATTGCGTCCCGTGAGTCGCGTGCCGTCAATCAGATGAAACTCGCAGTACTCGCCGTCGACGTTCGCAATCGTGCCGCGCAGCTTGTTGCTGTCACCGATGAAGTTCGCAACGAACTCGTTGCACGGCGATTCATAGAGACGATCCACGGTATCGAGTTGCTGCACGATGCCCTTATCGAACACGGCAACGCGGTCGGACATGGTCAGCGCTTCGCCCTGATCGTGCGTGACATACACGAACGTGACGCCGAGCTTCTCGTGCAATGATTTAAGTTCGTACTGCATGTGTTCGCGCAACTGCTTGTCGAGTGCGCCGAGCGGCTCGTCCATCAGCACGAGCTTCGGCTCGAACACGAGCGCCCGCGCCAACGCAATACGTTGCTGCTGGCCGCCGGAAAGCTGCGCCGGGTAGCGCTTTGCGAAGCTTTCCATGCGCACCATCTTCAGCGCGTTATTCGTGCGATGCGCACGCTCTTCCGCCGACAGTTTGCGCACCGTGAGCGGATACGCGACGTTCTGCTCGACCGTCAGATGCGGAAACAGCGCGTAGTTCTGAAACACCATGCCGATGTTGCGCTTGTGCGGCGGCACGGTATTGAGCAGCGTGCCGTCGAGCCAAATCTCACCGCCGGTGGGAAATTCGAAGCCCGCCAGCATCATCAGACATGTGGTTTTCCCTGATCCGGACGGCCCGAGCAGCGTCAGGAATTCGCCCTGATAGATATCCAGATCGAGTTGTTTGACGACCAGCGTTTCGCCGTCGTACGTCTTGCGCACACCCCGAAAGCTGACGATCACGTCATCGGTTTTCATCGCACTAGTCTCCTCTGCGGTCCGGCTGGCTCCCCCTGCAAAGCAGCGGGATTGCATTAATTGCGTGGCTCACTATAGTCCCTTACGGTTCTACAATATGGAACCATTTCATTATTCCGGATAGAACCACTTGGACACCGTGATCTTGTCGGATTGGCTTGCCGCGCGACTCGACCGCGCCGCCGCCGAACCGGTCTACAGACAGACGTTGCGGCTGATGCAGCAGGCCATCCTGACCGGTCAGCTACCGCCTGGCACCAAGCTGCCCAGTTCGCGCATGCTCGCCGAGGACCTCGGCATCGCGCGCAACACGGTGCTGCACGTCTACGACCAGCTTACCGCCGAAGGCTATGTGATCTCGACCACCGGCAGCGGCACCTATGTCGCCGACACGCGTCCGGACACGGCAGCAGTGAATGCACGCAAGAAGCCGACAGTGGCGAGTGTCAATGTTGACAGCGCCGATCAAGCCGCCGAGGCCTTGAAGCCGCCCAAACGCGATCTAGGCGACCTCTCCATGCGCGGACGCAGGCTCATCGATCAGGCAGGCGTGTCCGCCAAGCAATGGGGCGCGTTCATGCCGGGCGTGCCCGACGTCGCTGAGTTTCCGGCGCGCACATGGAGCCGCTTACAAGCAAGGTTGTGGAAGGAAGCCAATCCCGATCTGCTGACCTATGCGCCGGGCGGCGGCTATCGGCCGTTAAGGCGGGCGCTGTCCGATTACCTGCGCGTCGCGCGCTCGGTGAATTGCACGCCGGACCAGATCATCATCACGACGGGTATTCATCAGTCGATCGATCTCGCAGTACGCTTGTTGACCGACGTCGGCGATCGCGCGTGGGTAGAAGAGCCGTGCTATTGGGGCGCGCGCAGCGTGCTGCAATCGTCGGGGATTACGCTAGTGCCGGTGCCGGTGGATGACGAGGGCCTCAATCCGCGCGAGCAGGATCTGCAACAGCCGCCGCGGTTGGCGCTCGTCACGCCGTCGCATCAATATCCGCTCGGCATGGTGATGAGTCTCGCGCGGCGCCGCACGCTGCTCGAATACGCACGCCAACACAACGTCTGGATCATCGAGGACGACTACGACAGCGAATTCCGCTACGGCAGCCGTCCGCTCGCATCGCTGCAAGGACTCGACGACGCCGGCCAGGTGATCTACGTGGGAAGTTTGGGGAAGATGCTGTTTCCGGGTTTGCGGATCGGCTACATGATCGCGCCGGAACATCTGGTGGATACGTTCCGCACGGGCGTGGCCGAGCTGTATCGCGAGGGGCAACTGATGCAGCAGGCGGTGATGACTGACTTCATCATGGACGGCCATCTCACATCGCACGTACGCCGTATGCGCGCGCTCTATGGCGAGCGCCGGCAGATTCTGATCGACGCGATCACCGCGCGTTTCGGCAACGAACTGCCGGTGATGGGCGACGAGGCCGGGCTGCACCTAGTGCTTGGGCTGCCCGATCATGCGAACGATCGCGCCGTCACGGCAGCCGCTTACGATGCCGGGGTGATCGTGCGACCGCTCGCCGCTTACTACAGCAGCGAGACGCCCGCGCGACGCGGACTGTTGCTGGGCTACGCCTGCGTGCCGAACGAGAAGATCGGTCCGGCATTCGACACGCTCGCGCGCGTGATCGAGCAGACGGCGTTGAAGAAGGTGCCGACGCGAGCCGCTTAACCGGCTCGCATCGCAACACAATGCATCACTTCAACCCAAAGTCCACCCGCGTCGTGGCGCCCTTGTCCTTGATGCCATCGGCGTCCAGTTTCGGCGCGACGATAAACACGCGGCTGCTGTCGATCTTGCCCTCGAAATACTGCTGCACGGCTTGCGCCCGTTGCTGGGCGAGCTGACGCAAGCTGGCGTCGTCGATCGGAGCATTAGCGGCCATCGCCGCCTTCATATCGTCGTCCGGCAGGCTCTTGGTCAAGCCGACAAAATTGCGCGGCTTCTTGAAGTCGGCCGCCTTGTAGGCCTTGGTCAAGTACTTGTCGTATTCCTTCGGATCCACGGTAACGGTCGACAGATCCACGCTTTCGCCATTGCCCACCACGTCCTTGATCTTCTGTTGCTTGACCTGGCGGTCGACGTATTGAGCACGCAACCCCGGTCCGTCGACTGCCGGATCGACGCGGCCAATCAGATCGATACGGATCGAACTCTTATCGGCCAGCGCCTTCACGATAGTGTCGAGCTTCTTGTCCGCAGCGTCGGACAGTTGCGCCGACCCGGGCTCGAACTCGACATAGCCCAACTCCTCGCCACCGCCACCGAAGGCGTTGGCGATCAGCGAGAACGGCGCCGTTACCGCCTTCTGCAGCAGATTGAGCACCGCATGCCAGATGAGGCCGCCGATGCTGAACTCCGGATTCGACAACGAACCCGACACCGGCAGATTCACATCGATTTCACCGCGTGAGTTTTTCAGCAGCGAAATCGCGAGACGCACTGGCAGCTTGGTCGCCGTATCATTCTCGACGTGGTCACCGAACGTAAGCTGATCGATGAAAATATGATTGTTGGCATTCAACTGATCGTTATCGAGCTTGTAGTGCAGATCGACGTTCAGCTTGCCTTTGGTGATCGGATAGCCAGCGTATTTCGCCGAATACGGCGTGAGATTGGTGAGCTCAATATCGTGCGCGCTCGCAGTCAGGTCGAGTGCCGGCTTCGCAATCAGCGGATTGACCGTACCGCGAATCGATAGCGGACCATTCGCCGCCAGCTTCGCGGCGATGTCCACGGGCGCAGGCGTAGTCGACTGCGTGCCGAACGCGCCGACCGTGCCTTGAATGCCAACCAGGTTCGCGGTGAAGTTCGGCTTGATGAAGTTGTCGGTGTACGTCACGCGGCCCTGTTGCAGCACCAGTTGGCCGAAGTGCAGTTTGACGGGGCTTTGCGGCGGCGTGGCGGCCGTCACTGTGGCCGGCGTTGCCGACGACGCCGGTACCGGCGCGGAAGCCAGCTCTGGCGCCGACGCAGCCTGCGGCGTCAACGGCACCGGCTCATGGCCGCCGCTCTTGTCGCGTGTCAGCGATTGCGCGGCGCCGCTTTCATGCGCGACCACATCCTTGAGATTGAGCTTGCCTTGCGCGTCGAGCAGCACACGCCCATAGAACTTCGTGAACGTAACGCGGCCCGCATCGACCACAGTGCCGTGTTCGTCGTAGTCGGCCTTCAGATTGGTCAGCGCGAGCGAACTCCATCCTGCGAACGGGTCCGAAGTCGCCTTGTCGATCATCCGCACGTCGACGAGCGCGACATCGCCGCGGTATGTCGCCTTAAGCGCTTTCGCCTGACTCAGCGCGAGATCGCCATTCGCATTGAGCAACGCGCTCGCGATCAGCGCATTCAGCTTGCTGCCGAAGTACGGTTCGAAGGCCGCCGCATCCAGGCGGTTCGCGTTCACCTTGACGGCCACCTTGAGCGGCGTCGCCGTGACATTGCCCTTTACGCCAAGCGTGCCTTTCTTGTTGAGCGTGGCTTGCAGATCGACCGGCAACGGCTTACTCAGATCGTCGCTGATCTGCTGCACCTTCAATTGCAACGGCGTCACGCTCAGCTTCACTGGATTCGGCGTGGTGTTGTCGGTGAAATTCGCGGTCGCGTCTTTCAGGTTAAGTTCGCCGATCTTGTAGTGCCACGCGGGCCCCGCTGCCTCCGCCTTCTTCACCGCATGGATCGCCGTGCGCTGTTGCTCGGCCTGATGCGGACCCGCGAGCGCGGCGAGGTCGATGCTGCCGTCCTTCAGACGTTGCGCATTGACCACCAGGCCGGTCGTATCGACGCCGGTGATATCGGCAGTACGCCCCGCCACGTCCACCTGTTTGACCGTCACCTGGCCTTGCGCGAGCGAGACGACCGGTTCCTTGCTGCCGCGCGCTGCAAGTTTGAGCGACTGCAGATTGAGTTGTGTGTCGGTGACCATGATTGCGACCGGTGACTTCGACCAGTTCGCGCCGACATTCGCGTTGGCGGACAGCGCGCCGTCCACCACTTGCGAGGCGGTCGCGGTGTCGAGGTACGGTTGCAGCAAGGGCAACTTCAACGACTTCAAATCGAGCTTTGCGCTGGCGGTCTTCGCAACAAGGCCGAACGCGCCGGCCACGCCGAGCGAGCCGCCGCCGTCCTTGAAATCGGTGTTGAGCGTGTAATGCGCGGGGGCGGTAGCGAGCGTCGAGAAATCGGTCAGCGTGACGGCCAGTTTCTGCAGGCCGGCGTCAACCGGACGCGAGGCAGCTTCATCGTGAACGTTCACGGTGCCGTCGTTGAGCACGAAACGCTTGATCGACAGGTCCAGAGGCTGTGCGGCCTTTTCCGTGGCGCCGCTACCCGACGCCGCAACGGACGCAGACGCTGGCGCCGATGCCGAAGCCCCCGCAGCAGGCGCAGGCGCGAACATCCGCTCGACACTCAACACGCCGTCTTTATCACGCGCAAGATTGGCGCTTGGCGCGTCGATGCGGATCTCGTCGATGTGATACAGGTTCTTCAACGGCTCCAGCGTCCCGGCAGCCACATGCAACGCGCGCGCCGCGAAGAACGGCGCCTTGCTCTGATCGCGCACGTCCACATCGTTCAGGTCGACAGTGCCGGCCACGCGTAACGAGGGAGCGTCGTTAGAGACCACGAAGTTGAGCTTGAGATCGGTGGACAGCTTGCCGCTCTGCACAACCACAGGCAGCTTGGTCGGCGCGTAGGAGATGAGCTGCGGCACGTCGAGCCCGTCGAAGCGCAGCGACACCTCCGACTCGCGCGACGCTGCAAACGGCTTGGTCTTGCCGTCGATCGCGAGCGGGCTGCCGTCGATACGCGCACGCAGCAACGGCTCGACGAAGATGTCGGTTTTCGAAGGCAGCGTAGCGATGAAAGGAATGCCGAGCTTCCATTGATCGATCACGTGCGTTGCGCCGAGCAATTTGTCGTCGAACGTAATCTGGCCGTTTTCGAGGCGAATGTTCGACACTGAAAACAGCGTTGGCTTGCTATCGGGCTTGGCCGGCTGCTTCGAGAACTTCTCGATCAGGTCGGTGAAATTGAAGCGCTGCGCGTCGTAGCGAACGATATGAAAGCGTGGTGAATCGAGTTGCACTTCATCGACGATCGGCGCGCCGCGAAACAGCGAGCTCCATGACGGCTTCACGATGAGCCGCGCAATATCGACAAAATCGCCCGCGCCGCCGCGCTCGCCAATATGCACGCTGTCGGCTTCGAGCTTGAGCGTGTACGGATTGAGTGCGATGCGGCCGATCGTAGCCGGCCGGTCGAGTTGCTTGCTGAGTTGCTGCTCGGCAATATGGCGAATCAACGGCGGCGCCGCGAAAAAGCCCAGCAGACCGAACAATACGAGGAAGATCAGCAGACCCGTCATGACACGCCGGGTGCGGCGTGACTGCGCGACATCGCGCACGGTCTGCATGGAAGAGGCGATTGATGCTTTATTGAGGCTTGCCATGCTCGGTCTTGGGTAATGCGGCGGCAAGCCCGCCGCGAAACGAAAATCCCGCAAGCGGCAGTATAAGTGGTGAATCTTACGCGGCCTAGAAATGTAAGCCGTGGCTTACACATTGTTGCACGCCGCAGCAGTGCATGTCCGCCGGCACGAAGCGGTGGACATGCACTGGTTTATGCGTCACTCATACCTCACTGTCACAGCAGTGACGCATAACATTCATGGACTTCACACCAGCACTTCGCTGCCCCGCTTCACTGAGGCATTTCACTGGCCAACTTCAACGACGTCGGCGGCAATTCACTGACGCACGACGGCCGGCGGCTGCCAGCTGCCATCGGTCGCTTGCGGCTTCGGTGCGTACAAACGCAGCATCAATTGCAAATCGGCGCGCGGCGCCGGCAGCCAGTTGCCACTCTTGCCGCGCGTGGACGACACCGTCACGTCGAGCGAGCCGTCGCGGTTACGGCGCGCACCGTTGCGATCGCCGACTGCGAGACGCGCCGGCGCGCTTTCCCCTAACGCACCGTCCTTCGTGTAGGCGGTGATCGACCAGAAGCCGCGCACCGGCGGCAACTGGTTCGGCGCGAAGTGGATCACGTAGCGATTTGCGCCGTTGAGCGCATGACCGTCGCTGTCCTGAGTGACGACCGCGCGCACTTCATCATCCTTCGTGCCGATGCCAGGTTGGGTCGCCGCGGCGTAAGCGCGCATTGCATAGTCGGGGCCGTAGTTGCCCACGCCGTCGCCGAACCAGTTCCAGCCGTTGCCGGTCAGCAGATTGGAAGGTGGCGTGACGACACGCAGGTGGCCGTCGGCCAGGCCCGCGGCGATCGCCTCGGGCGGACTCGGCAGCTTCACCGGATCGCCTGGCGTCACACCAAGGTCCGAAAGGATTTTCAGCGCATGCGGATCAGCCGGCGCCGGCGGGTTGTCCGGCAAGGCCTGCGCGAGCCGGCTGAAGAAGCCGTTCGCGTCGAGTGCGGCGACTTGCGCGGCCGGCGTGCCGGAAGCGGCCGCGGCGGCAGCATCGGCGGCATTGCTGCTAGGCGGCGTAATCGATGCCGAGCGCGTGTCGCCCGCGTAGACGCTCAACGGTGCAATACGGATGGCGCGTTGCAGCTTGCGCACCGCCGTCAGGTCGCGGGTGCCGTTCGACTGGATGCGTACGCTCACCCAGGCGTTGCGGGTCGGAACGTCGACACGCGTCACGCCCTTGGGCAGATCGCCCTGCCAGCCCGGGCCGACGAAGGCAATCGTTTGCGCCTTGATGCCCGCGGCGCGGGTAGCGAACTGTGAGCTGGTCGACCACACCACGTTGGTCCACATGTCGAGCACGCGGGCGTCCACGTAGCGGCCGCGCGAATCGGGCAGCGACACGATCACCGGCTCAGTGCCGACGTCCAGCCAGCCGGTCGAGTCGAGCGTGTCGAGACTCGGCTGCAGCGGATTGGACGCGCCGATCGGCGGCAAGGCCTGCGCGTGACGCAGCGTGTTGATCGGCGCCTGGCCTGGATCGGTGCCGACCGCCGCGTCGCGCGCGACGCCCATCAGCACCAGCGGATAGCCGAATACATACGAATCGGCGACTTCGTCCTTGACCCAGCTGTCGGCTTTTTGCGTCGTGGACGGAGTCGACGCACAACCAGCCAGAAATGCGAGGCCTACGAGCGATGCGCAGGTCCAGTGAAGCGAAAACAGTTCTCGGCGATTTTTTATCATTCGTTCAGGTGGCAGAACGTGCGGTCCTAAGGGAGACGTCGGTGCGCAGCGAAACCGGTTTGCGTGGCCTCCCAAAGCCCAGCGCAGCCAGGCGGTGGCTCGCGATTCCGACAACATCGGGTTGTATCGTATCCTTGCTCACCAGGCAAGCGCAAAGGCAGGAATAGCGCCTGGCAATGCGCGCGTGGCCATCATTTAGCGTACGGTTGACGGTTTTTGTCACTCCCCCACTGATTCTTGCTCTGCTGGCCAGGTCACGCGACAGGTCGGCAAGGCGCACCGCAAAAACATCCTTGACCTTCCCACCATGGGAAGGTCAATACTGGGTTCATGATGCGGCCCAATGCCGCGACGAGCCTTGCCTGCCATGACCGAACTTGTCACGCCGCTGCGTCCCGCGGACGCCACACCCTCCAGAACCACCGAACTCGACATCGGCGGGATGACCTGCGCCTCATGCGCGATGCGTGTAGAAAAGGCGCTGGCCAAAGTGCCAGGGGTCACGCGCGCGTCGGTGAATCTCGCCACAGAAAAAGCCAGTATCGACAGCGACGCTGCCGTCGACCCCGAAACGCTCGCTGGCGCCGTGCGTAAAGCGGGCTACGAAGCGACGCCGTCGGCGCTGCCCGACGTTGCGCCGGCGCAAACTTCGCACGCGACGGAACTGGCGATCGGCGGGATGACCTGCGCCTCATGCGCGATGCGCGTGGAAAAGGCGCTCGCCAAGGTGCCGGGCGTCGCGGGCGTGTCGGTGAATCTGGCGACCGAAACGGCGACCGTCAATCTCAGCGACGTGGCTTCGGATGACGATGTCGCCTCCGACGCATTGATCGCAGCCGTCAAGAAAGCCGGCTACGAGGCAACGCTGATCGCGCCGGCGTCGGCGGCCGGAAATTCCGCCCTTGCCTCCTCTGCCGACAGCAAACGCAGCCAGACGCGCCGCGAACTGGCGGCCGTGCTCGCCTCCGCCGTGCTGACGCTGCCGCTCGTCCTGCCGATGGTCGGCGAATGGTTCGGTTTGCACGCGATGCTCTCCCCGTGGCTGCAGTTCGCCCTCGCCTCGATCGTGCAGTTCGTATTCGGCGCGCGTTTCTATCGCGCGGCCTTCCGTGCGGTGCGGGCCGGCGCCGGAAACATGGACTTGCTGGTCGCGCTCGGCACGTCGGCAGCCTATGGAATCAGCGTCTACGAACTGGCGACCCATCCGGGCGACATGACGCATCTGTATTTCGAAGCGTCGGCGGTCGTGATTACGCTGGTGCGTTTCGGTAAATGGCTCGAAGCGCGCGCCAAGCGCCAGACCACGGATGCGATCCGTGCGCTCAACGCACTGCGCCCCGACCGCGCGCGTATCCGCGTCGGCACGGACGAACGCGAAGTACCGCTCGCGCAAGTGCGGGTCGGCACGGTGGTGATCGTGCGTCCGGGCGAGCGCGTGCCGGTGGACGGCGCGATGCTCGAAGGCCGCACTCACATCGACGAATCGCTGATTACCGGCGAAAGCCTGCCGGTGCCGAAGCAGGCAGCCGATCCGGTTACCGCCGGGTCGATCAACGGTGAAGGCGCGATTGCGGTGACGACCACCGCGATCGGCGCGGAGACGACCCTCGCGCGAATCATCCGGCTCGTTGAAAGTGCGCAGGCCGAGAAAGCGCCGATCCAAAGGCTGGTCGACCGCGTCAGCGAGATCTTCGTGCCGGCGATTCTGGCGATTGCGGCGCTCACGCTGGTGGGTTGGCTGATCGCCGGCGCGGGTGGCGAAACCTCGATTCTGAATGCGGTCGCCGTGCTGGTGATCGCCTGCCCGTGCGCGCTCGGACTGGCGACGCCCGCGGCCATCATGGCCGGCACCGGCGTCGCTGCGCGCCGCGGCGTGCTGATCAAGGACGCCGAGGCGCTGGAAACCGCGCATCGGGTGAATATCGTCGCGTTCGATAAAACCGGCACGCTGACGCTCGGGCAACCGTCGGTGACGGCGTTCGATGCGATCGGCGGCATTGGGCACGACGAGGCGCTGGCGCTCGCTGCGGCTATGCAGCGGCATAGCGATCACCCGTTGGCGCGGGCAGTGGTGAAGGCGTATGAAGTGGCGTCGCCGGCCGCGGCGGAGTCGCGAGTTCCGACGCTCACGGCCAGCGCCGCTCGTGCGGTGCCCGGGCGCGGCGTGGAAGCCGACGTCGAGGGCCGCACCCTCGCGCTCGGCAGCACGCGCTGGCTCAACGAACTCGGCATCCAGTTGCCGCCGCAACTCGCCGAGCGCGCAAAACAGCTCGAAGCCGCCGGCAACACGGTCTCCTGGCTGATGGAGCGCGCGCCGCTTGCGCCCACCGCGCTCGCCTTGATCGCCTTCGGCGACACCGTCAAGCCGACCGCCCGCGCGGCCGTCGAGCGGCTTGCCCAGATGGGCATCAAAAGCGTGCTCGTTACCGGCGACAACCACGGCAGCGCGGCGAGCGTTGCCCAGGCGCTCGGCATCGACGAATTCCACGCCGAAGTCCTGCCCGACGACAAAGCCCGGGTGATCCGCGATCTGAAAATCCGCAGCGCCGGCATCGTCGCGATGGTGGGCGACGGCATCAACGACGCTCCCGCGCTCGCTGCCGCCGACATCGGCATCGCGATGGCGACCGGCACCGATGTCGCGATGCAGGCGGCCGGCATCACGCTGATGCGCGGCGATCCGGCGCTGGTGGCCGACGCCTTCGATATTTCGCGCCGGACGTGGCGCAAGATCCAGCAGAACCTCTTCTGGGCGTTCGTCTACAACCTGATCGGCATTCCGCTTGCCGCCTTCGGTTTGTTGAATCCGATGCTGGCCGGCGCGGCGATGGCGTTTTCGAGTGTGAGCGTCGTGACCAATGCACTACTACTGCGCACCTGGCGCGGCGCGTCGGCGCGCTGAAAGGCAGGGCAAGGGGCAGTATTACGTAAGGCTTTCGAAAATACTAAAGATATGGGCAAATCGGCCGTAATCCTGACATAGGTGTAAACCACGCATTCGCACGGTTTGCGCACCTCATGTCACTCCTTACTCCGAACGCCCATGGAATTTCTCTCTTTGCGCCGCGCCAGTGTTGGCGCCCGGCTTGCCGTACTGTCGTGCGCGCTGGTGGCATTGATTTTTGCCGCCTTTACATGGGCGCTCACGCGCAGCGCCGGCAAGCAGGTCAGCGATCAGGTGCTCGAACGCATCGCCGATAAGGACCGCTCGATCGCCGCAATGATCACTCTGTTCGACAAGGCATTGTCGGCCGAAGTCGATCGCTCGATGTCGCTGTTCGCAAGCTTCCTTCCCACCGGCTACACGCTCGACGACGCCCAGAAAGTCGACATCAACGGCGTCGCCACCCCGACCATCAAGGCCGGCGACAAAGTCCTGAACATGGACTTCTCGATTCCCGACCAGTTTCTCGAACGCAGCGGCGCGGTGGCTACCGTGTTCGCACGCAGCGGCGACGATTTCGTCCGCGTGACGACTTCGCTGAAGAAACAGGACGGCTCGCGCGCGATCGGCACGTTGCTCGACCGCAAAGCGCCGGCCTACGGGCTGATCATGGCGAACAAGTCCTACACGGGACTTGCCGCGCTGTTTGGCAAACGTTTAATCACGCAATATCGGCCGATCACGGACGCGAGCGGCCGCGTGATCGGCGCGCTGTTTGTCGGCGTGAACGTGGACAAGGAAATCCAGTCGGTCCAGGACGGCATCAGCAAACTGAAAATCGGCGACACCGGCTACTACTTCGTGGTCAATGCCTCGAAAGGCGCGGATCGCGGCAAGCTGATCGTGCATCCGGCCGCCGCCGGCCAGAACGCGGACAACGCGAACGCGCCGTATCAGCAGATGCTCGACATGAAAGAAGGCCAACTCGAATTCAGTTCCGCCGACGCGACGCTGGGCGAGCGCAACGCGCGCGACAAATTCGTGTCGTTCGTCACCGTGCCGGAATGGCAATGGCTGGTGGGCGGCGTCGCACCGCGCGACGAAGTGATGGCGGACGTCGTCGCGACGCGCGATCAATTCCTGGTGATCGGTTTCGTGCTGGTCGGCGTGTTCGCGATCGTGTTCCTGATCGCTGTGCGCCGCCTTGTTAGCCGTCCGCTCGATGAAGCCGCGAAGGCGTCCGAGCGCTTCGCCTCGGGCGATCTGAGCGTGCGCGTGGGGAAAGGCGCGAATGCGCGTGCCGACGAAATCGGGCGCCTGATGCAGTCGATCGACGGCATCGGCGAAGGCCTCGCGCGCATCGTTTCGCAAGTGCGCAATGCGTCGACGGATATATCGGGCGGGACTGAAAAGATCGCTACCGGCAGCGGCAACATTGCCGCGCGTATTGCCACGCAGGCTAGCAGCCTTGAAGAAACGGCGGCCAGCATGGAACAGATCACGTCGACCGTGCAGCAGAACGCCGACCATGCCGCGCAGGCCAACACGCTCGTCACGAATGCCGCGGACGCCGCAGTCGAAGGCGGCCGTGCCGTCGAACGCGTGGTCTCGACAATGGGCGAGATCAGCCGCTCGTCGCAGAAGATCGCCGAGATCACCAGCGTGATCGAAGGCATCGCGTTCCAGACCAATATCCTCGCGTTGAACGCCGCCGTGGAAGCGGCGCGCGCCGGCGAACACGGCCGGGGCTTTGCGGTGGTGGCGTCGGAAGTGCGCGCGCTGGCGCAGCGCAGTGCGGCTTCGGTGAAGGAGATCGACGGGCTGATCGCCGCCTCCACGGCGACCGTGCAAAGCGGTTTCCGGATCGCGGAGGAAGCGAGCTCGACGATGCAGGGCATCGTTCAACAGGTCGGCCAGGTGCGCGCGATCATGGCGGAAATCAGCGTTGCGTCACGCGAGCAATCGGGTGGCATCGAGCAGGTCAATCTCGCTGTCACGCAGATCGGCGAGGCGACTCAACAGAATGCGACGATCGTCGGCGAGGCCGAACACGCGGCGGCTGAGCT
Organism: Paraburkholderia sp. SECH2; assembly: GCF_030464795.1. Taxonomy (NCBI): domain Bacteria; kingdom Pseudomonadati; phylum Pseudomonadota; class Betaproteobacteria; order Burkholderiales; family Burkholderiaceae; genus Paraburkholderia; species Paraburkholderia sp. SECH2. Next base: position 92,699 of record NZ_JALPRH010000017.1, read on the forward strand.
GCGCGATCAGGCTGCGCGGCTGGCGCAGGTGGTGAGTGTGTTCAAGCTGGGGGCTGGGCGGGATTAACGCGTTGCCTAGGTCGATGTAACGGCGCGGCGCCCTGCCGCGCCGCCGTGCGCCCTGCGCCGTGATCAAAACTCCACATCCAGTTCGTCGATCTCCTCGACTTCCTGCTGCGCGTCCGCGATCCACTGCTGCATTTCCGGCAGCGCCATGATGCGCTGCCCATAGTCGACGATCTCCGGATCCAGCTTGACGTCGTAGGTCACGAAACGCGTCACCACGGGCGCGTACATTGCATCCGCCGCACTGCGCTCGCCGAACAGAAACGGTCCGCCATACTGCTTCAGGCACTCGCTCCAGATCGTCACGATGCGGTCGATATCCGACTGCGCCCGCGCCCACACCTTGAAGCCCGGGAAATGCGCTTTCAGATTCATCGGCAACGCCGAGCGCAGCGAACCAAAACCCGAATGCATCTCGCCGCAGATCGAGCGGCAATGCGCTCGCGCGCGGATGTCTTTGGGCAATAGCGCCGCTTCCGGCTTCAGTTCGTTCAGATATTCGGCAATCGCGAGGGTGTCCCAGACCTTGATGCCGTCATGAAAGAGACATGGCACCAGAATCGACGGCGACAGCAGCAACAATTCGGCGCGCGCGGCGGGATCGTCGATCGGCATCACGATCTCTTCGAACGGCAGGCCGCTAAATTTGGTCAGCAGCCAACCGCGCAGCGACCACGACGAATAGTTCTTGCTGCTGATGGTGAGCGTGGTATTCGCCATACGATTCTCCTCCAGATGAGGCGTTCGTCCGACGCCTGACGATGCGCATGCACGTTGCCGTGCGTGGGCGCACCAAAGCGCGGCAAAATCGGCCCGCTCCCATGACCGGCGCAAATGCTATGCCAACGTGCAGCGAAGGCGGCGCCAGTGCGACTGCACGATTGGCACATGACTTGCCTCTATTCGGGTTCCTTCTCTTTCTGCATTCGTGCGAAGGTTATGAACCTGTTCGCATATCCCACATACCAGGCTTTCGCCGACATGATGCTGCCGATGCGGCACGGCGCAGCGCTGGTGAATCATTCGCTCGACGCGTGGCCCGCGTTTGGCGATACGTCGCATGGTCGTTCGATACGCGCGGCTTGCGAATTGCTGACGCTTGCCGGACTCACGCCTGTCAGGCCGCCGTTCGGCATCGATAGCGTGGTGACGGAAGGCAAACCCGTACAGATCGTCGAGGAAGTCGCGGCGCACACGCCGTTCTGTTCGCTGTTGCATTTCCGTAAAGACACCGCGCCTTCTCATCCGCAACCGCGCGTGCTGGTGATCGCGCCCATGTCCGGCCACTTCGCGACGCTGCTGCGCGGCACCGTGCGTACGATGCTTGCCGAGCACGATGTCTACATCACCGATTGGCACAACCCGCGTGACGTGCCGCTGAGCCAGGGCCGTTTCGGCTTCAACGAATACGTACGGCACGTGATCGATTTCATCGAAACGATCGGGCCGGGCGCGCATCTGCTCGCGGTGTGTCAGCCGACAGTCGCCGCTTTGGCCGCAGTCGCGCTAATGGCCGCCGACGACAACCCCGCGCAGCCCGCCAGCATGACGCTGATGGCCGGCCCGCTCGACACGCGCATTAACCCGACGCGCGTCAACGAACTGGCTAAAAGCAAGCCGATCGAGTGGTTCGAGCAGAACCTGATCAGCGCCGTGCCGTTCGGTTTTGCGGGTGCGCACCGTCGCGTGTATCCCGGCTTCGTGCAACTAACCGCGTTCATGGCGATGAACCTCAACCGCCATCTCGACTCGTTTGAGACTATGCATTACGAGCGCGCCAAAGGCGATCCGGCGAAGGCCGATACGATTCGCACTTTCTACGAAGAATACTTCGCGACCATGGACCTGACGGCCGATTTTTATCTGGAGACCGTCGATACGGTTTTTCAGCGGCACGCGCTGCCCTTGCATGAACTCGAGGTGGAAGGACGGCTTGTGGAGCCTTCGAAAATTCGACGTACTGCGCTGCTGACCGTAGAGGGTGAAAAAGACGATATCTGCGCGGTTGGTCAGACGCTCGCTGCGCAGGATATGTGCGACAAGTTGAGGCCTTATTTGAAGACGCATCATGTGCAGACCGGTGTGGGGCACTATGGCGTGTTCAATGGACACCGGTGGGAGCGGCAGATTTATCCGCGTGTGCGGGCCGTGATTTACGACAACGAACCGCGTGCGGTAGTGGTGAGTTCGCGGGCGCGGACGATTCAGCCGGTGTCGGTGGCTGCGGCTTCGGAAGCGATCGCGTCAGCCCCGGCTGCTGCTGCAGTGGTCGATGTCGAGGTGGATTCGGCAGCGGCGGTAACTGCCTCGCCGAACGGCGTTGGCTCCGGCTCCGCCGCCAAGACTCAGAAGGCGTCACGGGCACCGCGCCGGCGGCCACCCGCGACGCAATCGTGAGTCAGGCCACCGCGCTCTTCCACGGCTGCACCGCCGGGACTTCGCACGGACCTTCGACTTCAATCGATTTGAAATCGGCCGGCGACACGATCTCGATGTACTCCATATCTTCGGAGTAATCGAACAGATAGTGGACGATGCCCGGCGCCTGATGCACACAATCGCCGGCGGCGACGAGCGTCTCCTTGTCGCCGTACATGAAGCGCGCCCAGCCCTTCAACATGATCACAATATGGAAATCGGCCTCATGACGGTGCCAACCGGTGCCTTGCTCTGGTGCGTGATTCGCCTTGACGAGTTGCGCGAGCACCTTGCCGCCGGTTGCCTGCGCGATGCCTAAATCGCGGTAAAGAAAAAAATCGCGTAGGCCCTGATCCACGTAGGACGTGTCTTGCGGACGGACATGGCTGAACTGCGTAGCGAATTCGGTGGACATGATCGCGCTCCTCTTGAGTGAGCCGGCAGTTGAAAACGACGCGTTGGAGCGTCGGTTGCAAGCATCAAGCGGGCCAGTTTGCGGGGCGCTGGCTTTGCGTTTCGCGGAGGTGATCAGGTGAGTGCCGCGCCGCATTGCGCGGCGCGAGATGATTCAAACGCTTTGGGTGCCACTTTGGGTACTTATGCGGTTGGGCGGAACATCTGGAACATCTCGCCGATTTCCGCGTAGTCGGCGCGATAGCCCGCGCGCATGATCGGCTGCGCAGCGTGGGTGTCGAACAGACCGTCTTTCAGATAGGCCTCGTTAATGTGGACGCCGACTACTTGGCCTAGCGACAGGTAGTTGTCCATGGGCTTGCCGTCGAGGGTGTGCAGACGGACCACTTGCAGCAACTTGCATTCGAGCGCGGCCGGCGATTCGGCGACGTGCGGCACGGCTACGTTGCGACCAAGCGCGGGTGTCAGGCCCGCGAGTTCGAATTCGTCGACGTGGGGCGGGACTGGCGCGGAGGAGCGGTTCATCTGCTCGGCGAGTGGCTTGCTGGACAGATTCCAGACGAATTCGCCGGTGGCCTCGATGTTGGCGATGCTGTCTTTACGGCCTTCGCTGCAGAAGCCGATGATCGGCGGGAAGCTCGCGAACGCGCCGAAGAAACTGTAGGGCGCGAGGTTGAGAGTGCCATCGGTAGCGCGTGAGGAAATCCAGCCGATCAGGCGCGGAGCGACGATTGCCTTGAATGGGTCGTGCGGGAGGCCGTGGCCGGTGGCGGGGTTGTAGAAGTAGTGGGGCATGGTTTGTGTTGGGGTTTGCGGGTGAGGCGGGAGGTATTTATACCGCAGACTTGCTGGGGCTGCTGAAGGCAGCAGTGAAGCGGACTACGGCTGTTCGCGCTTCCGTGAGTTCCAGTTCATCGGTTGGGTTCGCGCTCGTATTAACAGGCTTTAAGCTGTAAATTACAAATACAGTCTACAACCTGTATATTTGCTTTACAGCTTATTGACTGTATTTTCGTGATACAGTCCAGAGACTGTACGAGCCTGAAGAAAATCCAATGGATTACGCTATCAAGACGCTAAGTCAGCTCCGCCCCATTCTGCTGGGCTTCCGCAAGTCCGCAGGGCTCACACAAGCTGCGATGGCCGAACTGCTAGGCATCACGCAGCAAAGCTACGCGCAGCTGGAAGCCAATCCGGCATCGGCAAGCGTCGAGCGGCTTTTTAAGGTCATGCGTTTGCTCAACGTCGAGTTGCGTATGAGTCAGACGTCGTCCGCGCCTGACAGTAAACCAGCGCAGGCCGAAACGCCAAAGCTTCAACGACACGTCCCTGCCGCCCAGAAAGCGAAATCTCCGTCTGTCGCCAACCGCTCAGGCCGGACTCAGAAGGCGTCGAGTTCGAAGCAATCCCTTGGGACAATCACGACCAAAAAGAAACGGGAAAACTGGTAATCATGGCGCGCCGCTCTCAGACACAACGACTCAACATCTGGATGAACGGGCTGCCCGTAGGCTACTGGGAAAAAGCACGGGAAGGGGACCGCCTGAGTTATCTCGACGAGTGGATCGAAGACGAACAAGGGCGTCCCCTTTCCCTATCGATGCCGTTCACGCCCGGGAACCAACCGTACCGCGGCGACGTGGTCAGCGCATTCTTCGACAATTTGCTTCCCGATAGCGATGCGATCCGCCGGCGATTGGCTCAACGGCATCGCACGGGCAGCACGAACGCATTCGATCTGCTGGTAGCGCTTGGCCGGGACTGCGTCGGTGCGATCCAACTACTCCCGCCTGACGAACAACCCACCGACCTCTATGACATCTCCGGAACGCCGTTATCCGAGCCGCAAATCGCGCTGCTACTGCGCAATGCCACCTCAGCGGCGCCGCTCGGCCAATACGATAGCGGTGCGGATTTAAGGTTATCGATTGCCGGGGCTCAGGAGAAAACGGCACTGCTGCGCCACGACGAACAGTGGATCTACCCGACTGGCAGCACGCCGACCACGCATATCTTCAAGCTTCCGCTCGGGCTGGTTGGAAACATGCAGGCGGACATGCGGACCTCAATCGAGAACGAATGGCTGTGCTCGAAAATCGTATCGGCGTATGGACTTCCCGCGGCGAACTGCGAGATTGCAGCGTTCGAAAATCAAAAAGCGCTCGTGGTCGAGCGTTTCGACCGTAGATTGTCGAGCGACGCGAGCTGGATCGTGCGCCTTCCGCAGGAAGACATGTGTCAGGCCACCGGAAGGCCCTCACATCTGAAGTACCAGGCCGACGGCGGGCCGGGCATCGCAGAGATCATGGACGTGTTGCTCGGCTCGGAAAACGCGGACCAGGATCGGCGGCAGTTCTTCAAGACTCAACTTGTGTTCTGGCTATTGGCAGCAACGGATGGGCATGCGAAGAACTTCAGTATTTTTCATCTGCCAGGCGGGTTGTACCGGTCGACGCCACTTTATGACGTGCTCTCCGCGCATCCAATCATTGGCCCCGGGCGAAATCAGATTGCGCGTCAGAAGGTAAAGATGGCGATGGCTGTTCGCGGTAGTACCAATCACTATCTGATCGAAAAGATTCAGCGACGGCACTGGATCGAACAGGCTCGACAGGTTGGGTTGGGAAGCGAGACGGCGCAAGACATTATTGCTGAAGTGGTCGACGCGACTGATCATGTGATCAGTGCGGTAAGCAATCAGGTCCCTTCGGGATTTCCTGACGGGTTGGCGGAATTGATTCTGGGTGGGCTTGCGAAGCAGCGGGATAAGTTGGCGATGACGGTCGGTCGCCGCCAATGCTTACCGCAATCCTCTATGTCTGATCGTTGATTGCCGCGCGATAGTTAACCGCGACTAATCACCTGCTTGCGGCCAGCTTTGACGCGCGCCAAATGAGCCTCGTCCCACTCATAGAAACCAGCACCGCTGCGCACGCCAACACGCCCCGCGTTCACCTGCGCCCGCAGCAGATCGAGCACGTCTTCGTCCTTGGCGAGTTCCGGCATCAAATGCGTGGAGATGTCGAGAAAGGTATCGAGGCCGCCCATGTCCGCGCCCTCGAACGGCCCGACGATCCCCCACCGGCGCCCGAGCGATGCCTTCATGACCCGATCGACCACATCAGGCGTCGCCGCTCCCGAACGCACGATGTTCAACGCCTCGCGGAGCACCGCGAACTGCAACCGGTTGCCGACAAAACCCGGAATCGCCTTCGCCAGCACGACCGGCTCCATACCGATCGCGCTCATCAACGCAGCGGTACGTTCGGTTACTTCCGGAGCGGTCGCGGTACCCGGCACGACTTCGACGAGCGGGATCATGTGCGGCGGATTCCAGAAATGCGCGATCAGAAAACGCTCCTTCGCGCGCAGCGGAGCAACCAGTTGATCGGGCGGAAAACCGCTGGTGTTGCTCGCGAGAATCGCATCGTCTGCCATCAACTCTGCCAGCGCCGCATACAGGCGATGCTTCAGTTCGAGCACCTCGGGAATCGCCTCGATCACGAATTGCGCCGACGCCATGACATCGAGTTGCGCATGTGTCTCGATGCGCGCGAGCGCCGCCTGTTTGGCGGCTTGGTCGATGCGTCCGGCGTCGATCAGTTCGTCGAGCACCGCCTCCGCCTTCGGCGCAACGCTCGCGAGGCGCGCCGGGTCGACGTCGTGAACGATCGTCCGATGTCCGTGCAACGCGCTTTGCGTCGCAATGCCGACGCCCATCAATCCCGTGCCCACTACGCCTATGACTGCCTTGTCCACGCCGCTCTCCTGCTGCCGTCGATGAAAGCGTTCAAGCATAGCGCAGCGCGCCGTTTTCGAAGACCGGATGCGACAAAGCCGGTCTTCCGTGAAGAAGGACCGGCTTTGTGGACTTCACGCCGCGTCACGCGGCGCCGTCATGCGCGCATTAGTAGCGCGGGGGCGGCGGCCGACGGTCGTCGTGGTGATGCGGATCGTAGTCGTGCGGATGATGGCGCATCCAATCGTCATGAGCCCAGTAGCGGTGGCCGTCGTAGTAACGATCGCCGTGCCAGCCGATATTGATCGACACGCCCACCGGCGTCATGTGCGGCTGACCGTAAACCGCCGGTCCCGGACCATTCTCGATAACCACCCGTTCCTGGGCGAAAGCACTGCCGGCTGCGAGCAGCGCGCCGCCCGCCAGCAAGGTTGCAACGATCGAACGCGACGTCTTGTTAAAGGTTTTCATAGTGACCTCCCATGCAAAGTTTTGTATCAAGCCAGCGCCCGTGTTCGGCCAACATCGAACCGCGATTTTGGGTTCGGACCAGACGCCGTACGCTTGAAACCAACTTTAGCGGCGCAAACCGCATGAAGACGTGAGCACTTGTAAGCGCACATTTCAATGAAAGGGACTGATGAATGGCCGTGTTTTGGACCTTCGCCGCCCGTCTACTGCGCATGCGCGGTGAATCAACTGAACGACACTACGGCGCCGTGTGAGCTGCCGTTACATTCATTTCGGCCAGGAAATATTCGGAAAAACGGGGAATTGGGCGGTAACCGCACAAAAAACAAAAGCCACGGCACGCGTTTCGCGGGCGGTGGCTTCGATGATGCGGACGCACTCGACGTGCGTGCCCATGCGCGATGGTCCGCGCTCAGGCCGTACAGCTTTGCTTTATTAGTCGCTCAGCTTGATGCCGAACAACGTGGATTGCGCTTTGCGCATGCGTTCTGCTTCGCGGCTACGTGCTGCGTACGAGTAGTCCGAATCCAGCGGCAGATGGGGCGACGCAAAGAGGTCGCTGACCTTTTGGAACAATGCAAAAATGAAGCTCATGGCGACTCCCGGTTGGTTACTGCATTAGCTAGGGTTTTCCCTTAATAAGAATTATAGGGTTTTCCCTAGGCAAAAGCTAGTGCAATGCAGCAATTTCTCGGATGTGGTGTGTTGTCACAGGGTTTTTATCCATGGTGCGTCGCACCATGACAACGTCCCCGTTTTTTATATTTCAGGGTCAAAAGCTTCCGTCTACTGAAGCGTGGTCGACTGTGGCTTCCTGCTGCGCGTGGGTTTCGCGCTCGTCGTGGTTTTGCGAGGGTTCACTACGGCGGCATCGACGGCGCCCTCTGCTGTGCTGTCCGCACGCATCAGCGTCGTGCTGTTGACGGAGACGATCAGCCCCGGCAAGGTCCGCGCGGGGTTCTCTTGCGGCTTGACGGACGCGCCCGTCGCCGAAAACTCGACGTTCAACGCCCAGTGCCCTTCGTGGATGCCCTGATCGCGCAGAAGCGCGGCTAGCAGGTCCTCGATCGAATATTTGTGCGTGCTGGTCGGCATGATGGCTCCCGTCAGAAGATGCGCTGGCGTATCCGTTCCGGCTTCGCAGCAGCAACGAGAGTTTAAAACGTGAAGTTTGGCTTGCGAGGCGTTGGCGGCGGGTGGTTCCTTACGGCGCCTATCCTGGGAGGCAGGGAGCGAGGGTGGGACTGGAAGCCGGGGAGCTGGGGGCGGAAGTAGACGCCCGGCTGTTTGTTTGCGCGGGCAAAACGAGTTGCCGCAGCCGACTAACGCCGGCGCGGCAGTCACTGACGATCAGTGCGAATTGGCAGCTTTCGGCTTGTGCGCGTGCTGTGCGCGCGTGCCGCGTTTGCTATGAGCGGGCGTGGCCGCGGCTGGCTGAGGCGCCGCGGTTGCGGCTGCGTCAGAAGCCGCATTGGCCGCCGCCGCGTTGGCCATCGCGATGTGCGTGTCGAGCAAGCTGGCCATGGCGGCCTGCTGGTTCTGCATCATCTGTTCGATGCGGTGTTGCTGGGCGGTGGTTTCACGCGTCAGGCACATCAGAAGCACGGTCTGCGTGATGCCGATCGCGACCGTCATCAGCAACGCGCCCACCACGATCGACAACATCCATTTCATGCGACGTGAATGATCGGTCGCGGCGAGGCGTTGATCGGCGATCACGCCGTACAGCGCATCGACGGTATCGGCGAAGGCTGTCGCGCGGGCGCGGTCGAGCTCAGGCGCGGCGCGCAGTGCTGCCGCGGCTGCTTCGGCACGCTGGGCTTCGCGGAAAGAAGGTGCAGAGAAAGACGCGTTTGTGTGCGCGGAGGATGCCGACGCTGACGACGCGGATGCAGACACGTTGCCCGACGGCTTCACGGCCGACGTCGGCTCAGCAACCACCGCACCGGAATCAACCCCAGACTCGGAGGAAGAGGAAGACGAAACACCCTCCGCTCCCGCATCCGAGCCTTCCACGCCGGCCGCTTCTCTCGAAGCCGTCGTCGCCTTGGCAAAAGTCGCCGCGAAACGCTGCGGCGGCACAGCCGGTTTGGCACCACCCGAGGTCGATGCAACCGCTGCATCCGCCGTCGCTGCACCCGGCTCAGCAGCCTGACGCAGCGCAGTCACGCTGCGCGCCACAGTCGCGGCCGCCATCGCAGACGTAAGCGGCGCAGCCGCGTCACGTGCCGATGCCGCCGGCTTCTCTTCGGCCGACGCTTCTGCCGCCGCCTTCACATCGCCGAAAGCCAACTCGCCGACCGGCGATGCCGCTGCCTCCACGGCCTCCGTCTCCAGGCCGCTCAATTGCGCATTCACCGGCACCGGTTCATCGGATTTCGCAGCGCGAGGCGCGCGGCGCGCCGCCCTTGCCTCGGGCGACATGCCGTCGGAATCGATCACGCCAACCGCGGCCAGCACGACATCGGGTAATTCAAAGCCATGCAGCGTACCTTGCCGGACGTCGATATTCATCGCCTCCAGCGTGGCGCGGGTGGGATCGTCGGGGAACAGGTCGAGGGTGCTGTCGTCGCGCGAGGCATCGCTCAGTTGCGCGAGACGTTGTGCCGAGCGCGCAGCGCGCGCCAGCTTGTTTTCAGTTTCGGTCGAGACGGTGGCCTGCCGCCGCTTCTTCGAAGCGGCGCGCTGAGGCCGGGACTGCGTGGATGCTGCGGAATCTGCCATAGAGAAAAAAGCGGTCGCCGCCGGAAAGCGGGCGCCGAGCACCGCTCGTCAATGCCATTGGAATTTTTCGAGACCGCATTGTCGCATGGCCGCCCGCCCCTGCCGAAGCCATTCGCGGAGGTTTTTCCGTTTTTAAGACGACGCCTCGTCCTGCCGGAACTGCTTGACGCCGTGCAACTGACGCAAGCGCGAGCAGATCGCTTCATATTCGGTATTCGACACGCGGTGCAACGTGATTATCACTTCGTCGCACTCCGGCGCGTCATCGCTTTGCTGCATCACGAATTGTTTGACGCGCGGGCTCGCGGCGCCGAGTTCGTCGTGCAGGGAATGGAATGTCATGGCGCCGCGCTCGACGATCATCGTCAGCTGGCGCCGTTGCTTCACCGTGATGAAGCGGCGCTCGAGCGGCTTGATCCCGGCGAGGATGATCAGAATGATGATGGTCGCGGCGATCGACGCCGTGTACAGCCCGCCACCGACCGCCAGCCCGATCGCCGCGACCGACCAGAGGCTGGCCGCCGTCGTCAACCCGCGCACGATTTCGCCGCGCAGCAGGATCGAACCCGCGCCAAGGAAACCGATGCCGGAGACCACCTGCGCGGCCATCCGCGACGGATCGAGCACGACGTGATCGCCCGACAGCACTTCGGCAAACCCATAGGCCGACACGATCATGATGAGCGTCGAACCGACGCAGACCAGCATGTGCGTGCGCAAGCCCGCGGCCCATGAAAGCCGTTCGCGCTCGAAGCCGATGACGCTGCCGAGCGCAGCGGCCAGCATCAGACGGGAAATGAGTTCAAGGTTCCCCAACATTGTTTTTCCTCCTCTTCTGAAATTATTTGAAGCGTATTTCGCAGCTGTGACGGAGTGCCAGCGGCAGCCGTTTGCTTTATGCTTGGCCGCACGTCGCCAGCGGCCTCGCTGCGGCGAGAGCCAAAATCCGCAGGCGCTTCGAATGACCGCGTTTGACCAACCGAACTATGCAGAGCATGACCCCTTTCACCGCTTCCACGATCCCGCTTGCCAACACACTGCGTGACCACTTCGCTCACGTGGTGCTGCCGCTGTGGCGCGGGCCCGGTTTCAACCCCGCGCTGAAGCTGCCCTACGAAGCGGTCAGCGCCGAGGGTCCTGAACCTTTGCCCGCGGAGCGTTACCGGGCAATGGCGTGCGCGCGACAATTGTTCGTGTTCTCGCAAGCAGGCGATGCGGCGCATGCCCAGGTGCTGTTCGATTCGCTGATGCACACCTTTCAGGACACGCGCCACGGCGGATGGTTCTATAGCGTGGATGCGCAGGGCGCGCCGCTCGATACGACCAAAGACTTGTACACGCACGCGTTCGTCGTGTTCGCCTGTGCGGAATATGCCGGCCGTTCCGGCAACCGCGACGCGTTGGAAGTCGTGCATCGCACGTCGGCACTGATCCAGTCGCACTTCGTGGCCGACGGTGATTTGTTCAACGCCGCGCTCACCGCGGACTTTGCCAGCGTGACCGGCACGCCGATCCAGAATCCCTTGATGCACCTCACCGAAGCCTGGCTGGCCGCCCGCGAAGTCACGCGCGACAACGTCTTCGACGCCGCGTTGGGCCGTCTTGCCGGCGCCATCGCGCATCACTTCGTGCATGCGCCGACCGGCTGCGTCGCCGAATTGCCGATTGGCGCGGACGACAACCGTCTTGAACCGGGGCATCAGTTCGAATGGTTGTGGCTGGTCAAGCAGGCGGGTGCGTTGTTCGAAGCCTCAGGTCTCAACGAATCGCTGACGCGCGCGTTCAGCTTCGCGCAGCAATATGGCGTGGACCCGCAAACGGGCGGCGTATACGCCTCGCTCGACGAAACCGGACGCATCAAGGACCCCACCCAGCGGATCTGGGCGCAAACCGAGTATCTGCGCGCACTGGCGAGCCATGACGACCCGGCTGCGCACGCCGCGCTGCCGCGGCAAATCGAGCTATTCCGGCAACGCTTCCTGCGTCCGCAAGGCTGGTTCGAATGCAAAACGGCCGCCGGTGACGTGGTGCGTGCCGACATGCCGTCAACCACCCCCTATCACCTTGCGACCGCCTATCACGCCTTGCCGGGCTAGGCGCCGGCCGCCGTCTTCCCGTGCATCGGCGTCAAAAGCCGACTGACCGGTCAATCAGTATTCTTCGCGTTGCCAAGGTCCCCAATCGGCGTCGGCAGTTTTGAATCGCGTGTACGTCGCGCTGTGTCCGGTGGGGACATCCGATGTGTCGCCGTGCGGTTTTTTATCGGTGGTGTGAAGGGCGAAAGCCTGGTGCTCTTCGGTATCGACCGTGATTCGGCCGACCGGATCCGGGGCGCCTTCTTGAGGTGATTTCGACTCCAATATCGTGAGATAGGGGGTCAAACGACTCCAGAATGAGGTAAGTTCATCTTGCAAATAATGTGTCAATGTTTTTCCTGGAAGAGTAATACAAGCAGTTTACCCTACCGGCTGGGCCCCCTTGGAAAATGGTTTCCGGACCTCAAAAGGGTCCAATCAGGGGAATACCCGAATACTTGTTGATTGGCGTCCATCATAAAGACGTGATACAACTCGTACTTCGCGCTCGATCTCGTGTTGAGAAATAGCGGTCGCGAATGCAACACACAACATTTACTGGATTAAAAATGGCAACAGGTACTGTGAAGTGGTTTAACGATGCAAAGGGCTTTGGCTTCATCACCCCGGACGACGGCGGCGAAGACCTGTTTGCACACTTTTCGGAAGTTCAAGGCAGCGGCTTCAAGTCCCTGCAGGAAAACCAAAAAGTGACGTTCGAAGTCAAGCAAGGCCCGAAGGGCAAGCAAGCTGCGAACATCCAGCCGGCCTAAGTACCTTCAGGTACGTTGAGGCACCCTTAGGCGCTTGCGTCTAATGCAAAATGGCCCGCTTTGGCGGGCCATTTTCTATTGCAGATGCCCTCTTTTTGGGCACGTTCGCGGCCTAGATCGCCCGCATCCCTGACAGCGCAAACGCCGCCGTTTGCCGGTGCAGGTCGTCCATTTGTTGCATTCGCAACACAGTCTCAGAAATTTCGAACACAGAAACAGCGTCCTTCAATTGCTGCGTCTGCTGATGCAGCGAGGCTGCCGCTGCAGCAGCTTCTTCGACGAGCGCCGCATTCTGCTGCGTCATCTCATCCATTTGCACCACCGCCTGGTTGACCTGCTCGATGCCCGTGCTCTGCTCGAGCGACGATGCGCTGATTTCCGCCATCATCTGCGTGACGCGGGAGATCGATGCGGAAACGTTCCTCATCGCCTCACCGGCATGCTCGACCAGCGTCGAACCGCCCTGAATCTCGGCGACCGATTCGCTGATCAGCGTCTTGATTTCCTTCGCCGACTGCGCGCTGCGCTGGGCAAGCCCGCGCACCTCGCCCGCCACCACGGCGAAGCCACGGCCCTGTTCGCCCGCGCGCGCCGCTTCGACGGCCGCGTTCAGCGCGAGGATATTGGTCTGGAACGCGATGCCGTCGATCACCGAAATGATCTCGGCGATCTTGTCCGAGCTTTGCGCGATGCCGCGCATCTTGTCGACCACCTCGTTGACCACTTCGCTGCCGCGCGAGGTCGCCTCGAGCGCGGTTTCGGCGAGTGCATTGGCTTCACGGGCGTGATCGGCGTTCTGGCGCACCGTGGCGGTCAATTCCTCCATGCTCGACGCAGTTTCTTCGAGCGATGCCGCCTGGTTTTCCGTGCGCGCCGACAGGTCGGCGTTGCCGGTGGCGATTTCGTCGGCGCCGAGGTGAATCGAGTCCGCGGATTCGCGCACGGTTTGCACGGTGCGCGCCACGCTCGCCTGCATTTTCGCGAGGCCCGAGAACAGGCGGCCGATCTCATTGGTGCCGCGCGAAGCGATCGGCTGGTCGAGACGCCCTTGCGCGATGCGGTCGAAGTGACGGCCGGCTTCTTCCAGCGGCGCCACCACACCCTTACGGAGCGCCGCGTACACGCCGAATGTGCCCGCTACCAGCACCAGCAGGATCGCGACGCTGACGGCGCGGAATGTGGCCATGCGGGCGTCGATCGAATCAAGCGATGCCTGGCTAGCAGCAGCGCCGAATTGCACGAAGTTGTGCGACTCGGCGAGATAGGCGTCCTGGAAGCCCTGAGTCGGCTGGTCTAGAAAAGCCTGGATATTGTTCGCGTCAAGAAACTGCACCAGCTCCGCGAGCGCGTCGTGAAATTTTTTGTAGCGCTCGGCGAGCGCAGCGGCACGGGTGCTGTTTTCGTCGCTGGTCTTCTGCGCGCTCATGAACGCGCCGAACGACTGATCAGCTGCCGTCAGCTGGTCGCGGGCATGCTGCACGATATCGGCCGGCTCGGCGCCGCCGCGCACCATGCGCGTACTGGCGCGCGACAGGTTGATGCGCGCATCCATCAGGTGCTGGGTCGTTTCATTGACCGCGTCCACCTGCTTCAAGGCGACATTCGACAGATCCCCCACGTCGTCATGCGTGCGCGTGAGCGACCAGAACCCCAAACCCACCGTGACAAGCTGGAAAACGCAGAACGCGGCCAGAACACACAACAGGCCGGATGCGACCTTGATCTTGCTGAACATCGTGAACACCTAAAGCAAAGAATGACGGGACCTACGTCCGGGTTAACGGCAAGGCCAAACTTTGCTTGAGATCAATGTCGTCAAAAATCGTCTTACGTCCCCGTTTCATCGGCCAACTTCGCAATTCCCGTCATTTTCCGCAACAATGCTCCACAGATATTTTGGATTCACCTTGACGCGATGCGTCAGCGCTTCCTAGAGTGGGTAGGGACTGCACAATGGACGCCGGTGCAGATGCCACTGCGGGCCAAGCCCGAAGGACTCACGATGACCGACATCCTCGACCGGGCGCGCGGCGCACTGCATGCCCAGCCGTTCAGCATGCTGCTAGGCACCGAACTCATGCACACCGGCACCAATGAACTGACGCTGTGTCTGCCGATCCGCGACGAGTTGCGGCAACAACATGGTTTCGTGCATGGCGGGGTCATCAGCTATCTCGCCGACAATGCGCTGACGTTCGCCGGCGCGCTGTCGCTGGGGCCGAAGGTCGTGACCGGCGAGTACAAGATCAACTATCTGCGGCCGGTGATGAACGGCACGCTGATCGCGCGGGCGAAGGTCGTCTACGCCGGGCGGCATCAGGCAACCTGCCAGTGCAACGTGTATGTGATGGACGGCCAGCGCGAGAAACTCGTCGCCGTTGCGCAAGGGACGATCAATCGCATCAGCGAGAACGGCGAGCACGAACCGGCGGGCTGATCGGAGCCTGAGATGGGCGAGTCGACCGGCTCGCACCGGGGTACATAAAAAAACCGCGCCTGCTGGGAAGCAGGCGCGGTTTTTCATTCTGAACAGCGCTGATTGCTTGGCTTACTGCACCGCTTATTCCGCCGCGTAAGTCTTCTGCGTCTGTTCGCCGAGACCTTCGATACCGAGACGGATCGTCTGGCCCGGCTTCAGATACACCGGATTCGGCTTCACGCCCATACCGACGCCCGGCGGCGTGCCGGTCGAAATCACGTCGCCCGGTTGCAGGCTCATGCACTGCGACACATACGACACCAGCTTCGCGACGCCGAACACCATCGTCTTCGTGCTGCCGTTCTGATAGCGATGGCCATCCACTTCGAGCCACAGGCTCAGGTTCTGCGGATCGGCAACTTCGTCGCGCGTCACGACCCACGGGCCGATCGGGCCGAAGGTATCGAAGCCCTTGCCCTTATCCCACGTACCGCCCTTCTCGATCTGCCACTCGCGTTCCGACACGTCGTTGATCACGCAGTAGCCGGCAACGTAATCGAGCGCGTTGGCTTCGTCGATATATTTCGCGGGCTTGCCGATCACCACGCCCAGTTCGACTTCCCAGTCGGTCTTCTTCGAGCCACGCGGAATTTCGACGTCGTCGTTCGGGCCGCTGATCGCGCTCGTCCACTTGTTGAAAATCACCGGTTCCGCCGGCACCGGTAGATTCGATTCGGCGGCGTGGTCCGCGTAGTTCAACCCGATGCAGATGAACTTGCCGATCTTGCCGACGCACGGTCCCATGCGCGGATTGCCTTCGACCAACGGCAGCGAAGCCGGATCGAGCGCGCGCAGCTTGGCGAGGCCTTCGTCAGTCAGCGCGGCGCCGTCGATATCGCCAACCACCTTCGACAGATCGCGAATCTTGCCTTGCGCGTCGAGCAGGCCCGGCTTTTCCTGGCCTTTCGGCCCATAACGAAGCAGTTTCATCGTTGCACTTCCCTTTCCGTTCAGTGGTATTCGGTTCGTGTGTCAGCGTCGATCAGTGTGCGTCAGTTCGACCAGCCGCCGTCGATCACATGCGCGTGGCCGGTGGTGAACGACGATTCGTCGGACGCGAGATACAGCGCCAATGCGGCGATCTCTTCCGGCTTGCCGATGCGGCCCATCGGCTGACGCGCCACAAAAGCCGCCTGCACGACGTCGAGCGTCGCGCCCTGCGCCTTGGCCTGCTCAACGATCCGCTGTTCGAGCGACGGCGAATGCACCGTGCCCGGGCAGATCGCGTTACAGCGTACACCACGTGTGATGAAGTCTGCAGCGACGGACTTGGTCAGCCCGATCACCGCGGCTTTCGACGCGCTGTAGGCAAAGCGGTTCGGCACGCCCTTCACGCTAGAGGCCGCTGACGACATATTGATGATAGAACCGCCGCCCTTCTCCAGCATGGCCGGCAAAAACGCGCGGATCATGCGGTACATCGCCTTCGCGTTCAGGTCGAAGGCGAAGTCCCAATCTTCTTCGCTGCATTCGAGAATCGAGCCGGCGTGCACGAAGCCCGCGCAGTTGAACAGCACGTCGATCGCGCCGAGCTCGGCGGCCAGCGCCTTGATCGCCGCGTTGTCGCGCACGTCGAGCTTGCGCGCTTCGACCGGCTTGCCGGCGAGTCCGTCGATGCGGATATCGGTGGCGATCACGCGCGCGCCTTCGCGCGCGAACATTTCCGCGGTGGCGAGACCGATACCTTGTCCTGCAGCGGTGATCAGGGCCGTCTTGCCGGCCAGTCTTTGTGTCATCTACGACTCCAGTTGAATGGGCTTTCTCTTGTCTTCGTAACTCGTCTTCGTCACATCAAAGTCGATAAAACGCAGCGGCGTTGCCGCCGAAAACCGCGTCACGCTCGGCGTCGCTCAAGGACGCGAGCAAGGTGTTCGCCACCGAGTGCCAGACCTGATAGTCGCCGTTCAGATCGAGCACGGGCCAGTCGCTGCCCCACATCAAACGCGAGGGGCCGAATGACTTCAGCAGATGCTCGACATACGGATGAAGCGTTTCTTCGCTCCAGCCAGGCGACGCTTCTGTGACGAGTCCCGACAGCTTGCAATGCACTTGCGGCAACTTTGCGAGCCGCGTGATTGCGTCGGCCCATGATTGCCAACCCGCGCGACCGTAACGGATCGGTGGCTTCGCGCCGTGATCGACGACGATGCGCAGCGCGGGGAAACGCGCCGCGAACGTTTCGAAAGGCTCGACATGCCGCGCGTAAATCAACGCGTCGAACGCGAGGTCGTGCTCGATCAGTGCTTCGATTGCGGGCGCGAGATCGGGATTCGCAATCCACGTATCGTCGGGCAGATCCTGCAGCATCGGCCGCACGCCTTTGAACTTCGGCTCATGCGCCAGCGCTCCAATCACGGCCGGCGCCGTGGGTAACAGCAACGGCACCCAGCCGACCACACCGGCAATCGATGGCTCATGCCGCGCGATGTCCAGCAAGTAGCGCGTTTCATCGATGGTCGGCGCTGCCTGGACCACCACCGTCCGTTCGACGCCCGCTGCTTCTCGCAGTGGCTTGAGATCGTCGGGACCGAACAGCCGGTACAGGATTTTCAGTTCCGGCGTGAGCCACTCGTAGTCGCCACGAGCGGGGTCCCAGTAGTGCTGGTGGGCGTCGATACGTATCGTCAAATCAATCCTCCGGCGCGGGCGCGCGGCTGTCGAGCAAGCCCTTGTCACGCAACGCGGACCACAGATCCGCGGGGATCTGCTGCTCGAACGACGCGGCGTTCTCGCGCAATTCATTGGCACTGCGCGCGCCGGTCAACACGGTTGCGACCGCCGGATGCGCATACGGAAACTGCAAAGCGGCGGCGGCAAGCGGCACGCCATGCACCCGGCACACCGCTTCCAGCCGCGCGACGCGTTCGATGATTTCGCTCGGCGCGTCGCCGTAATTGAATTTCAGATCACCTGAGACGCCGCGCGCCAGAATGCCTGAGTTGAACGCGCCGCCTAACAGAATGCTGACGCCGCGTTGTTCACATGCTGGGAGCAGATCGTTGAGCGTGGTCTGTTCGAGGAGCGTATAACGGCCCGCGAGCAACGCGCAATCGATATCGAATTCGGCCATCACGTCGAGTATTGCCGCGCCTTCATTGACACCGAGCCCGACAGCCTTGACCGCGCCCGAGGAGCGCAGATCATCGAGCGCACGAAAGCCGCCGCCTTCAGTCAGTTGCCGCCAGTAATGGGGGTTCTTGTCGCCATGCGTGACAACGCCGATATCGTGCACCAGCAGAATGTCGATATCGACCATGCCGAGACGCTGCTGGCTGTCTTCGAACGAACGCAGAATGCCGTCGTGCGTATAGTCGAAGATCGCCTGGAACGGCAGCGGGTCTTGCCAGCCTTCGCTGCCGTCGTAGGGCGTGGTGCGCGGTACGAAGCGGCGCCCGACTTTGGTGGACAGCACGTATTCACTGCGCGGATAGCTGCGCAACGCGTCGCCCAGACGGTGCTCGGCTTTCGTGTGACCGTAGTGCGGCGCGGTATCGAAAAAGCGCACGCCGACGTCCCACGCAGCGGCGATAGTCGCATGCGCTTCTTCTTCGGACAGATCGCGGTACAGACCACCCAACGGCGCCGTACCGAGCCCCAATCCGGATACCTGCAATGCACGACGGCCAATGTTGCGCCGCTGTTCGATCTTCGAACCGATCTTTGCCGTCATGGACCACGTCTCCTATGTCGACCAGAGTTAGCGCTTTAGCGCTTACTCTGGTCCCATGCAAAGCTGTCGACCAGAGTTGGCGCATCAGCGCTTACTCTGATCCCGTTTATGTTTTAGCACGTGCCGACGATGTTTGCCCGCTGCCGCGCTAGTAGCGACGGACTTGGCGTGCCGATGGCCGCTGAATCGATTACGGCTCGGGCTTGCGGTCGTACTGATCGCTGAGGACGCTAAGCCCGCTCAGTGCGGCTCGATCGCAACAACCCGATGCGGCGGTGCAGCGCTCGACGGCAAACAAGCCGGGCCTACTGGTTCGAAAGTCTTGTACGTCAGGATGAATTCCTGATGACCGAGCATTTCCGATTTCGACGCCGCACCGAGCGACACCGCCACCGTTTGCTCGAACACCTCGCGGCCGACGTCGTCGAGCGTGCCGCGGCCTTCGAGAATGCGCCCTGCATCGACGTCCATATCGCCGGCGAGATTGCGGTAGGTCGCGGGATTCGCGCACACCTTGATGACCGGCGAAATCGCCGAGCCGACAACCGATCCGCGTCCGGTCGTGAACAGAATCACATGCGCGCCGCATGCGATCAGCTCGCCGATTTCCGCGTTGTCGCTGATGTTCGGAAAGCCAAAGCGCGGTTCGCCGTCAGGGACGACGTCGAGAAGATAGAGGCCACCGGTCGGCGGAACGTCGCCGGGTTTGATAATGCCGACAATCGGCGACGCGCCGCTTTTCGCATACGCGCCCAACGATTTCTCTTCCTGCGTGGTGAGGCCGCCGTCCGCATTGCCGACGGCAAAACTGCCATGCCCAAGAATCGAGTAGTACCGCGCCGCCTTCGCCACGCACGCGACAATTTCATCCCCGAGTTCCGGTCTCGCGGCACGCGTTTTCATATGAAACTCGCAGCCCACCAGCTCGCCGGTTTCTTCGAAGATGCAGGTCGCGCCCGCATCGATCAGATGATCGAACGCACGGCCCACGGCCGGGTTTGCGGTGATGCCGCTGGTTCCGTCAGAGCCGCCGCAAATCGTGCCGATCACCAGTTCGCTCAGCGCCATCGGCACTTTCTTCTGCGCGGCAAGTTGCTTGCGTGCGTCGCGAATCCAGTCGACGCCGTATTGAATCGTGCTGCGTGTGCCGCCTTTTTCCTGGATCGTCAGGACTTCGACGGGACGGCCGCTCGCGCGCACCACGTCTACAAGATAATGCTTGTTCATGCTCTCGCACCCGAGCGACACGAACAGCACCGCGCCTACGTTGGGATGCGTGGTGAGGCGCTCGAGCATCTTTTCGGCGTACCCATTCGGATAGCAACCGGGAAAGCCGATCAGATGCACGGGCGGCTCGCGCTCGGCGGAAGGATCGTCGAACGCGTCGAGCGGTTCGCGGAACTGCGTGACGATCTCGCGCGCGACGTGATGCGCGCACTCGACCAGATACGCCACCGCAACCACATTGCGGATGCCCTTGCGGCCATCCTTGCGCGGATAGCCCTGCAACAAGGGCTGATGCTGCGCGGCGGCGGATGCTACGGAAGTGTCAGTCATGATCATTCCAGCGCGGCGCAAGGCCACGTCAATGTGCTCAATTCAGTGATGGACGAACTCGTGGCCCGCGTCGTGCGTATACGTGGGCAGGTAATCGCTTTCGAGGTTGTGCGTATGCAGATGCGCACCGCGCGCCACCGCCTCGGTCACGTGACCGATCACTGCGCCGTAACGCAGCACCTTGTCGTCTTTCGCAAGTTCATGGCGCGCGACCTTGTGACCGAGATCGATGGTTTTGGTGAGCGTCACGCGCTCGCCTTCGATCTCGACTTGCGTGCCCGCATCGAGACGCGCCGCCGCGATCAGGCAGTTATCCGCGGGGCTGAGCAGGATCAAGCGTGGATCGGTTTGCAATGTTTGGGCCGTTTGCGGGGTCTGCGTTTTGCTGCTGGTCAAGTGCGTTCTCCGTGATGCGTGTGCATTAGTTCTGGCCTTCGCCGCTGGCGAGCCGTGCCACCATCAGCGAGCCGAGGATGATCGCGCCGTAGATCGCCTGAATCCAGAACGACGGCACCTGGGCCAGCGTCAGCAGGTTCTGCACGACGCCGAGCAGCAACACGCCGGTGAGCGCACCGAGCATCGAGCCCTTGCCGCCGTCGAGCGAAATGCCGCCAATCACCGCCGCCGCGAACACCGTGAAAATCATGCCGTTACCCTGGTTTGCGTTGATCGCGCCAACATAGCCAGTCACGATCAGACCGCCCACCGAGGCAAGCATACTGCCGAGTACGAATACGCCCCACGTAATGCGCTCCACGCGAATCCCAGCTGCGCGCGCCGCTTCCGGATTACCGCCGATCGCGTACAACGCGCGACCCAGGCGGTGATAGCGCAGCACGAACGCAGCGATGGCAAACGCTGCCGCCGCAAGCCATACCGACAACGGCAAACCGAGCACGATCGTGGTGGCGAGCGAGAAGAACGACGGCGGCATATCGAACAGCGTGCCGCCTTTGGTCGCACCGACCAGCATGCCGCGCAGCACGATCAGCATCGCCAGCGTAACGATGAAGGCGTTCAATCGCAAACGCACCACCAGGAAACCGTTGACGAAGCCAATCACCGCGCCAACCACGAGGATAGCCAGCAAACCCGCCGCCGCCGGCCATTGCAACCCGAAGCCCGCGGACGCCGCCGGCATCACCAGCATCGCGCCGATAGCCGGCGCAATGCCCACCGTCGATTCGAGCGACAGATCGAACTTGCCGGTCAACACGATCAGCGATTCGGCGAGCACAACCAATGCCAATGCCGCGGACGCCCCCAGCACGCTGATCAGATTTGCCTTCGTCAGAAAGCTCGGGCTGACAAACGCGCCGATCACGAGCAGCAACGCAAGCGCGGGCAGCAAGGCCAGCTCGCGCAGCCGGGCGAGTTCGCTGCGGGCACGTTTTCCGCTTGAGGCCGCCGCGATCGGCTGCGGCTGTGCTTGAGCTTGCGCGGTGCCGAATGCAGGGCTGGGCACACTATTCTTCATGAAGACTGACTCCTTCAACGGATGCGATCAGGTCGTGGTCTTGCCAACCCGCGGGAAATTCGGCCGCGACACGGCCACGGAACATGACCAGCACACGGTCACAGGTACGCAGATCGTCGAGTTCGCCGGACACGACCAGCACGGCCTTGCCCTCCTCTCGCACGCGATCCACCACTGACAGCAACGCTTCTTTCGATTTCACATCGACGCCTGCCGTAGGGTCGATCAATACAAGCACGTTCGGATCGGTGGCGAGTGCGCGGGCCATGACGACCTTCTGCTGATTGCCGCCCGAGAGCCCTGACACGACATGCTCGGGGCCTTGCGCGACGATGCCGAGCGCGTCGATCATCTTCTGACCGAAGGCGTTCTTCTTCGCCGGCGGCGCAATGCCGAATTTGCCGAGCAGGCGCGCGATCGTCATCGAGGCGTTTTCGGCAACCGATTGCGTCAGCACCAGGCCTTCGTGATGGCGATCCTTCGGCACGCAGCCGATGCCGTGAGCCAGCGCAGCGGGTACATCACCGCGTGGCAGCGTCGTGCCATCCACGCTGATCGAGCCGCGCCTGGCCGCACGCAAACCGGCAATCGCTTCGGCCACGCTGGTGCGGCCGCTGCTCGTTGCGCCGGTCAGCCCGACCACTTCGCCGCGCTTCACCGTGAACGACACACCTTCGTAATCGGAACCCACAAGATCTTTGACTTCCAGCGCAATGGCTGTATCCGCAGGCAACGCAGCGCGCGCCGCCGCATCGGCGACGGCCAGGCCGCCACGCTCGCCAGTCATCGCTTCAATCAATTGCTCGCGCGGCAACGCGGAAACCGGCGCGCTGACGATATGCCGCGCGTCACGCAGCACCGTCACCGCCTGGCAGATTTCATAGACCTCTTGCAGATGATGAGAAATAAAGAGGAACGTCACGCCTTCGCGCTGCAACTCGCTGATGCGGCGGAACAGGCGCTTGATTTCGTCGCCGTCGAGCTGCGCGGTAGGTTCGTCGAGAATGATGAAGCGCGCGCCGTACGACAGCGCCCGCGCAATCTCCACAAGTTGCCGTGCTTCCACGCTCAGATCACCGGCGCGCGCATCTTCGCGTACGTCGATCTTCCAGTGATCGAGCAACTCACGTGCATCGCGGCGCATGGCGCGCCAATCGATCACGCCCCCTCGTGACGGCTGCCGGTTGATGAACAGATTCTCCGCGACGCTCAGATCGCGAATGATCGTCGAATGCTGATAAACGCAGGCCACACGCTCGCGCCACGCATCACGGTCCGCGATCGACGGCGCGGCCGCGCCGCCAAAACGCACCTCGCCGGTATCGGGCTTGCGCAGGCCGGTGAGGATCGACACCAGCGTCGATTTGCCCGCACCGTTACGCCCGACGAGCGCATGCGACTCGCCAGGCATCACGCGGATGCTCACGTCTTTCAGCGCGGCCGTGGAGCCGAAGCGTTTGGTGACCTCAAACGCTTCGACGACCGGCACGGAGGGCGTCGGCTCGCTCATTTAACGGTATTGCCCCACAAGGCTTTGTCGTCAACATTCGCCTTCGTGACGAGCGGTGCGGGCAATTGATCTTCGAGAATGCCCGGCGCCAGCTGGACGATGTTGCTGCCGTGATCCGTCGGGCCCGGCTTGAAGGTCTGTCCGGCCAACGCGGCCTTGATGTAGAAGAGACCGTATTTCGCGTAGGAATCGGCAGGCTGCGAAATGGTGGCGTCGATATCACCACGACGGATGGCCTCGAACTCCTGCGGAATGCCGTCGTTACTGACAATCACGACGTGCTTCGCATCGCCGGCCGGAAACAGCATCTGCTTGCGGCGCAGCGTTTGCAGCGTGGGCGACAGATAGACGCCGCCGGCCTGCATGTAGATTGCCTTCACGTCAGGATTCGCGGTGAGCAGACTGTCGAGCGCGGTAGCCGCGACGTCACCCTTCCAACTTGCCGGAATCTCCAGCAGCGACAAACCCGGGAAGCCCTTCAGACACGAGCGGAACGCTTCGGAGCGGTCGCGTCCGTTCACCGACGCCAGGTCGCCCATGATCTGCACAACCTTGCCCGACTTCACGTGCTCGCCGATGTACTTGCACGCTTTCTCGCCGTAGGCGTGGTTGTCGGCGCGCACCACCATCGCCACCTTGCCTTGCGTCGGCGCGACGTCGACGGCGACCACCGGCACGTTTTTCGCCGATGCCGCATCGAGCGCGCGACTGATCGCCGCCGAATCCAGCGGGCCGACCACGATGCCTTTCGCACCGAGGTTCAGCAGGTTGTTCATGTCGGTGATCTGCTGGGCCGGATCGCCGTTCGAATTGACCGGCGCGAGGATATCGATGCCCATGTCCTTCGCGTACTTGGGCAGATAGTTGTTGTACGACTGCCAGAACGGCGACGTGAGAAGCGGCAGACCGAGGCCGACCTTGCCGGCGTCAGCGGCGTGTGCCGCACCACTGACGGCGAAGCTGGCGACGCAAGCTGCCGCCGCAATGGCGAACAACGAACTCTGGAACAAACGGCGAGCCGGGTGCGGCCCTTTCGCGAACGACATGGTTGTCTCCTGCTAATGCATGCGTTGTGGGAACTGCGTGAACCCGCCATGCGAGTGGTGGGCACTTGATCCTGCGCTTTCTTATGAAGTATTGGTGTGCGTTCATTCACCAATGAACGTATTATTCATATACGGACTTTTCGAAGTCAAGCGATGTGCACTGCATCATGCCTCGGTGTTTCCCCTGGCGCGTGCCACCTCGCACGAGATTCCCCACGCACTTACACTCACGCGCCAGATAATGAGAACAACACACGGAACCTCGCTCACCATGGACGCAGACGACAAAGACGACGCCGACCGTTACCGCGCCCCCGCGTTGGACAAGGGCCTCGACATCCTGGAACTGCTCGCCGAGCAGAAAGAAGGGCTGACGCGCGCCGAAATCACCAAGCGGCTGGGACGCAACGCGAGCGAGATGTACCGGATGCTGGAGCGACTGGTCGCACGGCAGTACGTGGTGCGCTCGGCGGCGGGCGACCGCTATTCGCTGAGCCTGAAGCTGTATGCGCTCGCGCATCGTCATCCGCCGATGAACCGCCTGATCTCCGAAGCGCTGCCGCTGATGCAGCGTTTTGCCGATGCCGCGGAGCAATCGTGTCACCTCGTGGTGTACGACCGCGGCAATCTGCTGGTGATCGCGCAAGTGGACGGACCGGGCACGTGGGGCATGTCGGTGCGGCTCGGCTCGCGGGTCGGCCTGATCGATACGGGTTCGGGCCGCGTGATGCTCGCGTTTCAAAGCGTCGAGCAACGCGACCAGATGCTGGCCGAACACACCAAGGTGAAAGGCGAAGTCACGATCGATCGCGAGGCCCTGGAACAAGCGTGCGAGCGGATTCGCGCGGCGGGTTTTTCGCAGAAGGACAGTCAGCAGACCTTCGGTGTCACGGACGTCACGTTTCCGATCCAGGGACCGTCCGGTCAGGCGATCGCGGTGCTCACGTGTCCGTACCTGCGGCGCATCGACGAATACGTCGCGCCGACGCTGGAGGCGGCAACGGCGCTGCTGCGTGAAACGGTGCAGGCGCTCTCGATGTTTCGGGAAGAGGCTGTTTAATGCACATGGTTTAGAATGGCGACCCTTTCAAAAATCACGCCGCAGAGGTCTCCTCATGCGCGCTCAACGATCAAGCAATGGCGAAACTTCTGACCGATTCCGAATTCCAGCGTTTTTCCGAACTTCAGCAGAAGCAGTCGAGCTTCACGATCACGCCCGAAGAAGCCGACGAACTGCGCGACATCGTCGCTCATGCGCAAAAGCGCCGTGACGACCGCGCTGCAGCGATGCACAGCATCGAGACCTTCATTCAGCAATTCGACATCAGCCCGGACGAGCTGTTTTCGGCCGAGCAGATCGGCGACGCCGCGCGCACCTTCGGCCTGATTCCGGCTGCGAAGAAAGAGCGCGTATTGCCGCCGCAGTTCACGTTCAACGGCAAGCCGTATCAATGGACGGCGCGTCCGCTGCCGGACGACATCCGCGTGCCGCTGTTCGACGCCTTCAAGGCGGGTGAATCGGTGAAGTCGTTCATCGCGACGCTGAAGGACGCGAACCGTTGCGCCGCGACCATCGCGCGCCTGGAACGCGAAACCGGCGCTGTGTACGCTGAAGCGCTGCTGGAAGAGTTGTCCGTGACCCGCACGCAGGTCGACGAAGCCGCGGCGAAGCTGCCGGCTTAAAGGCTGAAGTCACAACGCCCGGGTCGCGAATCGCCGCGGCCTGGCGTCATAGTCATCGCGGGCGGTCTTGTGTCTGAGAGCTTCGGCAAGCGCCGTCCCCGCCAACTTAAGCTTGCGCCGGTTCATCCAGCGCCATCCTGAAGCCGACCACGCCGGGATCTTCCGTCGGCGTGATGGTGAAGCCGCAGGACCTGGCTAGCGCGATCATCGGCGCGTTCTCCCGCAACGCCTCGCCGACCAGCCAGTGGATGCCACGTGCCCGCGCGTACTTGATGATCCGATCCATCAGCAATTGTCCAAGGCGCCGGCCTTTCTGGTCGGAGCGCACCGCGGCGGCGAACTCGGCTGTCTCGTTGTCGGGATCGGCGACAGCGCGGACGACGCCGAGTGTGCGTGTGAAACCGTCTTCGCTGGTGACCGTCGCGATCAGCGCCATTTCGCGGTCGTAGTCGATCTGCGTCATGCGCGCGAGCTGCGAATGATCGAAGCTGCCGACCGCGCCGAAAAACCGCAAACGTAAATCTTCCGGCGTCATCGCTTCGACGAAATCGTGATGCGCGGCTTCGTCTTCCGGACGGATCGGCCGGATCGTCACACGCAGGCCCTGCCAGTCGAGCGTCTCTTCGAAGCGGCGCGGATAGGGCACGATCGCAAGCCGGCTGCGCTTCGCCGCCAGGCTGAGGGTCGGCTCGACTACCACCACGTGGTCCTTGAACACCCGCAGCGTCAGCGAGAGGCCGACGATCTCCTTGACGTCGCAGACCGCCTGCGAAAGCGCCGTCAACGCGGTTAATGCCGGCTCGGGATCGATCAGGCGCGCGTAGCGCGAGTGCGTGACCATGTCGCGCGCGAGCATCGGATTGAGTGGCGGCAAGCCGTAGACGCGCAGCGGATCGGACACGCCATCCGTCGACGGCGCGGTGAAGCGGAAAACGGGGCCGAAGTTGTCGTCGTCGTGAAGTTCGACGGCGAGGGCGACAACCGGCTTGCGCGACTGTGCGGCAACCAGTTCCTCGCAATCTGCTTGTGCCGGCGCTGCGGCGGATTGCTGCGCGGCTTGTTGGGATAGCACTTGCGTCGATCCTTGCGTAGCGCCTTGCGCTAATGCTTCTTTCGTCGTCGGGTCGCCCCCTTGCGTTTCAACGCTCAGCCCAAAACGCTCAAGAAACTGGGCCGCTTCCGCCCCGGTTAGTTGGTGCTCACCTGCTGCAAGCGCGGCGCGGGCCTGCGCCTGAGCGGCGTCGATTGCTTCGGGTATCTGCGCCGGCAAACCTTCCGGCGTCTGCATCAGCAACTCGCGGCCCATCCGGTAGTCGACCAGACGCGCAAAGGCGCGCGCCAATCGCTGCGGCGTCGTATGGACCGGAATGCCTTGCGCATGCAGGGCATCACGCGTGGCCGCGTCCACGCCGCCGAAAAAGCATGCGAGAAGCCCACGATAGGCGAAGCGCTGATTCGCGATCAATGCCTGCGCGACCTCACCGACCGGCGCGCCATGCGTCGACGCGTGGACCACGAAGGCCGTGCCCGTGCTGCGATGCTCGGCGAGCAGTTTGAGCGCGGTGCCGAAATGCTCGGGGCGCGCATCGTCGCCGAGTCGTAGCGGATTGCCCGCCACCGCGTGCGGCAGCGCTTCGCTTAGCGCCGCGTCCGCTTCGGCGGGCCACGGCGCGAGCGTGTCCCCGGCGGCGGCAAAGGCGTCGCAGGCGAGCGTGGCGAGACCGCTGTCGCTGGTGATCAGCGTCGCGGTCGCGCCTGCCGCCACCCGGCCCACGCCGAGCGTTTCGATTTCATCGAGCAGATCGTCGAGCGAATCGACGCGCACCATGCCCGCGCGGCGGAATGCAGCGGTGTACAGCGCGTCGGCCGGATCGGCGCGGCCTGAGCGTAGTGCCAGTACCGGTTTGTTGCGCGCCGCGGCGCGAGCCGCCGACATGAATTTACGCGCGGCGCGCACCGTATCCAACTCCAGGAGGATCGCGCGCGTGCCGGGATCACTCGCCAGATAGTCGAGCACGTCGCCGGCGTCCACGTCGGCTTCGCCACCCAGCGCCACGGCGTGCGAAAAGCCAAGGCCGCGCGCATGCGCCCAACCGAGCACGGCATTCGTCAGTGCATTCGATTGCGACACCCATGCCACGCCACCCGCCTTCACCGTGCACGACGGCGCACCGAAATGCGCGTGGAACGCCGGCGACACCACCCCGAGACTGCCCGGCCCGACGATGCGCAGCAAATGCGGCCGCGCCGCCGAGAGCGCATGCCGGAGATGCACGCGGTCCTCATCGCTCCGCACCTCGCCGACGATGATCGCCGCGCGCGTGCCCAACCCGCCGAGCTTGTGGATGATGCCGGGCCACGTATCGGGCGGCGTGCAGATCAGCGCGACGGTAGGCGCTTGCGGCAAATCGCCGACATCGCCGATGACCTTGCGGCCGCCGAGCGTCTCGTATTTCGGATTGACCGGCCAGACAGGGCCCTCGAAGCCGCCTTCCAGCACACGCGCCCACACCATTGCGCCGGTGCTGCCCGGTCGCTCGGAGGCGCCGATCACGGCGACGGATTTAGGGCGGAACAGGGCGTCTAGGTTGCGAACGGTCACGGGCGCTCCAGCGGAGTGTGAAGTAGGCACAGCGGCCAGGTGGCGCGCGTCTTCGTCAGGATAGGCGAAGTCGAGAGCTTGCGCGGCGGCGGTTCTGAAAACGCGGCGTGATGTGGACGAAATCCCATTGATCCGCACCAACGCACGCCAGAATTTTTTTAGCGCGATCAGGCAAAATATCAAGCCTGAATGCGACAATCCTAGGGATGCCCGACCAGCCCGTTTGCCTTTGAAACGTGCGGGCTGATTGATGGCGGCATGGCGCGTCGGAGACAACGCGCGGCACGAACATGGATTCCGCGAGCAGGCACGCGACAACCGTCACCGCCCGCTCCGGACGAACAAAGAGACAGAAGGTGATTTATGCGGCGCTTGCCATCACTGATCGCGTTGCGCTTCTTTGAAGAAACAGCCCGGCACATGAGCTTTAACCGCGCGGCCACTGCGCTATGCGTCACCCAAGGCGCGGTGAGCCGGCAGATCAAACTGCTCGAGGAATCGCTCGGCGCGAAGCTGTTTGAGCGCGATCACAAGGGTATCCGGCTGACGCCGGCCGGGCTGCAGTTCCTGCCTTGCCTCTCCGAGGCCTTCGACACCATCGAACGCGGCTTCCGTCAGATCACCGCAGCCAAAGGGCGGCGGCGTCTCGTCGTCGCCGTGCCGCCCACCTTTGCGACGCAATGGTTCTCGCCGCGGCTCGGTTCCTTGGGAGACGAATTGCCCGATGTCGAACTGTCCGTTCGCACGTCGCCCACGGAAGACTGTCACTGCGTCATCCGCTTCGGCCGAAACGCACTGGCGGGTGCGCATTCCGAATTGCTGATGATGGAGCGCCACGTACTGGTCGGCGCACCGGGTCTGCTCAGCGAATCACTCGACATGCTGCTCGAACATTTGCCCGCGCTGCACGTCCTGCATAACGACGCCCGCCTGGACCTATGGCCGAACTGGCTGGCGAAAGCGGGCCTGCCCGCACGCTACGCGGAAAACGGCATCGAGTTTTCTACGCTGGAGCAGGCGATCCGCGCCGCGCGTAAAGGCGCGGGGCTGGCGGTGGTCGATCGGAACATGATCGTCGAGGAACTGGCGGACGGGAGTCTCGCGCGGTTTTCCGATGCTGAAGTAGCCGGGCCGTATGGCTATTGGCTCGACGTGGCGCAACACCATGCGTCGCTTGAACATGTGCAAGCGTTTGCCGGGTGGATGCGGGAAGAGGTTTTGAAGATGGAGTGAGGCGGTGCGGCTGCTCTGCATTGCGAACGGCAAAGTAAGAGCGAAAAAAAAGCCGCGTTTTTTCGACGCGGCTTTTTTTATTCGTCTAACGACGCAAGCACCGAGCGATCGCGGCCGGATGACGTTACATCGCCTTCTTGAACGGCGCGCCTGAATGCTCGCGCAATTCGTTGAACACGATCTTCGGCCACGCCTTCTGCGCGACTTCGATCTCCGACACGTGCGAGGCCAGATACGTCGGCGCATCCGATGCATCGAGCGCGATCCGCGCCGCGTACGAATCCGTAAAACGGCGCAATTCGGCCGGATCGTCACACGTCACCCAACGCGACATGCGATAGCGCGCCGGCGCCATCCGCACATCGACCTTGTATTCCGTCGACAAGCGGTGCGACACCACCTCAAACTGCAGTTGACCGACCGCGCCGAGAATCATCAGACCGCCGACTTCAGGACGGAACACCTGAATCGCGCCTTCCTCGCCGAGTTGCTTCAGCGCTTCGCCGAGTTGCTTGGCGCGCATCGGATCGACCACTTCGACCGTCTGGAAAATTTCCGGCGCGAAGAACGGCAAGCCGACGAACTGCAACAGCTCGCCTTCGGTCAGCGTATCGCCGAGGCTCAACGTGCCGTGATTCGGGATACCGATGATGTCGCCCGGATACGCCTCGCTTACCGTCTCACGACGCTGCGACAGGAACGTCACCACGTTATTCGCGCGGAAGGTCTTGTTCGTGCGCGTCACCTTAACCGCCATGCCGCGCTCGAAGTGCCCCGAACACACGCGAATGAACGCCACGCGGTCACGGTGCGCGAGATCCATGTTCGCCTGCACCTTGAAGACGACGCCGGTGAACTTCGGCTCGTCCGGCATCACCGGACGTTGCACGGTCATGCGCATCGACGGCGGCGGCGCCAGATCGACCAGCGCGTCGAGAATTTCCTTCACGCCGAAGTTATTGATCGCCGAGCCGAACAGCACTGGGGATTGCTGACCTGCGAGGAACTGCTCGCGATCGAAATCAGGCGACGCGCCGGTGATCAGATCAATCTCTTCTTTCGCCTTGACCCAGCTATGGCCGAAGCGGCGTTCGCCTTCTTCGTCGCTGAGCGCTTGCAACGTTTCGACCGCCCCGCCCGCCTTATCCTGCCCGGCGCGGAACAGGCGCACCTGGTCATGCTGAATGTCATAGACGCCCTGGAAGTCCTTGCCCATGCCGATCGGCCATGTGAACGGCACGGCGGCGACGCCGAGATGCTGCTCGATTTCATCGAGCAGTTCGAGCGGCTCGCGCACTTCGCGGTCGAGCTTGTTGATGAAGGTGACGATCGGCGTCTTGCGGCTGCGGCAGACTTCGAGCAGTTTCAGCGTTTGCGCTTCGACGCCGTTCGCGCCGTCGATCACCATCACGGCAGCGTCAACCGCCGTCAGCACGCGATAGGTATCTTCGGAGAAGTCTTCGTGGCCCGGGGTGTCGAGCAGATTGATGACGGCGTCACCGTACTCGAACTGCATGACCGAACTGGCGACGGAAATGCCGCGCTGCTTTTCGATCTCCATCCAGTCCGAGGTCGCGTAGCGATTGCTCTTGCGGCCCTTCACGGTACCGGCGATCTGAATCGCGCCCGAGAACAGCAGCAGCTTTTCAGTGAGCGTGGTTTTGCCCGCGTCCGGGTGGGAAATAACCGCGAACGTGCGGCGGCGTTTGAGTTCGGAGACTGACATCGGGTCTGGCGGTCACGGATAGGGGTTCGGGCGGTGTCCCGAAGCTTGTGGCCTCGGGTCTGCCACGTCTGGCGCGGCGGCGTCGAGCTGCGGGAGTTGGATCGGAGACCCGCGTCACGATGGCAACTCCGCCGCGTCACAACCAACCAGGTTACGAACGAGCGTTTGGAAATACGGGAATTGCCGGCACAGAACAGCGCAGGGAACGAATGATACACGTCATGGGGGTTGACGTATGGAAATGGGGTTTTGGGGACGGATGCGCGATCGGCGATTAGGACCTGTTCGACAAATGCCTGGAGCGTCTCCGGCCGGCTCTCGCGCAGCAAATGAGAAACCCCGCCGCATTGTTGCCGATGCGACGGGGTTTCCAAACAACACACTGACCGCAGACTACGCGCCGCTGGCTTCGTTCAAGGTCAGATGCTTCGTTTCAGGCGCCCATGCGATCGACACCACCATGCCGATCAGCAGAACAACAGCCAGCACCATCATCGTCGCGTGGAAACCCAGGTGAAGGATGCCGAGCGGCAACAGAAACGTGCCGACCGCCGAACCAAGACGGCTGCACGCAATGGCCAACCCGACGCCGCACGCGCGAACCTCGGTCGGGAAACACTCTGGAGGAAACACGCCAACAAGGTTCGAGAACGCAGACATCGTCAGCGTGAAGATCGCGAATGCGACGATCATCGCGAGCGTTGCAGACTCCGGCAGCAAGCTCAACGCAATCAGCGACATACACGTCACCGCGAACGAGCCGATCAGAAACGCACGGCGCGATAACTTGATGGTGAGCCAGATACCAATTAGCGCACCAAGTACGAGGAAGCCGTTCAACAGAAAATCCGCACCCGACCCGTCGTTCAAATGGATCGCTTTAAGAATGGTGGGCAGAAACGTGTAGATCGCGAAGTACGGAATCACGAGGCACACAAAGAACGCACAGTTGAAGATCGTTCTGCGGATCAGGTCCTTCTTGAACAGGCGCATGAAGCCGCCGCGAGCTTGCGCGTGTTCGTCGTCGCCGCCGTCAAGCGTTACGTTAGGGCCGAAGTGCTTGAGCACGATTGCCTTGGCTTCAGCAACACGTCCCTTGCCGTGCAACCAACGCGGCGATTCCGGCGTGCCCATACGCAAAATCAGCACGATCAGCGCGGGAATGCCAGCGGACGCAAGCAGCCAGCGCCACGCATCCGGCGACGCGTCGGCGTACTGCATGCCGAGCACGTTGGCGACCACATAGCCGATCGTCCACACCACGCTGAACGAGCCGAGCAAGGTACCGCGATGCTTGCGTGGCGAGAACTCGGCGAGAATCGCGTGCCCGACCGCAAAATCGCCGCCCATGCCGAAGCCGATCAACACCCGCAGTAGACACAACTCGAACGGCGAACTCACGTAAAACTGCGCGAACGCTGCTGCTGTGATGATCAGAAAACTCAGCAAAAAGATCTTCTGCCGTCCCAGACGATCCGACAGCCAGCCAAACACGAGGCTGCCGACAAAGATGCCCATCAGCGCGGAACTGCCTATCATGCCCATCCAGAACGCGTCGAGCGGCATCTGGCGATTCAGCGACGCCAGCGCATAGCCGATCGTGCCGAGTGCAAACCCTTCAGTAAAGTGAGCGCCGAACGTCAACCCGGCGATCTTGACGTGGAACGCGTTCAACGGAACGTCATCCAGAGGAACGGGGCCGCGCACGGCCGCCGCTGCGGCGGACGGCAAAGTGGGGGCGAGGCCGAGAGTGGCCGCCTGGCTATCCTGAGTGCTCACGCTGTCTCCTTGTTTGTACGTGCGCGGCCGGCGCGGCGCCGGCGTGATGCCGGTGCCGCGCCAAGCCACGCAGTTGGGCTCGTTATTCCCTTCGCGGTTTATCCCGTCGTTCGCCTCGCTGTTCGCCGCGTACTACGGCATGCGATGTACAAGGCGAATGGGTGAGATGAACGCATAAGACGAAGGTCAGCGACCGAGCCCGCCCATCATCATGTACTTCAGTTCCGTGTATTCATCGAGCCCGTACTTCGAGCCTTCGCGGCCTAGGCCTGATTGCTTGACGCCGCCGAATGGCGCGACTTCAGTCGAAAGAATCCCTTCGTTAATGCCGACCATGCCGCTCTCCAGCGCCTCCGCGACGCGCCATGCACGCGCCAGGTCACGCGTATAGAAATAGGCAGAGAGACCGAACGGCGTATCGTTGGCCGCAGCGATGGCTTCGTCTTCCGTCTTGAAGCGAAAGCACGCTGCCACCGGGCCGAAGGTTTCTTCCGCGGCGACCAGCATAGACTTCGATGCATCGATCAGCACGGTCGGCTCATAGAATGTGCCGCCGAGCGCGTGCGGTTTGCCGCCCGTTAAAACCTTCGCGCCTTTCTGCAACGCGTCGGCGACATGCGCTTCCACCTTCTTCAGCGCCGCCTGATTGATCAGCGGACCTTGTTCGAACTCGCCTTGCTGCGCGTTGCCGACACGCATCTTCCGCACGGCTTGTGTCAGCGCCTGCGTGAATGCATCGTAGATACCGTCCTGCACGTAGAAGCGATTCACGCACACGCAGGTCTGACCGGTATTGCGGAATTTCGAGGCCATCGCGCCTTGCACTGCCGCGTCGATATCCGCATCGTCGAACACGATGAATGGCGCGTTGCCGCCAAGCTCCAAAGACAGCTTCTTCAGCGTATCCGCCGACTGCTTCGCGAGCAGTTTACCGACGCGCGTCGAGCCGGTGAACGATAACTTACGCACCACCTCCGATTCAGTCAGCACGCCGCCGATCGCGACTGCATCGCCGGAGACGATGTTGAACACGCCTGGTGGAATGCCGGCCTTCTCCGCCAGTACGGCCAGAGCCAAAGCGGACAACGGCGTTTCTTCGGAAGGCTTCAGCACCATCGTGCAGCCCGCCGCGAGCGCCGGGCCGGCCTTGCGCGTAATCATCGCAAGCGGGAAATTCCACGGCGTGATGGCCGCGACCACGCCGACCGGTTCGCGCGTCACGATGATCTTCGCGTTTGGATTCGGGCTCGGGATCACGTCGCCGTAACTGCGCTTGGCTTCCTCGGCGAACCATTCGAAGAAGCTCGCCGCATAGCCGACTTCGCCGCGCGCTTCGGCAAGCGGCTTGCCTTGCTCGCGCGTCAGCAGTTCAGCGAGCGCATCGCGGTTCTCGAGCATCAACTCGCCCCAGCGTCTGACACGCGCGCCACGTTCTTTTGCGGTCAACGCGCGCCACACCGGAAAAGCGCGTTCAGCGTCGGCAACGGCCTGCGTCGTTTCCGCCGCGCCGCCCCTTGCGACTTGAGCGATCACCTCGCCCGTCGCAGGATTCAGAACGGGATACGTGCTTGCGCTTTCGTACCACTCACCGCCAATGTAATGTCCGGTTCGGAGAAACTCGTTCATGCTGCCTTCTCCAGGTTCTCGACGAACGTGCCTTGCGCAAGCCGCGCTTCACGAGCGATGCGTTTGCCCGCGGTGTAGTCGTTGATCAGATCGCACGGGGTGTAATTGCGTTCGAGTTCGAATAGTTCGTCGGCGGAGAGCTTCGTGCCTAAAGCGGCCAACGCGCTATCGAATTGCGCAGGTGTGTCCGCCCCGACCAGCATGCTCGCCACACCACCATGATTCAGCACCCACGCCTGCGCGATCTGCGCGGCCGACACACCACGCCGCGCCGCCACGCGCGCCACCGAAGCAGCAATCTCACGAGATGCCGTATCGCCGTACATCTGCGCCGTGAAGAAATCGGTCCGGTTACGCGTTGAGTTCGGATCGCAGGTCAACAGACCACGCGCCAGCGGACTGAACACCGACACCCCGACGCCCTGATCCTGGCAATACGGAATCATTTCGCGCTCTTCCTCGCGATAGGCCAGGTTGAGCTGCAGCTGCATGTTGATGGGTTTGTGCCAGCCATTGCGCTCGCAGACCTGCATGATCTTCGCGAACTGCCACGTGTACATCGTCGATACGCCGATGTACCGAGCCTTGCCCGCACACACAATATCGTTCAACGCACCCATCGTTTCCTCAACCGGCGTGTTCACGTCGAAGAAATGCAGCATGTAGATATCGACGTAATCCATACCGAGGCGCGTGAGCGACGCGTCGATACCGTCCATGATGTGCTTGCGCGAATGGCCGCCGGCGTTCTGATACGTGCCCATGTCGTAGCCGACCTTGGTCGTCACGACAATCTCTTCACGCCGTGCAATGCGCTTCAGAATGCGGCCCACCACTTCTTCGCCTACACCGGTCGAATAGAAATCGGCGAGGTCGATGAAATTGACGCCGGCTTCCAGCGCGTGACGCACGATCGGCTCGCTCTGCGCTTCATCGAAGATCCAGGGCTTCCATTGCGGCGTGCCCATGTTCATCGTGCCGAGGCACAAACGCGACACCTTCAGGCCCGAGTGGCCGAGGCGAATGTATTCCATAGTGCTTGTCTCCTTCCTGGTCACATTCAGTAGCGCACGCAGCAGCGCGCCCCTCACGGCGCGCGAACCACGTTGCGTGTGATTAACGTTGTTTGGGGGTGTAGAACGGATTCGATACGTCGCGCGCGGCGGCAAACACTTCATCGCGATGCGGCAGGCCCTTCATCGCCGCGAGAATCGCGTTCTTGCACGCGCGGTAGTTGTTCTCGAAGACGGCGTCGAGATCGTCGGTGGCCGGATTGACCCAGTTCGCGGACACCACCACCCAATCGTTTTCCGCTTCAGGCGGCAGCGTGCCGTTCTCCAGCGATTCGGCCACCGCTCTCGCGATACCGGCTTGCGAAGCACCCCACGTCGCGTTGCCGTGGAAGTCGCTGCCGATCTGCGCCTTGTTCACATAGAGCGTCAGCGGCTTGGTCGGCACACCCGGCCGCGCGATCACGACAAACGGTGCGTGCCCCGCTGAAGGCGTCGCCAATGCCGTAGCGAAGGCCTGCCCCGCGGGGCCATTGCGCGGGCCGACCAGCACGTTGATATGCGCGAGATTGACGCCAGGACCTTCGAATCCTTCGCCGATAAAGAGTTGTTTGTCCGTCGATACGCTCATGGTCTTTCCGTCGAGGTTGAGTGGATGACCGATTGTGCTGCGCGGTCTTCGCGACCATGTATCGATGAGTTTTGATCCGGGGTATGAGGCGAACTCATCTCCGGGTTTGCCCCCGGGCGCATCAGGTGGCACGTTGGATGTGCGCGTTGAGTCGCGCGCACGGTCAAGCGCAAAGGTGAGACTTTTCGGGACTCGCGATGGCGAGCCTCGAATCCAGACGAAAGGTGAACGCACAGAAGGCCGCGCACGCACCAGCGGCGCGAGGTTCAGCAGCGAGGCGAAGCACGCGGAAAAGACCGCGTGAGAATCGAACGATGGATTACGCGATTCTTCGCATAGCCAGGGAACGCCCGCCAGCAAAGGCTGGCGCGGGTTTCGAGGGAGGTCGCGACACCGCGAGAGACAGCCGGAGTGATCGCACCGCAAGGTGCGTCATCCGACAAAACCAGGCTCACCGAAACAACGAAGCCTGGTGCGAGGTACCTCGCGAAACCCACGGCGCGCGTTGCAAGCTCACGCGAAAGGTGAGCGTTTTCGGGACCCTCTCAGCGGTGCGAGAAAAACCCGACGCAACTTCACTTCAGAAAAATTCGGCGCGTTGCGAGCGCAAGCGCCACGGTCGAACCGTACTCTAGCCTTCGATCAGAAAGCGCTCCCGATTCTTGCCGGCGAGCCAGCCAGGCGAGCGACCACGGCCACTCCACGTCTCGCCGGTTTTCGGGTTGCGGTACTTGGCTACCGAAGGCGCTTTGCGTACCGCGGCACGCTTGCTCGTAAAACCCAGCTCTTCCGCGGTCAGATCGTACTCGGCAACCTTCTGCTTGATCTCGGCAATCGCCTGTGCGATTTCCTTTTCGCGCGCCACCGCGACTTCTTTATGGAGCTTCTCGAGCTGAGCAGTCAACTGTTTATATGAGGCCATGGCGGGTACTCCGATCGATTTGACGAACTGCGGTGCGGACACTTGCGGACACTATCAGACGAATAAAGTGCCGGATAGAGCGGCCCGCGCAGGGCGGTCCGCTCAGAGTGCGCCCGTGAACCGTCCGCCGTTCAAGACCGCCCGCTCAACTGCTGCAGGCCACGCACTCAATCGTCAATTGCATCGTACACGCGGCGCTCGAAATCAACCGACATTGGGAAGGGTTCGACAGCACGCCGCTGAATCAGCATCAATCCGATCAGGTCCTCCACCGGATCGGCGAACCAGCTCGTGCCATACGCACCCGGCCAGCCGAACGAACCCACCGAGCGATAGCCAAGCGGCAACTGCTGCGCCGGATCGTCGACCACCGACAAGCCGAGGCCGAAGCCCTGGCCTGCCCACAGCACATGGCCGAACGCCGGCACACGCCGCTGGTCGCGGGTCAGAAAGTTCGAGCGCATCAAATCGACCGAGCGATGCGACAGCAGACGTGTCGAGCCGACGCGCCCACGCCCTAGCAACAGTTGGGCGAACTGCAGATAGTCCTGCGCTGTCGAGACAAGTCCGCCGCCACCGCTCTGGAAACGATCGGGATTCGCCCAGCGGCTCGCCGACGGATGATCTTCGACCACGCGCCGCCGCGTGCCCGCCTCGACGCCATAGGCCGTCGCCAAACGTGTGAGTTGCGCGTCGGGCACCCAGAACGCCGTATCGCGCATGCCGAGCGGTTCGAAAATCCGCGTCCGGAAGAAGTCACCCAGCCGCATGCCGCTCACGCGCTCGATCAGAACGCCGAGGACGTCGGTCGCGATACCGTAATGCCAGCGCGAGCCGGGCTGAAACATCAACGGCAAGCTGGCTATGCGCCCCAGCCACGCGCTGGCATCCCCACGCGCTTCAATGCCGTTGAAGGCCGCCGCGTAAGCTTCGGCCAACGGTCCGGTGGCGGTGAAGTGATAAGCAAAGCCGGCGCGGTGCGTGAGCAGATCGAGCACGGTAAGTGGCGCTCTGACCGGGTCGGTTTCGTCGAGCGGGCCGGTGGGGTCGCGCAACACGGATGGCGCTGCCAGCTCCGGCAACCACAATGAGATTGGCGTGTCGAGCGCGAACCGATCCTCCTCGATCAGCATCAGGATCGCCGCGCTCGTCACCGGTTTGGTCATCGACGCGATGCGAAACAGCGCGTCGCGCTCCATGGGCAATTGGGCCGCTTCGTCGCGCAGGCCGAGCGGCTCGAAGTAGCCGATTTCACCGCGCCGCCAAACCAGCGAAACGACCCCCGTCACTTCGCCGCGTTCCACATAGCCTTGCATGGCGTTCGTCAGCGCCGTCAGCCGGGCGGCTGAAAATCCTGCTGGTTGCATGCTCCTCCTGAATTCTTAGGTGTTACGTTCCCTAATTTCTGCCGGAAACGTTACCCGATCAGACGGTACACGTCACCCTCCACCCATGGACAGTTACGCTTTCTGCCGGTCCTCCAATGCAGCGAGGGCCGCATTGAGCCGTTTGACGCGATTAGCCTGTGCCGGCATCAGTGCCGCTCCGGACACCGAGTTAATGCGATTGCGCCAATACGACAGCGGGATGCGGTCTTCAGCGGAAATATGCGTGATTACATTTTCAAGGTGTTGGATATCTTTTTCGAGTTGGAGGTGATTCATTGCTTTCCCCGGAATTACTCATTGAGCCAGTTTAAAAGCATAAAGCGTGCCCTGATTACTCCAGAAGCTCCGTTAAAACGGAAGATTTTTCTGAAGCGGATAATTCGGACCGCCGAAAAACCGGCAAAACCTGCACATTGTTTTTGATTGTGAGCCGGCCAGATGAGGATACTGCGGCGAAACTTCGCGTTCCGTTAGATGCCGCACCGACTCGGCCTGACGGCGAAAACCGAGCGCTTTTTGTCAGAGCAAATAATTAAGGTAATAAACTCGAAGCAATTCGATCGATATTCATTGCGCATCGTAACCGTTTTGGCGAACGCACATTAGAGCCAGATATTTATGACGGTCATATGCTTTCCGCATGACACTGCTCGCCATATGGCCGGTTTGGTCCGGTTAAGCGGAAACTGCGAAGAGAGGGAGACAGCCCGCCGTCATGGCCGAGCGGCGGGATCAACGAAGGAAAGTGTCAATCACACGCATCACACCAGCCATTGGCCGGCGTGGCGTCATTTCGCCCGGCAGGCGTAAATCAGACTGAGGGTGCCGTTGTCGCTGGACTGGCGCACGACGTCGAAGGCGCCGCCGCACGCTGCGTTTGCCTGCTGCGAGCAGGAGTCGGATCCGACCGAACACTGGACCAGCGTAGTTGGTCGGCCGTCCGACAGAAACAGCGGTGCGCTACTGCTACAACTGCTCAGCATGGCGATTGCGGGAAGCGCCAGCGCGGCACAGGCACCGCGCGCGAAAGAGAAAAGACTGCGTTTCATTTGAAACCCCGATCACGTCTTGTTTTTCGATCACGCGATTGTGCCACGCGGCAATTACACTTCGCCACGCGATGTAGCGGGACTTCGTCACACCTCGATGCCGTATGCAGCGATCTTCTTATAGAGCGTCGCGCGGCCCATGCCGATCTGCATGGCCGTCTCGATCACGCGACCGCCGTTGGCGCGCAAGGCATCGCCCAGGAAGCGCTTTTCGAACGCGGCCATGGCTTCGCTCCATGACGACGTCACGTCAGGCGCCTCCGAGGTGGCATCTGAAGCGTGCGCTTCAGAGCCCGCGGAAACAAGCGGACGATGTCCGCTGCGTGCTGGACCGATGAACGGCGCTAGCGCACGCGCATCGATGCGCTCGCTGTCCGAGAGCACCACTGCCCGCTCCAATGTGTTGCGGAGCTCGCGCACATTGCCGGGCCACCCATACGAACACAGCAGCCGCAAGGCATCGTCCTGCAATTCGAAGTGGCTGGCGCCCGGCGCTTGCGCCGACAGGTCCTCGAGCATGGCGTAGGCAAGCGCCTCGATATCGGACGAACGCTCGCGCAGCGCCGGCGCCTGGATCGTCAATACGTTCAGCCGATAGAACAGGTCCGCGCGGAAACGCCCGGCCGCGACCAGCGCCGGCAAATCGGCTGAGGTCGCGGCGATGATCCGCACGTTCGCGCGCACGATCCGGTTCGAGCCAAGCGGCTCGAACTCCTTGTCCTGCAGCACGCGCAACAGCTTGCCCTGCAAAGGCAGCGGCATGTCGCCGATTTCGTCGAGAAACAGCGTGCCGCCGTTCGCAAGCTCGAATTTGCCGACCCGTCCTTTCCGGTCGGCGCCGGTATAGGCGCCGGGAGCGGCGCCGAAGAATTCGACTTCGAGCAAGGTGTCCGGAATCGCCGCCACGTTGACGGTAACGAGCGGCCAATTTGCCCGTGCCGATCCGCCGTGAATGGCATGCGCCAGCAGTTCCTTGCCCGTGCCGGTTTCGCCGAGCAACAGCACCGGCGACTCGAGTTGCGCGGCGCGGCGCGCCTGGCGCTTCACTTCGAGACTGGCCGCACTCGTACCGACAAAACTGCCGAACGTGTACTTCGCCCGTCTTGCCTGCGCGAGCGACTGGCGCGTCGCGATCAACTCTTCCTGCACGCGCGAGTAGTGGGAAAAGAGCGGCGTGAGCGCCTTCAGTTCGTCGAACAACGCGAAACCTACCGCGCCGACCGTTTCACCCGCATCGTCTTTCAACGGCAGCCGCGTCACGACAAGCGGCTCGCGGCCCGTTTCGAGGATGTCGAGCAGAATCGGCTTGCCGGTTTTCACAACCTCGCGCATCAGGCTGTTGGGAATCACCTCCTCGCAATCCCGGCCAATCGCCTGCTCCGGGTCCGAAAACCCAAAGCGCGCCGCGTAGCGCTTGTTGATCCAGACGACGCGCGCCTCGGCGTCGACGATGAAGGTGCCTTCGCT
Organism: Paraburkholderia sp. SECH2; assembly: GCF_030464795.1. Lineage (NCBI taxonomy): Bacteria > Pseudomonadati > Pseudomonadota > Betaproteobacteria > Burkholderiales > Burkholderiaceae > Paraburkholderia > Paraburkholderia sp. SECH2. The sequence continues at coordinate 134,234 of NZ_JALPRH010000017.1, forward strand.
GAAGTTTTCGAACGTGCGGAAGAGCGAATCCATCGCCCGGCGGAGTACGTCGCCGTAGGTAGCAGGAAGGCCCGCCCAGTCGTTCATCATGGTGTCGCTGTCTCCGGCTATCGTTCTATTTATGCATATCTCATTTCGTGGACAAGCTTATCTCATCAGCGAGATCGCCAGCAAGCCTACTCCATAAGGGTTTAACCTCGGTTCGGCCTGTATTCAGCTGATCTGCGTCCCGATTTGGAGACGTTTGGGTACAATCGGCCGCATCACGTTTCGAACTTCGGCCTGTGAAATCAACGGACAGGCCGTTGCGGCGTGCGTGGCATGGAATCTGCATTTGCGGGCGCCGGGCCGTCGCACTCATCGGGACGGCGTACACGTAGAACAACCAAGCTTTGGAGACTCAATGTCCTTTGTTATCGTCCTCGCCGCGCTGGCGTTTCTGATGTTTGCCGCGTATCGCGGCTACAGCGTCATTCTGTTCGCGCCGATCGCCGCCCTCGGCGCGGTCCTGCTGACCGATCCGGGCGCCGTCGCGCCGGTCTTCTCCGGCATCTTCATGGAGAAGATGGTCGGCTTCGTGAAGCTTTACTTCCCCGTCTTTCTGCTGGGCGCGGTGTTCGGTAAAGTCATCGAACTGTCCGGTTTTTCTGAGTCGATCGTGGCCGCGGCCATCCGTTATATCGGCCGCTCGCGTGCGAATGCGGTGATCGTCGCGGTGTGTGCGCTGCTCACCTATGGCGGTGTATCGCTGTTCGTGGTGGTGTTCGCGGTGTATCCGTTCGCCGCCGAGCTGTACCGCCAGAGCAATATTCCGAAACGCCTGATGCCTGGCGCGATCGCGCTCGGCGCGTTCTCGTTCACCATGGATTCGCTGCCGGGCACGCCGCAGATCCAGAACATCATCCCGACCACCTTCTTCAAGACGACGTCCTGGGCCGCGCCCACGCTTGGCGTGATCGGCTCGCTGTTCATCATCGTGGTTGGCCTCACCTATCTGGAATGGCGCCGCCGCGCGGCAATGGCGACGGGCGAAGGCTACGGCACGGAACTCGTCAACGAACCGGAACGCGTCGAATCGAAGCAACTGCCGCATCCGCTGCTGGCAGTCGCACCGCTGGTGCTGGTCGGCGTGGCGAACTTCCTGCTGACCCGCTGGATTCCGAACTGGTACGGTGCGACGTACACCATCGCACCGGACATCCTGCCTGGCATCCATGCGCCGGTCACGACGACGATCAAGAGCGTTGTTGCGATCTGGGCTGTGGAAGGCGCACTGCTGCTAGGTATCGTGATGGTCGTGGTGACGGCATTCGGTCGCGTGCGCGAACGCTTCGCGGTCGGCACCAAGGCGGCGGTGGCAGGCGCACTGCTGGCTTCGTTGAATACGGCGTCGGAGTATGGTTTCGGTGGCGTGATCGCGGCTTTGCCGGGTTTCCTGGTGGTCAGTGATGCGCTGAAGAGCATTCCGAATCCGCTCGTCAATGCCGCGGTTTCGGTGAGCTCGCTGGCGGGTATCACGGGCTCGGCATCGGGTGGCATGAGCATCGCGCTCGCGGCTATGTCCGATACGTTCATCAAGGGCGCGGAAGCGGCGCATATTCCGATGGAAGTGCTGCACCGGGTCGTCGCGATGGCGAGCGGCGGTATGGACACGCTGCCGCATAACGGCGCGGTGATCACGCTGCTGGCCGTGACGGGTTTGACGCACCGTCAGTCGTATCGCGATATCTTCGCGGTGACGGTGATCAAGACACTGGCGGTGTTCTTTGTGATCGCCGTGTATTACATGACTGGGTTGGTTTAACGGCGCGGCAGACGGCGCGGAGATCACGCCGCACAGTGCGGCGTGATCTCCGCAAGCTCGACCATTTGAGTACTTGAGTACCGGCAAGCGGTTAACACAGGCGGCAATAAGGAAAAACCGCCGACGTCAAAAATTTTGTTCGGGTAACTTAGGCCGGCCGACACTCGACGCCGACTGCCCTCATGAGCCCTACCCCCGCCTTCTGGATGATCCCGTCCGCCCCGACGCCTGTCGGCCCCTTCTCCCATGCCACCGAAACCGACGGCTGGGTGTTCCTCACAGGTCAGATGCCGACCTCGCCCACCGACGACAGCGCGCCGCTTCCGGACGGCGTCGTCGCGCAGACTCAACGCGTGATGGACAACCTCATACTCGTGCTGCAAGGCGTCGGTCTGACGCTGCAACACGTGGTCGCCGTGCGCATTTTCCTGACCGAGTTCAAGCGCGACTATGCGGTGATGAACGAGACCTACCGCGCCTACTTTCCCGCGGACAAACTGCCAGCGAGAACCTGCATCGGCGTCACTGCGCTCGCACGCGACGCGCTGGTCGAGATCGACTTCATCGCGAAACGTCCGGATTGACCGGCTACGACTGAAACGCCGATGACGATGGCATCGGCGATGGCAGAAACGCCAATCAATGCGTCGACGCTTCATCCAGCCCGAAGTAATCGCATATCGCCTCATGCAGCGAGATCGCGCGTTCGTCCAGCTCGGTCGTCCACGGTTCGCCGTTCTCGCATAGCCGTTGCAGTTCGCGGCATTGCTGCGCGAAGCGCTGCTCCTGCACAACCAGGAACCCGCCGGCCGCGCTATGCGCCCAGCCGCCCAATGCTGCCCGGTCTTCCTGTTCGACAATCGCCAGCAGTCTCGGCAGGTCGTTTTGAAGATGCTCCTTGAGCATGGCCGTGTAACGCGACTTGTCGTCCGCGCTGAGCGTGTTCACGGGGTCGGTGGCTGTGGTGGTTGCCGCTGGAGTCGCCGCGGCCATCGTTGATGCTGGTGCCTTAGTCTCTGCCGTCGCCGATACCGGCGCACGCTGCGACTCCGCGGACGTCACCGCAAGCAGCGCCGCCTCCAACTCTCCCAGCGACGCCGGCTTCCCGACATACCCGGTAAAACCCCGCTCGCGCCAGCCTTCCTGCTGCTGGTTGTCGGTGACTGCGCTAAAAGCCAGCACGGGCAAGTCCGCATGCGCTTTGCGCAGTTCCGCCAGCAACGTATATCCATCCATCACGGGCATATGGATATCGGTCAGCACCACTTCGAAATGCCCCTGTTCGAATGCCGCCAGCGCTTGCCGCCCATCGCCGGCAATCGTCGGCAGGCAGCCGAGCGCGTCGAGTTGCTCGACGATCAAGGTTTGGATCAGCGGATTGTCTTCGGCGACCAGTACCGTCAAGCCTTGCAAAGCCGGATTGGCTTCGGGGGGCGGCAATGCGGCAGAAGTCGGCGGCAGCGTCGCTGCGACATCGGTGACGCCCGCGGCCGCGAGATCGACCGCGGCCAGAATCGCCTTGCGGCTGAACTCCGTCACTTCGAGGACGCCGTCTCCACACGGAGCGGGACGATGCGGTCCGGTGCGCGTGATCCACACTACGCCGGCCGGGTGCACCGCACGCAACGCGGCAATCGCGTCGAGATCGTATTCGCCGGTGACCACCATCGCCTCCGGCCGGTTCACGCGCAACCACGCTTCTGCACTACGCATCGATACCACGGTATGAACAGACCACCCCACCAGATGCAAACCGCTGTCGATGATCTGCCCCGACTCGCGTTCCTGCGACACCACCAGCACACTGCCACGCCGAGCCGGCTCGACAAGCGGTTCGCGCAACTCATCTGGGGACGAAGCGAGCGGGATCGACACGCTGAACGCGCTGCCGACTCCCAGCACGCTCTCGACCGAAATATCGCCGCCCATCAACTCGCACAACCGCGCGCAGATCGACAAACCGAGGCCAGTGCCGCCATAGCGGCTCGACGTGCTTGCCTCGCCCTGCACAAACGGACTGAAGATGCGCGCAACCAGCGCCTGATCCATGCCGATCCCCGAATCGCAAACCCGGCAGATCAGAATCGGACGTCCTTGCAGATCTTCTTTCACTTCGGCATTCAGCGTGATCTTGCCGCACGAGGTGAATTTGAACGCATTGCTCAACAGGTTGTTGACGATCTGCGCGATGCGCGTGCGGTCGCCACGCAGCACCTGGTCGAGCGTCGGCGACAGATGTGCGTAAAAACGAATCGCGCGATCCGCCGTCATGGGTGCGTAGGAGAGCGCGATATTCTCGAAATCGTCCAGCGGGCGGAACGACTCGCTCACGAGCTTCATCTCGCCGGCATCGATCTTCGAAAAATCGAGGATGTCATTGACGATACGGCGCAGCGCATCGGCCGCGACATTCAACGCCGTGAGTCGCTGCGCGTGGGCTTCGAGTCCTGGCGTACGGGCGAACAATTCGAGGTTGCCAAGCAGCGCGTTGAGCGGCGTACGAATTTCATGGCTCATCGACGCGAAGAAATTCGAGCGAGCCCGCATCGTGATCTCGGCGGTCTGCTGCGCGAGCCGCAATTGCTGTTCGAGCGCGTGTTGTGCGGTGACATCGAGGATCGCGCAGAACAGCACGTCCTCGTCGGCGTAACGTGCCGGCGCGTAGGTGAACTGCAGAAACTGCGCTTGTGGAGAGGCGCTTTCGTCGGGCGCCGGTTGTGACGGCGGCTGTGGCTGCGGATGCGCTTCCGGCTGCATCGGCTGCGCAGGCGCGACAAAAGCGGCGATCCTCGCGAATGCCGTGATCGAAGGACCATCGGGCTTCAGTGCACGAATCTCATCGACGATATGCGGCGGCAAGCGACTACTGCCGGCTTCGATATGCAGCAACTCGTCGGCCAATGCATTGGCGATGATGATCGAATAGTCGCTCTGCCGGACGATGCACAAACCAACCGGCGTCGCGCTGACCAGAACGTGATTGATGGTTTCGCTTTCCAGCGCACGCGACGCTTCCGCGAAGGTGCTGCGCATCAGGCGCAGCCCCCAGAATCGCGCCGCCAGTGCGATCCCCGCCAACACCAGCAGCGCGAGGCCGACAAGCGCGGCCAATTGCCAACCGAGCGCGGCAATCAGCTCGCGCCACGACAGATAGCTGACTAGCGAACCGAAGCCGGGCATCAACGGCTCACTCAGAATCACGCCGTCGCGGGTGTAACGGTACGCATCGGATGGCATATGCGCGACGGCGTCTTGCAGCCTGGCTGCAGTCTGCGCATCGACGGGCGGCGACGACACAATCACATGGCGATCCGCCGTCATCAGCAACTGTGTCCCGTCGTAGTCGGGCCGCGCGACGTGCGCCAATAGCCCGTCAAGCGGAATGCTCATTACGATCAATGTGGTCGGTGTATCGCCGGCATAGTAGGCGCTCACCGTGGAGATGACCGGCACGCCTTGCAGCGTATCGCGATAGGGACCGAGCCAGATCCGCTGGCCCTTGCCGGGCATACGCGTGCCGGTTTGCGTCTGCAATTCCTGTTCGAGGGTCTCACGCAACGTGCTCACGATCGCCGGCTGCAAAGGCGGCGCAGCCGTTACGCCGCTATCGGCACCCGAATTGGCAACCGGTTGAGCGAGCGAAGGCAGAATCGCGGCGTAGTCTTCGGTCAGCCCGAGCAGGATCGCCCGTTGCGGCAGCTCGAACGCCTGCTGGGTCACCAGCGTCGACTGTGCCGCTTCGTAGATACGCCACAGGTTCGCGCCGAATTGCGGCCCCCATGCCGCGCGCGCGGCGTCGCCGACCAGCAGGTCGAATTGCGCGTTGACCCTTGGCACCGTACCGCGTGCGACGCCGCTCACGCGCACCGCGTCCTCGACGCTTGCCGGCACGCGCAGCACGTTGTCGGTGTCGTGATAGTAGTCGAGCGTGAATTCGGCCCGCCGCATGAACGATTCCTGCCGATGCAGGAGCCGCGAGAGGTCGGCCGCGCTCTGGGACGCGAACGTTCGCCGGTATTCGAGTTGCTTGTCCGCGGCAAGGACGGCCAGCAGCAGCGCAAAGATCACCACAATCAGCATCAGCGAAGCGATCGTCGCGAGGTACAACCGTTGTTGGCGCTTGGCGCTATGAGCCAGCGACGCGAATGCGTGCGCCAGTGATTCCTGCGTACGGTCGAGGATCTTTTGCATCAGCTGGCAAAGTTAGCGTGGTTCGCGCACGCAGACCGCTGCGGCTCGGAGGAGCACGGAACAGGTCTGCAGCCCTTTACCGGCGCAGTGTAGCGCTTTTGATAACAGCACGCGAAGCATCCGGCACTGATTTTCGCGGCCACTCGGAGCGCAGGCAAGCGTTCGACCAGGCAGCGAGCCGCGTGTCGTCAACCGTCGTTGAAGTGGCGAATGCCGGCGGAAGATTTGACATTAATCTGATAGATCGGCGTTACTCCCACCTCGACAGTCCGGAATTGACGCATCAGGATGCAAACGTCAGCGCCCAATTAGTTGCAAGGGCAGGCTGACCCGAGTAACAACGGCGTTTAGCAGCCCGTCCTCCCAAAGGACGGGCTATTTTTTTCGCCGCCTGTTTTTCTCATCGCACCCGCCTTAACCGATGCGCGCGTCAACACCGTGACAGGCGGGGAGAGAAGGGCTGCACCGTCACGGGGCACGAAAAATGCAGCCGTCGGCGCGGAGAGTCGCGTTAAACTGATTGTCACAGTCGGGCGTCACCGCTCGCATTGCCCGGCGGGCCTCGCCAGCCATTGGCCAATGCGGCGTAGCGCGGCGTCCCGGCAAGCAGATAGGTGGCGGGCGGATTCCCCACGTGAGCGCCGTACGAAAGACGGCGCGCCAACCTACCCGTACAATGGTTCGATCAACAACGGAACAAGGACAACCTCGATGCGCACTACCGGGTCCTCCGGGTCAATGGCCCTGCTCACCGAATACGACGACGCAACGGCGCGCGAACTTCGCTCGCTGCGCCTCGAATCGACAGAAGACGGCAAAGGCATTCTTCTGGTCGAGGTCGATGAGCGCAAGCCAGGCATTCACCGCGAAGTGCGCTACGAAATCACGCCTGCCGAACTGATTGCTGCCATTCGCGCGCATGGCGCGGAATTGCCGGGCGAACAGCACAATCATCGTCAATAAAGCTGTCACGCATGGTATTGCCCTTACGCGCGAATGCCGTGCGCCGTTTCTGCATCGCCGCCTTTGGTTTGCGTACAGCAATAATGGCCTACGGGCATCCGTAGGCCATTATTCGTCACTTGCTTGCCGCGAAAGCATCAATCCGTTCGCTTTGTTCCATTCGCGCTTCTATTCCGCGCCTTTAACCCGCTGGCAAGCGACACTCGCGCATTTAACGCGCTAATAACCTGACGCATTTCCGGACATTTGCACGTCTTGAAAATGCGTCCATAATCCTTACATACCCCGTTGCTTTCCCTACCTGCGCCGTGCCCGAAAGGGCTGCGGATGTAAGCCGATGCTACATGATCTCGTCGAGCAATATGGACCGGCGCTCGTCTTCGTCAACGTGCTGGCCGCCTCACTCGGGCTGCCGGTGCCGGCGATGCCGTCGCTCGTGCTATTCGGGGCGATGGCGGCCATGCATCCCGGCTCCGTGGGCACGCAGTTGATGCCGGTCCTCGTGTTGTCGATCTTTGCCACGCTGATCGGCGACAGCGCCTGGTATCTCGCCGGCCGTATGTATGGAGGCAATACGCTGAAAACGATCTGCCGTCTTTCGTTGTCGCGCGACACCTGTGTAAAAAAGACCGAACGCTTTTTCGGCCGCTGGGGCGTGCGTGTGCTGGCAGTGGCGAAGTTCGTGCCGGGCCTGTCGATCGTGTCGATCCCAATGGCCGGCGCGATGGGCACGCGCTACCGCACGTTTCTCACCTACGACAGCATCGGCGCCGCCTTGTGGTCGGGTACCGGTTTGATCATCGGCGCGCTGTTCGCCCGGCAGATCGACATGCTGTTCGCCATGGCGGGGCGCCTGGGGCGCACGGCCGCGCTGGTGGCCGTCGCGTTGCTCCTGTTGTACGCAGCCTATCGCTGGATTCGCCGGCGTCAGCTGATTTCCAAGCTCGCAACTCAGCGGATGGAAGTCGAGGAGCTGGCGGCGCTGGTCGCGTCCGGCAAAACGCCAGTACTGTTCGATATTCGCTCGCAGGAAAAGCGTGCGCTCGACCCGTTCGTGATTCCGGGTTCGCAATTCGCCGACGAGCGTCAGCTCGAGGAGATCGTTGCAACATACCCGCACGATCAGAAGGTAGTGATTTACTGTTCGTGCCCGAATGAAATATCCGCGGCATGGATGGCCAAACAGATGAACGAAGCCGGCTTCGCCGACGTGCTGCCGTTACGCGGCGGTATGGAAGCCTGGCGCGACTCGGGCAAAGCGGTGGACGCGCTGCCCGGCATGCCGCCGCCCGACGTGGCGGTCGGCGACGAAATCGCGCCAAAGGCCGTGTAGCGCAGCAGCGCATTCATACCGGCGCCCTTGTGCGCCCGCGCCGCTTCGCCCCCCGTGTCGATCATTCAGGATGAACACAGAAGGAGCGGTTCAATGCTGTCGACTCAAGAAGTTGAAGGGCAACAGGCCGTCGTCGCCGACGCGCCGTTTTCGTCGCTTGCGACGCGCATGCATCAGATGTTCCCCGAACTCACGTGCGCAGAAATCGATCGTCTGCGCCGGTTCGGCGAAGTGGGCCACTGGGAAGCCGGTGAGCTGCTGTTCGAGACCGGCTACACCGGTCCAGGCATGTTCGTGCTGCTGGAAGGGCGCGTGAAGGTTTATCAGCGCGATGGCATCGGGCGCGAGGTTCTGATTGCGGAACATGGCGCCAAGCATTTTCTCGCGGAAGTCGGTCAGTTGTCCGGGCGCCCCGCGCTGGTAAACGGCATGGCCGTCACCCCGGTCGACGCTTTGCTAATTCCGCCGGACAAGCTGCGCGCGTTGATCGTCGCCGAGGCCGAACTGGGCGAGCGCATCATGCGGGCGCTGATCCTGCGGCGCGTGTCGTTGATCGAAAAGGGCGCGGGCGGCCCGATCCTGATCGGCAACAGCAGCGACGCACGGCTCGTCATGCTGCAAGGCTTCCTGTCGCGCAACGGCCACCCTCACTCAGTCATCGACGAGCGCGACGAAGACGCGCTGCGTCTGATCGAGCAATTCGCCGCGCAGAAAGAAGACATGCCGCTGGTGATCTGCCCGGACGGCACAGTGCTGCGTCATCCGAGCATGCCTGAACTCGCCACCTGCCTCGGCTTGCTGCCCGATCTCGATGATTCGCATGTGTACGATGTCGCGATCGTCGGCGCCGGGCCGGCCGGCCTCGCCACGGCCGTGTACGCGGCGTCCGAAGGCCTCTCGGTTATCGTGCTCGACAGCCGTGCGCCAGGCGGCCAGGCAGGCGCCAGTTCGCGGATCGAAAACTATCTCGGCTTTCCGACCGGTATCTCCGGCCAGGCGCTGGCGGGCCGCGCGTTCGTGCAGGCGCAGAAATTCGGCGCGCACGTGGCGATTCCGGTCCACGTTAAGGCGCTGCATTGCGCGGAGTCGCCGTACCGGCTGGAACTCAAGTGCGGCGGCAAGATCACGGCCCGCACCATCGTGATCGCGAGCGGCGCGGTCTATCGGCGCCCTGCGCTCGAAGGGCTCGACCGTTTCGATGGCCGCGGCGTGTATTACTGGGCGTCGCCAGTCGAGGCCAAGCTGTGCAAACGCCAGGAGATCGTGCTGGTGGGCGGCGGCAATTCGGCGGGCCAGGCAATCGTCTATCTGGCGACCCACGCGGCCAAGGTCCATGTGCTGATCCGCCGGAGCGGCTTTGAAGCCACCATGTCGCGCTATCTGATCGACCGCATCCGTTCGTTGCCGAATGTGTTCGTGCATCCGCATTCGGAGGTCGGTCGGCTCGAGGCGGACGACGTCGGGTTGTCATCGGTCGTGCTGAAGAAGCCGCTACCGGATGGCACCGCAAGCCTCGATACGCGCCATCTGTTCCTGTTCACCGGCGCCGATCCGAATACCGACTGGCTGCGCACCTGCGGCGTGGAACTGGACGACAAGGGCTTCGTGCTGACCGGCGCCGGCGTGGACGGCGCCTCCGTCTGCGATCTCGCTACAACGGTCGAAGGCGTGTATGCGATCGGCGACGCGCGCGCCGGATCGACAAAACGCGTCGCGGCGGCGGTTGGAGAAGGTGCGGCGGTGGTCGCGCAGATCCACCAGCTGCTGGCCGTTTCGGCGGGGGAAGCGGTCGCTTTGGGGGCCTGAACGCCCCCGGGGTAATCTGCTGTTACACACGCCTTCAACTGGTTGCACCTGCTTTTCTTTCTGTCTCGTAAGATTGTTGTCAGCCATTCGACAGTGAATGGCTGACTCTTTAGACCGCAATCTTGCATGGGACCGGAGTAAGTGCTCTCAAGCGCGCGAACTCTGGTCGACACAGGAGACAAGCATGATCCAACGTGCGATCGTTTTCGCCGCCATCAGCCTGGCTGCCGCCTGCGCATCGACCTCTGCCTTGGCTCGGGTAGACGTCGGCGTGTTCGTCAACACCCCCGGCCCCATTTATGCCCAGCCGCCCGTAGTTTATGCGCCGCCTCCGGTCATTTATGCGCCGGTGCAGCCGGCCTATGGCTATGGGTATCGCGGCGATTACTACCGCGGGTATCGCGAGCGGCATGACCATGGCCGCCATCGCGGCTGGGATAAGCACCACAGACGCGACTGGTAATGTCCGTCGGCCACGGTGCGGAGTTGCGGCGCCGTTGTCATTGGGCACGCCGTGCCTCCCACGGCGCCATGCTCTGGTTGCGCACCACGCCGATTCGTCTGCCGTATTCGCGCTAAAGTAGCGGCTGCTGATCCAGGCCGGACCTTGCGTCCGCTCCTAATCCCGTGACCAACGCCCGCGTGAAGACTCTTCCGCTATCTGCCGCCCGCACCCTGCATCTGGCCGCGCAAGGTTTGTTGACACCGCCACGCCGCAAGGCCGTCAAAACCGACGTGCTCGACGCGATTCGCCGCATGGCGCAATTGCAGATCGACACGATCCACGTCGTCGCGCGCAGTCCGTATCTCGTGCTGTTCAGCCGGCTCGGCGCGTACCCGCAGCAATGGCTCGACGAGCATCTCGCCGAAGGCAAGCTGTTCGAATACTGGTCGCATGAAGCCTGTTTCGTCCCGATCGAAGACTACGGTCTGCTGCGCCATCGCATGCTCGACCCGAGCGATATGGGCTGGAAATACGCGGCGGAATGGCACAAGAAGTACCGCAAAGACATCGAGAAGCTGCTCGCGCATATCCGTGCGACAGGTCCCGTGCGCTCAGCGGACTTCGCGCGCGAGGCGGGCAAGGGCAACGGTTGGTGGGACTGGAAGCCGGAGAAGCGCCACCTGGAAGTGCTGTTCGCGATCGGGCAATTGATGGTGGCCGAGCGGCGCAATTTTCACCGCGTCTACGATCTGACCGAGCGCGTGTTGCCGGATTGGGACGACGCGCGCGACCTGCCGCCGCGGGAAACCGTCACCGAGGAAGCGTTGCGACGCACCTGCCGCGCACTCGGCGTCGTGCGCGCCGATTGGGTGGCCGATTACTATCGGCTGCCACGCCGCCCCTATCGCGACGAATTGCATGCGCTCGCCGATCGCGGTGAGCTGATCCCGGTTCAGGTGGAAGGCTGGAAGCAGGACACCTTCGTCCATCACGAATTCGCGCCGATGATCGACGAAGCAGCGAACGGCAAGCTCGCTTCAACCGTCACCACGGTGCTGTCGCCGTTCGATCCGGTGGTGTGGGATCGCAAGCGCGCTGCCGCGCTATTCGACTTCGACTATGCGATCGAATGCTACACACCGGCCGCGAAGCGCAAGTACGGTTATTTTGTGTTGCCGCTTTTGAGCCGGGGGCGCCTAGTCGGCCGCGTGGATGCGAAAGCGCATCGGACCACCGGCGTGTTCGAACTGAAATCGCTGCACATCGAACCCGGCGTGAAGCTTAGTGCGAGGCTAGCGGGCGATCTGCGCCGCGCTCTGCAACGCTGTGCGGACTGGCATGGCACGCCGCAATTGGAAATCGCATCCGCGCTGCCGGAATGGCTCGAGGCTTTGAGCGTAGACAGCAGGATGGAAGCTTAAGCTCGCGGCACAAGAGGCGGAATTAATGCAGCGCCGCCCACGCAAGCGACAAGGAAAACACGCCCAGCACGATCGACGCACCGCGCTGCATCTTCACCGGATTCAGCCAGGTGAGTTTGCCGCTGCCGAGCGCCGCGCCAAACGCGATCCACGCAAGCGCGATCGGCACCAGCAGGCAGGCGAACATCAACATTGCCGTGCCATACGCGGGCAGATGCGCGAACGCGACGGCGGGAAAGATCGTACCGGCGAACAACAGGCCTTTCGGATTGAGCAGCGTCGCCACGAATAGCGTGCGCATGCCGCTCGCCCGCTGCGTCGAATCGGGCAAAGCCACCGCCGCGCGCCACATATCGACGGCGAGATACGCGATGTACACACCAGCCGCCACGCGTAGCAGCGACGGCAACCACGGCAGCGCGTGCGCGGCTTGCGCGAGAAAATGCCCCCACACTGAAATCGACAGAAGATAGCCGGCGAGTTCAGCGACGATCAGCGGCAAAGAACGGCGCACGCCCTGACGCAAACCAGCAGCCGCAAGCAGCGTATTGGTCGGACCCGGCGTAATCAGCACGACGATAATGCCGATGGCCAGCAACGCGATAGCGGACGTGGAAAGCATAAAAAAGGCGCAATGTTGGAAACAATGCGCCTTTTTATCACAGAGAACCGCGCCGCCGAATTACAACGGCGATTCGTAAGGGCGAACCACGCCGCCCATAGGCGGCGCGCCCTTCGCCTTCAGTGGTCCAGTTTCGCGCGCAATTCGCGAGCGGCTTCCAGCAGCCCCTCGTAACCCGAACGCGCGTGCTCCGGCAGATCCGGATCACCGACGAATGCGCCGAGCGTTTCGATCAGGCTATACAGAATGCCCTTTGCGGCACCGGAAGCAATGCTGCCGGACGACACCTGCTGATCCACGTGACTCAGCGCTGCATCGAGGTGTTCAAGGTCGGGCCGGTCGCCCGTGGGCGGCTGAGGCGTTACGTCTTGCGTCATGATGAAACTTCTCTCAGGTTGATGCATCAGTGAACAAAGCCATCCTTTCACGTTGTTATATACCGATCGTGCGCTGACGTCTATTCGTGCTCGGACTCAGTGCGATTCACACGATTCACGTCAAGGCGTCCACCGATACATCAGGATTTTCGCGCGCGCATCGTCTTCCAGCAGGACGACGTATTCGCCATTGGCGCGCTGCACCGCGCTGATGCCGAGATAAACATCCACCCAGCCGCTGGTGTTGCCGACGCTCGCGCCCGGCGTCATATAACCGACCGCCTGGCCCGTGCGCGCGTCGTACACGTCCACCTTCGCGGTGTACAACTCGGCGATAAAGACATAATTGCCCGCCACCGCGACGCCGACCGTTGTCGTCTGCGGACTGGTTTGCGTGTTCCATGGCAAGGAGACGGTGTATTGCTGCGTCGGTGTTCCGGAGCTCCAGTTGTCATAGCGCGCGAGCACCGGACCGGCCTCTTTCCAGTGCGTCGAATCCCACGGGATCGCACTCGTAAAGCCCGATATGTACATCGTGTCGGTCTCGGCGATGTAGACGATACGCGCGATCCGCGTGAACGGTTGCGGCATCGCGAACATCTTCGAGCTCGCGTATGTGTAGATCGGATTGCCGGCCGAGTCGAGACCTTGCAGCGGCATCTCGCGGATGCCGCTCGTCGGTGTGGCGAGCCACACGTTGCCGGGCGTGTCGACCCACCAGAAGCCGTTGCCGACCGTGCTGCCCGTCGACGGATTGCTGCTGATCTCGCTAGCGTCGACGGTGCCGTTGCCATTGGCGTCGCGCCATAACCATTCGCCGTAGGTAGGCTGCGCTGCGGGCCACGTGCCTGGCAATGGATTTTGCGCCAGCAAGCCGGACGGAATCGCCATTTCTGCGTGCGCGGCATCGAAGCGATAGACGTTCAGATAATGCGCGCCAGGATCGAGCGTATAGAGAAACGGCAGGCCGTTGATCCGCCGCACCATCGGCTCGCCGCGTACGCCGCGCGGCTCGTGAAAGGCGGGGTCGTCGGGATAATCGAAGCGGTCGAGCGTGAAGCCTGCATACGACCATTCGTGGCCGGCCGGTTGGCTGTAGTCGAGCGTGAAACGCTTCGAACCCGTGTAGACGGAATTCTGCGTTGCCGGATCGAACGCGGCGCTATCGACGAAAGTCAGCCCGTACAGGCGCCAGTTGAGAGCATGCGTGCTATACCCATAGCTCTCGAGCACCGCACCTTGCCCCACCGATGCCGAGCCGAGCGGCCGCGGCCCTTCACCATTCTGCGCGACATACAGATTGCCCGCCGGATCGAGACCGATACCCGTGATGCCGTTGAAGCGCCAGTTGCCTGGCACGCCCTTGAGCGCGTGGAAGATGCCGTTACGGGTGCCGATCGATGCGCCCGCTTGCGGCTGACCGCTAGCATTTTTGTTGTAGACGAGAATCTGCTGCGACGGTCCGTTGTCGGCGACGAGGATTTGTCCGGAAGGTGTAATCGCAATGTCGGTTGGCACTGCGCCGGCGGGCAACGTCAAGGTGCCTGAGAGCGCAGTGCCGTTGGCGGCGTAGTGAAGAATGCTTAGGTTTCCGGATGAAACACCGCTCATCACCCACAGTGTTGAATCCGTGTCGATTGCGATGCGTCCCGGCGAAGGCACGTTCCAAGATCGCAAACGCTGCATCGAAGCCGCGTCGAACACGAGGATGCGGCTGTTGATGGTATCCGCGACATACAGTTCGGTATCGGTGGCCGCCATGCCGCGAATGCCCGCATCGGTACCAGTCGTCACCGTGTTCAGCAGCAGGAAGCTGTTCTTCGTCGTGTTGGCGCTATTGCCGATGCCACCCGTGAAAGGCGCGCCCGTTGCCAGATTGGCAAGCGTGCGGCGCGTCACACCGAACCATGTCTGGTTCGCCGGTGGATAGTCGGCGCCGACCAATCCATTGCTCTCATTGCCGATCGACATCGCCGCGTACAGGTAGGTATGGTTCGTCGCGACCGCATCGCCGCCGGCGGCGCCCCAGCCATGCGTCGAACCGGCCACGGCGATCTTGTCGCCCGCACGGTATGCGGCGATTTCGCTACCGCTTTCATCCCAGGGGGCGTTGGTATAAACGGTGCCGTCGGCGCCGACGCTGATCGCCTGAATGTCCTGCTGCATCCACTTGCCATCGCCGAAACCAAAGCTATTGCCGATCCACGACGTGGTGTAGGTGAGTTGCGATTGCGCGGATGCACTGAGAGGAAGGAGACTATGGACGACAAGAACTGCCACGCCAAGGCGAGACGAGAATTTCACGACGGGTTTTCCTTGCGAGATGCGAAGCGCGCACGGCCGGCGTGCGCGGCGCGCTATCGCCTGTATGCGGATCGACTAGCTATCGCACATACATGAACGTTGTTGGCGTTTTATCCTCGCATGGAAAAAGCGGAAATTTATTCGCAAAAAATTCGCGGTAAGCAGTTAATCGCCTAAACAATTCGAAGCGCATAAACATGCGCTGTAATGCAGCGCTATTTGCTCTTGAGCTTCACGCGATAGGTACAGCGCCGCGCGCCGGCGAGCACATGCTCCTCGCGTTCAATCGATCCTTCCTCACCGACAATCTCCACGAACAACTGCAACTCTGTGCGGCAAAAGCCCTGGCAGGTGCGCGCCGCCGCTGGCCGATCCGCCGTTGTGGCCGGTGCTGGATACGCAGCGTCTAAACGACTTCAATACGGCGTCACACTAAACCCTTCGACGTGCGAATACGTCTTGAAGCACATTAACGCGCCTCAACCCGCCTGCGCGAATTCTTCTGCCACTGCCGCAATCAGCACCTGCATCCGCGCGCTCTTGTAGAGATCGGCGTGCGCGACCACCCAGACATCGAAGGGCTCCGCGCGATGCGGCATCACGCGCACCAGCTCCGGTTCATAGTCGGCGCGAAAACATGCCAGCTCGGCGATACCGAAGCCGGCAAGGACAGCCTCGAACAGCATCGCAGTCGATTGCGTCTGGAACACGAGACGCCCGCGCGAAGTCGGCTCACCGCACAACGCCGCCCGCATCGACGGCGAGGCCGGCTGTTGATACATCACCAGATCGTGCCCATCGAACGCCTCGCCTTCGCGCGGCTCGCCGCGTGCCGCAACGTATTCGCGTGACGCGTAAATACCGACCTGCAGTTGCGCGAGCTTACGCGCGATCAGGTCGGGTGCGTCGGGCCGCAACGTGCGGATCGCCACGTCGGCTTCGCGCCGCGTCAGATTGGCGATCTGCGCGGACGTCACGCAGATGATCTCGATGCCCGGATGGGCCCGCCGTACCTTGGCGATGGCCGGCACGACGAAGCGTTTGCCGAGCGAATCCGTTGTGGCGACGCGGATCGTGCCGGCCAGCTGATCGTCGAGTCCGGCAATTCGCCGTTCGATCGACAAGGCAGCCTGCTCCATCGTCTCGGCCGCCCCGAGCAGGGCTTCGCCGGCAGGCGTCAGCACGAACAAGGCGGGGGTGCGCAGAAACAGCGTCGTCGAAAGCGTTTCTTCGAGCGCCGCGATCCGTCGGCCGACCGTTGCCTGATCGACATCGAGTTGCGCCGCCGCGCCGCGCAGCGTGCCCGTACGCGCCACGGCGAGAAAAAATCGTGCGTTGTCCCAGTTGATCATTGGCTGCGCTGTCCGTCATGCATATTTGCATCATACACATGCGCAATCACTGCTTTATTGCATTCGCGTATGTGACTAGACTTCGTCGATCGATTCAATTGCAGTTTTAGCCCGAGGATGTGTAATGACCGAATGCACCGCTGAACAACCGCTGCCTACCAAGCTAGCCGACTCGGAGCGGGCCGCCCGGCGTCCGCGCCTGACGCTCGCGCTGGTGGCGAGCGGCATGTTCATGGCCGTGCTCGACACCACCATCGTCAATGTCGCCCTGCCTGCTATGCACGTTAGCCTCGGCGCGTCCGTGGGCGGTCTCGCGTGGATCGTCGATGCGTACACGCTGAGCTTTGCCGCGTTGATCCTCGCGGGCGGCGTCGCGTCCGACCGTTTCGGCGCGAAGGCGGTGTATCTGTGGGGACTGGCGCTGTTCGTCGTGGCCTCGGCGGCTTGCGGGCTGGCGCCGAACGTCGGTGCGCTGGTGGTCGCGCGTTTCGTGCAGGGCAGCGGCGCGGCGTTATTTCTGCCGGCGTCGCTCGCCATCGTGCGCAGCACCTTCGACGACCCCGTCGAGCGCGGGCGCGCCATCGCGACGTGGGCAGGGATTGCGTCGGTCGCGGCGGCGATCGGGCCGGTGCTCGGCGGTCTCCTCGTGCAAGGGTTCGGCTGGCGCAGTGCGTTTCTGATCAATGTGCCGACTGGTTTCGTTGCCTTCGCGGGCGCTTGGGTTGTGGTGCGTCACTCGACGCGCAGCGTTGGGCGTCATTTCGATTGGGGTGGGCAGTTGGCGAGCATCGTCGCACTGGGCGCGCTTTGCTATGCGGCGATTGAGTTGCCGTCGCGTGGGATCGCTGCGCGAGAGGTGTGGGGCGCGGCGTTGCTTGCCGTGCTGGCTGTATTAACGCTTGCTGTTGTCGAGCGGCGTGCGCAGCATCCGATGGTGCCGGTTGAGTGGTTTCGCAATCGGATGTTCGTGACGATGAATGCTATGGGGACGCTTGTTTATGTTGGCTACTTTGGGTTGTTGTTTGAGTTGAGTCTCTACCTGCATGGCGAGTTTGGGTTTAACGCGCGGGAGATTGGGCTTACGCTTTTGCCGCTTGCGGGGAGTTTGTCGATCGGGAATGTGGTGGTGGGTAGGTTGCATGGGCGGTTTACTGCGACGCAGTTTATGACTACGGGGCTCGTGTTGGCTGCTGTTGCCGTGCCGGCTATGGCTGTTAGTCTGGAATGGCGGGCGCCCTGGTTTTTTACTTATGCGGCGATGGTGATGTTTGGAGGTGGGACAGCGTTGTCGGTGCCGCCGATGATTTCTACAGTGTTGGAACAGGTGCCTGGTGAATTGGCTGGCGTGGCGTCTGGGTTGCTGAACGCGTTGCGGCAGGCCGGAGGGCTCGTTGGCGTCGCCATTGCCGGTGCGGCGACGATTTTGGCGCCGCATGTTTCGATTGCGTTGTGGTGGGTTGCTGCGATGGGGTTGGTGACTTATGCCGGGGCGGCGATTTTGGCGGCGTGTGCGCCTGTGGTTCTGCGTCCGCAGCATTGAGCTTTTCCTTGATCTGGGTTTGGTGCCTTCCTTGCATTGTTAGTGGTCTATTAGCGTTGCCCCTGTGCGGGGCGGCACTTACTTTCTTTGCCGCCGCAAAGAAAGATAAGCAAAGAAAGCGGCTAGAAGCCCCTGCTAAGTGGGTCCCGCAGCTTGCTACCGGTAGTGGTGCATCTGGAATCTGTGTTCGTGCCACTACATGCTCTTGCGACAAGGGCGTCATACTTCCGGCGGCGCTGCGCGCGCCGAAGAGCCATTCATAAAACCACTCACTGAATTTTGGCGCATGTGGATTACCAGCGAAGCGCTTGCGGGTACGCGCTTCGCGCTTTTCTCGCTCCCGGAAAAGCTCACCGATGGTGTTTTTCGTTTATTTCTTCGCTCCCGGAAAGACTCACCTTTAACGCTGGCGGTGCAAGCGCGATCGCTCAGGACATCACCGTTGCTTGAACCACTCCCCTCGAACAACGTCATTCGCTCTGGTGAACGCCGTGTTCATTTGCCCTTGAACACCGGTGGACGTCTTTCTGAAAACGCTGCTAGCCCCTCGCTGAAATCCGCGCTTTCGCATGCTTGCCGACGCAGTTCTGCAATCTGTTCCATCGCTTGCACAGGCATCGGTTGCAAGTCTTCCAGTATCCGAAGTTGTTCCTTCACGGCCTGGATCGCCAAGGGCGCCTTGCTTGCGATTCCGCGCGCCATTTCAAGCGCCGTTGCTTCCAGTTTGTCGCTGTCGACCAGGCGGTTGATGACGCCGAAGCGCTCGGCGCGCGCGGCATCGAGTGGCAACGCGCTGAAGAACATTTCCTTCAATACGTGAATCGGCAAGTTGTTGAAGAAACGAAGCAGGCCGCTTGTCGTATAGGGCAAGCCGATGTTCGCCGGCGTCATCGCGAAGCGCGCGCTTTCATCAGCGACTACGAGGTCGCAACTCATCGCCAGATCGACGGCGCCGCCCCATGCTGAGCCCGACACCATCGCGATTACTACGCCCGGGTAAGCGCGCACGCGGCGCAACGTCTGCTCCAGCGGCTTGCCGTAGGCAATCGGATCGCGGTCATCCGCTAACTCCCCAAGGTCGTGGCCCGCGCTCCAGACGTCCTGCCCGATGCCGCTGCCAAGTATCACGACCGGTATGCGCTGTGTCGCAAGATCGACAAGGTGTGCGTCGAGCGCGTGCAGCAACTCCGCGCTGAGGGCATTCCTGCGGGTAGGATGACTGAACGTCAAGCGTGCGATCCGTTCATCTACGATATCGACCGTTACCGTAAACGGCGATGTGTTCGGTGTGTTCATCGTATGGCCTCTGCAGCGTGTTCCAAAGTTTTCGGCCTGCTCATCGCGTAACTCTCGCAGCGTATTTCAAGCTTTTTCGGCATGCTTATTGCGCGACTCTAACAGCCCTGTTCCGAATTTTGCGTCGGATTCACAGCGTGGCTCGCGCCGCGAGTTCGAAGTTTTTAGGCGTGTTCATTGCGTGACTTCCACCGGATGATCTGAGTTTTGCATCAGACTCATTGTGTAGCCCCTGCCATACGTGCCGATACCTTCTCCGGCGAACCATAGCCACCCTGTTGATGCACCGCTTTCGCAGCAATCAACGCCTCAATCGAGCCCTCATCGAAACCCGCCTCGCGCAATACATCGACAGTATGTTCGCCAAGGCTCGGCGGCGCATGACGGCTGACGTGATGCGAAGAATCGCCCTTTACTGCCGAACTCGACACCGGCGTCACGACCTGGCGCAATGCGCCGAGGGTCGGATGCTCGACCGTTTCCACCAGCCGGCAATGCTGGACTTGCGGGTCGTCGAACACTTCGTCCAAGGTATTGATCGGGCCGGCAGGCAATCCCACGCCGATGAACAACTCTGTCCACTCCCGTTTGCCGCGCGTCTTCAAACGCGCTTCCAGCGCAGCCTTCAATTCATCGCGATGCGCGACGCGCGCCTCATTCGTCGCGAAGCGCGGGTCGTCCGGCAATGCGGGCAAATCGAGCAATTGGCACAAGCGCAACCACATGTCGGACGTAATCGGCGCAATGTTGAGCGGACCATCGGCGGTTTCGAATACGCCATACGGTGCAATCACCGAATGCGCGTTGCCGGTACGGCGGGGAATGTCGCCAAGGCTCAGGTAGCGCTGGCCATGCACGCTCAAGAGGCCCACCAGACTCGCAAGCAATGATGTGCTCACGTGTTGGCCGCGCCCGGTTCGCTCGCGCTCCAGTAACGCGGACAGTATCGCCATCGCGAGCCACATGCCCGAACTCAGATCGCCGATCGCGGTGCCGGTGCGCGTGGGATCGCCGTCGGCGAAACCGGTCAGGCTCATCATGCCGGAATAACCCTGCGCGATCTGGTCGAAACCGGGCCAGCCGCTCATCGGACCATCGGCGCCAAACGCGTTGATGCTGCCCATCACCAGCCGCGGATTGCGCGCGCTGAGCACGTCATAGCCGAGCCCCATGCTCTCGATGGTGCCGGGCTTGAAGTTCTCGATCACCACGTCGGCATCGTCGATCAGCCGGTGAACCGCGGCCAGTCCTTCCGGATTGCGGAAGTCGATGCACACGCCGCGCTTGTTGCGGTTGCAGGAGAGATAGTAGGTACTCACGCCCCGGTCGAACGGCCCCCAGGTTCGGCTCATATCGCCACCCGGGCCCGGTTCGACTTTGATGACGTCCGCGCCGAGATCGGCCAGCACCATCGAGCAAAACGGCCCCGACAGCGCACGGCTCAGTTCAACGACCTTGATTCCTTGTAACGCTTGCATTCATTTCTCCAGCGAATTAACGAAGGTTGCGGACAGCCCAAGTGACGCGCTTGCGCCATATCCGCCGCGTCCAACGAAAGACGGCAGCAACGCGAGCGATGCGTTCAACGAAGCACTATTCCGGCAACGTCTGATGACGGGTCTCGACAGCAAACGGCAAGATCAGCAGGCCAATCACAAAGGCCGCCGCTGTCCACGCAATCGGCAGCCCGAGCGAACCTTGCCAATGAATCGCGGCAGCCAGCAAGAAGTTCACCCCAGCGCCAAGCAGGCGGCCCACCGACGCATTGAAGGCAAACGCGGTAGCGCGTATCCGCGTCGGGTATTGCTCCGGCAGCCACAGCGAGAAGATCGCGAAATTGCCGCCGAAGAAGCCGAGGAATAGCAGCGACACCATGAAAAGGTTGAGTCCGTTCGGCAAATAGAAGACCCAGCCGAAAGCCAACACGATCGACACGGCCATGCCGGCGAAATACACCCCGAGCGCCGTGCGCCGCCCCAGCCGTTCCGCCAGCCACGGCGCCGCAAGACAACCGAGGATCGTCCCGACCGACAGCACCGCCGCCCCGATCGACGCAAGGCGCACTGCGCCGACGCGGTCGATGCCGGCGCGCGTCGCCAGTGTCACGACCGCGCTCGCTTCGTAGACTGACCCGGCCCACAAGCCGATAATCGCGACGCCCACCAGACTCGCACTCGTCAACGTGCGACGTCGATAAGCCGGCGCGAATATCTCCATCAGCGGACGGCGCCTGGTCACCGCCGCGACGTTCGTCTGACCGACGCCATGCGTGGCCTTGCGCCACTGCCCCGGCTCCTTCACCTTGAGCACCGTGAAAATCGCCAGCAACGCCGGTGCGAGACCGCACAGGAACATCGCGCGCCAGCCATAGGTCGCGCCGACCGTGTAGTTCAGCAAAGCGGCAAGGAAGAATCCGACGTAGTAGCCGGTCTGCAGATAGCCCGCGCCCATCTTGCGGCGATCCTCCGGCCAGCTCTCGGCGACATAGGTACCCGCCAGCGCCCATTCGCCGCCCACGCCGATGCCGGCAATCAGCCGGAACGCAGCCAGCTCCCAGACGTTGTGCGCGAACGCAGCGGCGCCGGTGAACACCGAGTAGATCAGGATGCTCGCGGCCAGCGTCTTGACCCGCCCGAAGCGGTCGGCGAGCGGCCCCCAGATAAACGACAGCCCCCAGCCGATCAGAAACAGCGCGAACAGGATCGAGCCGTACATGCCGAGATTGCCGGGCGTCGCGGCAATGCCCGAGACGGGCAGCAACTCGGTGAGCGCCGGAATCAACACCAAGGCGTAGATCACCGAATCCACACCATCCAGCACCCATCCCGAGTAAACCGCCCAGAAGCCGCCGATCTGCTCGCGGGTGAGGGGCGTGCGGCCGGGCTTGAGCCCGGGCGTCGATGCATCGATCACTTTCGACATGCTCGTCTCCTGACCAGCAGCAGCCGGCCGTTTTGAAGCGGCGCCAGACAGCTCACGCTGGGCACGCTTCGGTTTTTGTGGTTTGAGTATAAGAACGCGCTCGATAATCGAAAAATATGATATTTCTCTAGCTCAATCGGATTTCGTTATGGGATGAAGGAGCGAGCGACGCGCATGGACCTGCGGCAACTGCGGTATTTCGTCAAAGTGGTGGAGTGCGGCAACGTCACCCGCGCGAGCGAGGCGCTGCATATCGCGCAGCCCGCGATCAGCCAGCAGATGCGCAATCTGGAGCGCGATCTGGGGATGCAGTTACTCGAGCGCAGCGTGCAAGGCGTGGCGCCCACCGCCGCCGGGCAAACGCTGTACCGGCATGCGATCGAGTTGCTGCGGCAGGCTGACAGCACACGCGAACTCCTGCGCCAGGACGCCGAGCTGCCGCAGGGCAGAGTGTCTGTCGCCATGCCGTCGAGCACGGCGCGGATGATGGCGATCCCGCTTGCTCGCACAATCCGCGACCGTTACCCCGGCATCGCGCTGGAGTTGCTCGAAGCACCGAGCGCGGAGCTCGGCAGCCTGATCGGTAGCGGGAGGGTGGATCTGGCCGTCGTGGTGGATGCAGTCGAAACTCGCGGGGTGGCCGCGCAGAGGTTGCTCACCGAGGCGCTCTATCTGATTGCGTGGCCGGAATTTCAGATGCCGCGTGAGCCGGTGTCGATCGCCGAACTTGCGCGCATGCCGCTGATCCTGCCGAGCGCGCCGAATACGATTCGCAGCCGCGTCGAGTGGGCGCTGCGCGAAGCCGGGCTGCCGTGCGAGATTCTGTTCGAGGCCAGTTCCACCGCGTTGTTATTCGCGGCGGTGATGGCAAAACTAGGCGTGACGATCCTGCCGTGGACGGCCGCACATGTCGAACTCGATGAGCACAAGCTCAAGCTTGCCAAGGTCGATCACCGGTTGTTCTCGCGCGATCTGTCACTCTGCTGGCACGACACGGCCTTGCTCAGCAACGCCGTGCAGAAGGTCAAGGCGACGATACTCGAACTGTTCGACAGCATGGGAAAGCGGCCTGAGTGGGCGGCCGCGGATTAGGATGCCCTCACCCGCCGCACAAAGAGCCGCCGCGTGAGATCGAACGCCACCAGATTCCCCGCAACGACTAGCAGGAGCCCGAGCACCGCCAACGCGGACCATTGGTAGCCCTCGAATACCGTCGACGCCGCCAGCGCCACAATCGGAAACAGCACGGTGCAGTAGGCGGCCCGCTCCGGCCCGATGCGTCCGACCAGCATCAGGTACGCGGTAAAGCCGATCACCGAGCCGAAGATCGCCAGATAAGCGAGCGCGCCGAGATAACGCACGTCGGGTTCGATAGAGAACGAAAAGCCGGCCAGCGCGCTTCCCACCGTCAAGACGCCGGCGCCGATCAGCATGGCCCAGCTATTGGTGGCGAACGGGTGCAAACCCATCGATTGCATCCTGCTCGACAGCAGATTGCCCGCTGAAAAGCACAAAGTGCCAAGGAACGCGATCGCAAGTCCCAACCATACCGTGTGATCGCCCAGGTGTCCCGCCATCTGCTGGACGAACAGGCACACGATGCCGACGAGCCCCAACGCCGCCCCGGCAATCGCCGACGGTTGCAGAGGACGTCCCATGAAAAGCCGGCCGTTGATCGAATTCAGCAGCGGCGCGGTGGAAAACACCACCGCGACAAGGCCACTCGGCACCACCTGCTCGGCATAGTAGAAGCACAGAAAGTTCAGACAGAAGAGCGCGAGGCCTTGCGCGGCGAGGAAGCGCCAAGCGGCGCGGGGCGGCCAGATGGGCCGGCGCATGATGCGCAGCAGCGCGAACAGCACCAGCGCCGCGATCCAGAAACGCCACGCAATCGACACTGGCGGCGGCACCGCGCCCAGTTGCCATTTGATGGCGATCCACGTGGTGCCCCAGATCAGCACGGTGACGGCATAGAGCGAAAGGTTCATTGCAGTGCCTGCAGCAGCAAAAAGCGGAAACCCCACTATGCTGCAGCGTCGGCGGCGGCACTTGTCCAGGATTGCGCACTTTTTCGGAGGCGTGAGCGGCCGGCAATCGCTCGCCCTATACTGACGCTTACCCTGTCATCGAATGCATCCCGCTCGTTCCGTGAACGCCAGACCGCCCGCCACTGTGATCGAATCCACCGAAACGCCGTTCGGCCTTCAGTCGGTCTGTCACACGCTGCAGAGCGCCAACGCGAATCTCGAACGCTTCGCGTGGCTCGGCGACCGGCTCGCCATTGCCGTCTGGACCCGCGACACGGAGGAAGCCGAGACCGTCTATGACCGCCCCGGCCATCACACTCTGTCGTGCTATCTGGACGGCGGCTATCGCACCGAACGTCAGAAAATGCCCGGGCGCTACGGCGCGCCGTCACGGCTGTGTGCGTTGCCCGGCGAGCATGAGTCGCGCTGGTGGGTGCGTGGCCATATGCATTTCATGCATCTTTACTTTCTGCCCGAACACTTCACGCAGCGCGCTGTGCAGGAACTCGATCGCGAGCCACGCGAACTGACGCTGGCCGATCGCACCTATTTCGAAGACGCCCGCATCGCGCACCTGTGTCAGTCGCTCGCGAATGAAGACTGGCAGGATCCTGATGGCCTGCTGCGGACCAATGAAACCGCGCACGAAGTGTTGAGTCTGCTGCTGCGCGCACAAGGCGTGCGTCGCACGGATACGTCGCTCAAGGGCGGTCTGTCGGTTGCGACCCGGCGGCGCTTGCGCGACTACATCGAGAGCCATCTCGAGCAAACGCTCACGCTCGGCGAGCTTGCCGGTGTCGCAGCGCTGTCGGAGTTTCATCTTGCGCGCATGTTCCGCACGTCGTTCGGACTACCGCCTGCTGCCTGGATCGCGCAGCAACGGCTCGAACGTGCACGCACACTGCTGCGCACGACCAAGCTGCCGCTCGCACAGGTCGCCGAACAATGCGGCTATGCGAACGCCAGCCATTTCAGCCATCGTTTTCGTGAGAGCGTCGGTGTGGCGCCGACGGCGTATCGGCAGGTGGTGGGCGCGGCATAAGGGCCAACCGCGGCCAACCGCCCTCCCTCACTGCAACGCCATCGCCAATACACGCGCCACATGGATTGCGTCGATGCCTGTGCCATCACGAATCTGATGCCGGCAACTCGTGCCGTCCGCGACCATCACCGTATTGCCGTCGATCTTGCGCACCGCGGGCAGCAGTGACAGCTCCGCCATCGCCTGCGATGTCGCGTAATGCTCGGCTTCGTAGCCGAAGCTACCCGCCATACCGCAGCACGACGACTCGACCGTCGACACCTTCAACTCAGGAATCCAGTTCAGTACGGTTTGCACCGGCGTGAACGCGTCGAAGGCCTTTTGATGGCAGTGGCCGTGTACAAGCGCCTGCTCCTCCGCCAACGGCTTCAGCGCAAGCTGCAAGCGCCCGGCCTTTTCCTCACGCACCAGAAACTCTTCGAATAGAAATGCCTGTTTCGAAAGACGTCGCGCTTCTTCGCCGAAACCGTAGTGCAGAAACTCGTCGCGCAACGACAGCAAGCACGACGGCTCCAACCCGACTATCGGCACGCCACGTTCCACAAACGGCTTGAACAGATCGAGCATACGTCGCGCTTCCTGCTTCGCTTCGTCGACCAAACCCGCCGCGAGGAAAGTGCGGCCGCAACACACCGGGCGCTCGCCCTGGCGCGCATTGAAGTGCACCGTGTAACCCGCAGCTTCCAACACCTGCTGCGCGGCGCGCGCGTTTTCCGGCTCCATGTTGTTGTTGAACGTATCGACGAACAACAGCACTTCTTTCAGCGCGCCGCCTTGAGGTGGTTTGGCCGCCGACGCGCTCGCCAGGAACGATTTCTTGAAACGCGGCAACGTACGTTCAGGCGCAAAGCCGACCGAGCGTTTGAACCACGCCGACAACACCGGCACGTTGTCGGCCAATGCCATCAATCCTGGCAAGCGACTCGCCGTTGCCGCATAGCGCGGCATGAAGGCGACCAACCTGTCACGCAGACGCAGCCCATGCCGTTTGACACGCGCCGCCCGCGCTTCGATCTTGAACTTCGCCATGTCGACGCCCGTCGGGCAATCGCGCTTGCAGCCCTTGCACGAAACGCACAGGTCGAGCGTGTCCTTGACGTCGTCGCTAGCGAGTCCTGCTTCGCCGAGCTGCCCGGAGATCGCGAGACGCAGTGTATTCGCACGTCCTCGCGTCACATGTTGCTCATCCTTCGTCACGCGATAACTCGGGCACATGGTGCCCGCATCGAACTTGCGGCAATGGCCGTTGTTATTGCACATCTCGACGGCCTTCGCGAGACCGCCCGACAGATCGTTGCCGCTGCCCGGCAGCGTCTCCCGCCCCGTCAGCGGATCGCGTTCAACGTTCCATACGGACCAGTCGAGCGCGGTATCGATCCGCTGCGCTTCGTAGCCTGGCGCGAAGCGGAAGTTGCGTGCGTCGTCCATCTTCGGCGGACGTACGATCTTGTCAGGATTGAAGCGGTTGTCCGGATCGAACAGCGCCTTGATCTCCGTGAATGCCTGATTCAGACGCGGCCCGTATTGCCACGCTACCCATTCGCCACGGCACAAACCGTCGCCGTGCTCGCCGGAATATGCGCCTTTGTATTCGCGCACCAGGGCCGCCGCCTCTTCGGCGATCGCGCGCATCTTCACCGCGCCGTCGCGCCGCATATCGAGAATAGGCCGCACGTGCAGTGTGCCGACACTCGCATGTGCATACCAGGTGCCTTCGGTGCCGTTGCGATGAAAGACTTCAGTCAAACGGCTTGTGTATTCCGCCAGGTGTTCGAGCGGCACCGCGCAATCTTCAATGAAGGAGACCGGTTTGCCGTCGCCCTTCATGCTCATCATGATGTTCAGTCCGGCTTTGCGGACTTCCCACAGCGCTTTCTGTTCGTTCGCGGCAGGCATCTCGACGACCGAATCGGGCAAGCCCAGGTCGGCCATCAGTTCGGTGAGTTGTTTGAGCGACGCGAGTTGCTGGTCGCGGTCCTCGCCCGCGAACTCCACCAGCAGAATGGCCTGCGGCTCGCCGACCAGCGCTTTCTCGATCACCGGACGGAAAGCGGGATTGCTCATCGCCAGATCGATCATCGTGCGATCGACCAGCTCCACGGCCACCGGCTTCAGCTTGACGATGTGCTGCGTGAGATCCATCGACTGCCAGAAAGTCGGGAAGTTGACCACGCCCAACGTCTTATGCGTCGGCAATGGCGCGAGCTTCAGCGTCAATTGCCGGCTGAACGCAAGCGTGCCTTCCGAGCCGACCAGTAGATGCGCGAGATTCGCGATGCCGTCGTCGGTATAGGCGCGCGGGTTCTGGCAATCGAACACGTCGATGTTGTAGCCCGCGACGCGACGTAAGACTTTCGGCACGCGTTCGACAATTTCAGCATGCTCCCGCTCAGCAATCCGCTTCACACCTTCGACGATCTGCTGCAAACGCGCGCCTTGCGGCGCCTCACGCAATGAAGCGAAACGCGCTTCGCTGCCGTCGGCGAGAATGGCGTCGATCGCTTCGACGTTATGCACCATATTGCCGTATTCGATCGAGCGCGAGCCGCACGAGTTATTGCCGGCCATTCCCCCAATCGTGCACTGCGCCGCCGTCGAGACATCGACCGGAAACCACAGGCCATGCGGCTTCAACCATGCGTTCAGATGGTCCAGCACGACGCCCGGCTCAACCGTCACCGTGCGCGCGTCGGCATCAAACGCAACGATGTTGTTCAGCCACTTGCTGGTGTCGATCACCAGCGCCTCGCCAACGGTCTGGCCGCATTGGCTCGTGCCCGTGCCACGCGCGAGCAACGGCACTTTCTCGCTGCGTGCAATTTCCAGTGCGATGCGCAGATCGTCCTGATTGCGTGGCACCACCACGCCGATCGGCGTGATCTGATAGATGGACGCATCGGTCGAATAACGGCCGCGGCTCGCCGCATCGAACAACACGTCGCCGCGCAAAGACTTACGCAGATGCTGCGCGAGCGGCGACGTCAACCGTGCGGCGGACGGCACCAGATGGATCGGCTTGACGAGTAAAGCGGAAGTGGGGTTCGTCATATCGTCGGCCTATAGGAAAGCGGGCTAGTACAGCGTCAGGCTGATCGGCGCGAGCCCTTCAATACGCCCGCTTGCTGTGCCCGCGCTCTGCGGAAAAAACATGCCGGTGTACGAACCGGTGGTGACGACCATCTCCGGCGTGATCGCGATACCGCGCGAGGTGGCGTGATTGACGAGCCACGTCAGCAGGCGTCGCGGATCACCGGCCGGATTGGCGGGTGTCGTCGCCACCACGTCACTCCCGTCAAAGCTGAACTGCAGCAACGGCGTCACAAACGGAAAATCCTCGCGATACGGCGTAAATTCGCCGACAATCAACGCGCCGTGATTCTGCAAATCCGCAAGCTGGGCGAGCTTGTCGACCTTGGGCCAGTCAGCGTAACGGCTCGCCACAATCTCGATGGTCGCGCCGATCAAGCCGATACCTGCGTGCACGTCGGCTTCGCTATAGGGCGTTGTCGACGGCTCGAAGCGGCGGCCGAAACGGAATGCAATCTCCAGTTCGAGTCCTAGTGGCGCGAAGGCTTCACGCGGTAATCGTGCGCCGTCGGCGTGCAAATCGTTCGCCGGTAACGGTGCGCCCTGGATCGGGCCGCTGTCGGACTTCGCGCCGATCTTCCAGCCGCCGATCGGCGCGTTCAATACGTTCAGTATCTCGTGCTGGATCGCGTAGGCAGCGGTGCTGTCGGCGGGCGTTTGCTCAGGCGGCAACGCATCGAGCGTCAGGTGATTGCGGCGCGCGTCGGCGAGACGTTGACTCAGTGATGTTGTCATTGCTTTAAAGGCGAAGAGAGGGAACGGTGCGCTGTCTGCTTATGCACCCACGCCTGTGGTGGCGTGCGCATCATCGGCAGCGTTGAGCGCGAACTTGCTTTCCGGCTGCATGCGGAACGCGAGCACCACGCCGATCGCCATCAACAGCATGCTGCCGACGAACGGCAACTCCCAGCTGCCGAAGTAGTCGATCAGAAATCCGCCGACCACCGGCGAGATGATCGCGGCCAATGCCGAGCCGGTGTTCATCATGCCGCTCGCGGTGCCCGAGTATTCCGGCGCGATGTCCATCGGAATCGCCCACATCGGGCCGATCGTCATTTCGGCGAAGAAGAAGCCTGAGGCGAGACACGCCATCGACAGATACAGATCGTGCGTGAACATCAGCGGGATCAGCGAGAGCAGACAAAAGAACATGCACACCGACACCATCCAGCTCCGGGCGCGCTTCAGGCTGCGGGTCCGCGTGAAGATCCAGTCGGTCACGATGCCGCCGAGCGTGTCGCCGAGTACGCCGGCAAAGAACACGACCGAGGCGAAGATCGCCGACTTTTGCAGTTGCAGGTGATAGCTGTGCAGGAAGTACTGCGGAATCCAGCTGAGGAACAGCCACAAGGTCCAGCCGTAGCAGAAGTACACGATCGTGACCGGCCACATGCGGCGAAACAGTTTGCCCCACGGCACGCGGGCCGCTTTCGGCTTCGGCGCGGGGAGGACTTCGAGTTCCTCGGTCGTGATACGCGGATGGTCTTTCGGATGTTCGGTGAACGTGAACGCCCACACCGCCACCCACAGCAAGCTGAACACGCCGCAGATATAGAACGATTCGCGCCAGCCCCAGGTCGCCATCACCAGCACGATCAAGCCAGGCGCAACCGCATTGCCGATACGCGATGCCGCGTGGGTGATGCCCTGCGCAAAGCCGCGTTTTTCTTTCGCGACCCAACGCGCCATCGCGGACGTCGCAGCAGGAAACGTGGCGCCTTCGCCGAAACCGAGCAACACGCGTGCGGCCAGCAACGAGACGAGACCACCGGCGAAACCGGTCAGCAACGTCGCCACGCCCCAGATAGCGCCGCAGAAAATCAGCGTGCGTTTTGCACCGAAGCGGTCACTAACCCAGCCGCCGATGATCTGGAAAATCAGATACGGATAAGCGAAGGCCGAAAACACCAGGCCCACTTCCGTATGCGAGAGGCCGAATTCCTTGCCGAATCCTGCGGCCGCGGTGCTGACGTTGACGCGGTCGAGGTAAGTGATGAAGTACATGATGCATAGCATCACTAGAACGATACTGGTCGCACTGCTCACACGAAACCGCTTCATCGTCTCTCTCCATTGCAGTCTATCGACGGCGCGCCTGGAATGGCGCGCTGCGTCGTCGCCCGCCAGCGGCATGCGCTGTGGGTCCATCGCATGTTGTCCATGAGCCGCGTTCTATGTGCGGCTTCGTAAGGGAAGTGCCCCCGCCTTCCCTTGCTGCGAGATGCCTGTTGCTTGCTGCTTGCTGCTTGCTGCTTGCTATTTGCTGCCTGTCAGGCAGAGGCGCTGACGCACCGATGTGGTGAGCACCGATGCGCGTGGCGCGCCATCGCTTAAGCCGCGGCTTTCAGCCCCGAGGCTTTGGTCGGCTGGCTCAACCACTCCATAGCGGCAGGCAAGCCGCTTTCCTTGAGGGGCACACCCGCGAGCCGCAAGCCCATTTCGCAACCGGCCAGCGTCGCCAGCAGCATCAGGTCGTTGCAGTCGCCGAGGTGGCCGATGCGGAACATGCGGCCTTTCATCTTGCCGAGGCCCGTACCGAGCGACATGTCGAAGCGTTCGTAGATGAGCTTGCGCACGGCGTCGGCATCGATGCCTTCGGGCATCATCACGCCGGTCAGCACCGGGCTATACACAGCGGGATCCGCGCACTGAATCTCCAGACCCCACGCGCGGACCGCGCGGCGGGTGGCTTCGGCGAGACGCTCGTGACGGGCGAACACGTTGTCGAGCCCTTCGCCGAGAATCATCTCCAGCGCCTCATGAAGCCCATACAACAGGTTCGTGTTCGGCGTGTACGGCCAGTAACCGGTCTTGTTCATCTCGACGATGTCGGTCCAGTCCCAGAAGCTGCGCGGCAATTTGGCCTGCTTGCTGGCGGCCAATGCCTTCGGCGAGATCGCATTGAAGCTGATACCCGGCGGCAGCATCAAACCCTTTTGCGAGCCTGACACAGTGACGTCGACGCCCCATTCGTCATGGCGATAGTCGGCGCAGGCGAGGCCCGAGATCGTATCGACCAGCAGCAGTGCCGGGTGACCGGCAGCGTCGATCGCGCGGCGCGCGGCGGCGATGTCCGAGGTGACGCCCGTCGAGGTTTCGTTATGGACGACACACACGGCCTTGATCGCGTGTTGCGTGTCGGCGCGCAGACGCTCTTCGATCATGTCCGGCTGAACCCCGCGCCGCCAGCCTTCAATACCAGGCAGGCCGAGGAACTCAGGCTTCAGCCCGAGGCTTTCCGCCATCTTTTTCCACAGCGTCGCGAAGTGGCCGGTTTCGAACATCAGCACGTTGTCGCCCGGGCTCAGCGTGTTCGATAGCGCCGCTTCCCACGCGCCGGTGCCAGAGGCCGGATAGATCACCACCGGTTGCTGCGTCTTGAAGATTTTCTTGATGCCTTCGAGCACCTTCAGACCGAGTTCGCCGAACTCGGGGCCGCGGTGATCGATGGTCGGGTAGCTCATCGCACGGAGAATGCGATCGGGCACCGGGCTCGGACCCGGAATCTGCAGAAAGTGACGGCCAGCGGGATGAAAGTCTAGCTTGAGCATTGGGCTCCTCCGATTGAATTTTGCATGCAAAAAACTATATCAGATGATCCGTGACGATCCCAAGGCGAAAATTGCCTGCTGATACCGGTGTTTACCCGTGCTATTAACTAATCTGCATGGTTCCGATAAAATCGTACCTAACACGATGTTGAGGGCTTTTGTATGCAAAATTCGGATTTCGATGCGGGTGTGGCCGCTTCTCCGCTGATGCCGAAGGTTGAGCGTCAGCGTTTGCACGACACGGTGGTGGAGCACATTCGCCGCTTTATCGTCGAAGGGGTGCTCGAGCCGGGCAAGAAACTGAACGAGCGCGAGTTGTGCGAGACGCTTGGGATTTCGCGCACGCCGTTGCGGGAGGCGCTGAAGGTTCTGGCTGCCGAAGGGCTGATCGAGATTTCGCCGAATCGCGGTGCGTCGGTGTCGAAAATGTCGGAAGCGGAGTTGCGCGAGACCTTCGAACTGATGAGCGGTCTTGAGGCTTTTTCCGGCGAACTGGCGGCGGAGCGGATGACGGCTGCAGAACTCGCCGAGATCAAGGCGTTGCATTACGCGATGCTGGCTTGCCGGACGCAGAACGATCTGGCCGGGTACTACAGCCGCAACCAGGCGATTCACGACAAGATCAATGAGGCGGCGAGGAATTCAGCACTACGGCAGACGTATGTCGCGGTTAATCGACGCTTGCAGGCGTTGCGGTTCCGGTCGAATTTTCAGATCCCCAAGTGGGATAGCGCGATTCATGATCACGATGAGATGTTGAAGGCGCTCGAGGCACGAGATGGGAAGAAGTTGAGCGCGATTCTTCGGCAGCATTTGCTCGATAAGCGGGATGCGGTTTTGCAGGTGCAATCGCGGGAGGACGTGGCGGCTTCGGTGTTGAAGGCATAAGGTGTTTGGATGCTCGGCGCTTGTTGTCCGTGTTCTTGGCGCTTTGGCCTTTCCTTGATCTGGCTTTGGTGCCTTTCCTTGAATTGTTAGTGGTC
>NZ_JALPRH010000018.1:0-18290 GCF_030464795.1 Paraburkholderia sp. SECH2
TCATCAGCTCCCACTCCGCACTGCGTGCGTCGCGGACGGGTATGCATGGGAAACCCGGGGCTTCGTTCAAGATCTATGGGAGCCGTCGGCTTCGCCTCGGCGAGGCGCTCTGCACTCACCTGGGAACCCTAACTTCAAATGATATGGCAGGCGCCTTGCAATCACGGTCACGGCACGGGTGCCGTTGCCGTTCCAACAGTGTTCTCGCACACTCTGCCTTGGTGGCAAGGCAGTCATATCTCCAGATTAAGCCAGTCACGGCAAAACCATCTATTTACAACATAAAAAGGCGCTAGCGCCTTTTTATGTTCGTAGCCTAGTACCGCGGGTTTTTGTCAGTGTGCTGTTGCAATAGGGCGCGTGATCGTTTTAAAGCGTCCCTGCCTGTTGCGCATGGTTCCCATTGCGCGCATGCCTCTGCAGTTCTCCGGTGCCCTCTGCGTGGCCTTCGCCAGAAGGTTCGCTGCGCGACGCGCGGTAATGCAGCTTTGGGGTACTCCCTTCGCATCAAGCGCGATGATCTGGTACAACTCGCGATCAATCTCGACTTCTCGCCGATAATCCTCGCCAGTGTCGATCAGTACTTCCAGCAATTTTCGCTGACGATGCCGCTCTTCCCGCGTCACCGCCGGACTCCTGAATATCGAGGCCGCAAGCGTGACCAACTTGTCCAGTTGGCTTAGTTGCCGGTCAACAAGTCCGAAAGCGGACAGGGCAAGTTTTTCGTACTGAAGTGCGTCAACAGGTGGGCGCGATGTGGTTCGTGAATTCTTGGCGGATTTACTCATGGCGCGATCTCCCTGAAACTTACCTGGACCGCCCGACGCACTAGCTTGTAGTTTGCAAAGTGGTGAGCGGGCTCAATGACAAGGTTGGCGACCGGTGCCAAACGAAAACCGGCAGGCCCGAAGGCCTCCCCATCACGGCCCGCCCATAAGACGCGCAGAGATAGACACAGACCTGCCGAGACAGGTCTGCGTTTGGCAACAGGCCGCCAAGCCTGACCGTCGTTGTTTTGACGGCGAATTGAGTTTAAAACGTATCGTTTCGCGAGTGATCGCCTGCCAGGGCTAAAGAGCGCCGGAAACCATCATTTCCGAAATTTCCCAAACGCGTGCCCAAACACAGGACTACAGCACCGAAGAAACTTCAGCAAAGAAACGGAGTATTGATAGATAACGGACCGCGACGTCGCGCGAAGCGCGACGGGGCAAACGCTTCCGGCGAGCACGAAGTGTGAGACGGGAAGTATGACGTCCTTGTCACTAACGCCGAATGCGAGAGAACACAGATTCCAGATGCACCACTACCCGTTGCAGGCTACGGTGCCCACTTAGCATTAGCGGTTTGAGCGCACACAGCTCGCTCATATTTGCGCTGTGGTGAGCGGGCTCAGTAATACGGTTGGCAGACTGGCACCACAGCAAACCAGCAGACCCGAAGATCTCCCTATCACGGCCCGCCCATAGCAAGAAGACGCGCTGAAACAGACGCACGACCTGCCGGGGCAGGAGTACGTGCGTGGTGTGCAGGCTGCCAAGCCCGGCCATCGCTGACTCGACGGCGAATTGAGTTTAAAACGTATCGTTTCGCGAGTGATCGCCTGCCTGGGCTAAAGAGCGTGGGAAACCACCATTTCCGAAATTTCCCAAACGCGCGCCCGAACACAGAACTACAGCACCGAAGAAACTTCAGCAAAGAAACGGAGCATTGATAGATAACCGACCGCGACGGGGCAAACGCTTCCGGCGAGCACGAAGTGTGAGACGGGAAGTATGACGCCCTTGTCACTGACGCCGAATGCGAGAGAGCACAGATTCCAGATGCACCACTACCCGTAGCAGACAATGGTGCCCGCTTAGCAGGGGCTTCTAGCCGCTTTCTTTGCTTATCTTTCTTTGCGGCGGCAAAGAAAGTAAGTGCCGCCCCGCACAGGGGCAACGCTAATAGACCACTAACAATTCAAGGAAAGGCACCAAAGCCAGAACAAGGAAAGGCCAAAGCCCTAAGAACACGGCCAAAACAAGCGCCGCAAAAGGCAAAACAAAAACCTCAAGCAGCCACCAACATCCCATCCGCGGAGCGCCCCACCTGCTGCCGAGCAGCAAACGCCTCCCCGATCATCAGCAGACTAGGCTGCGAAGCATCAAGCCACTGCTGAGCCTCGCCACAAGCGAGGCCCGAAAGCGTAAGAGTAAGCATCCGCTCACGAGGCGTACTACACGCCTCCACAATCGCCACAGGAGTCGCGCCATCGCGCCCAGCATCAATCAACTCTTGCGCTATCTCAGGCCCGCTATCCCGCCCCATATAGAACACGAGCGAATCCGCATTCACCTGCTCCCGAATCGCCGCAGTATCAGCCGCCCGGCTATGCGTAGCCAACGCAACACTGCGAGACACGCCGCGAAGCGTCAACGACCGCTTCAACGTCGCCGCACTGGCAAGCGCCGCCGTAATCCCAGGCACCACCTCATACTCGACACCCGCCGCCTCAAGCGCCCGCATCTCCTCATCAGCACGCCCAAACAACATCGGATCGCCGCCCTTCAACCGCACCACCACGTCGTGCTCAAGCGCAGCATCGACAATCTGCTTGTTGATGAACTGCTGCGCGGTCGACAACTGCCCGCACCGCTTGCCAACCGCAATCCGCCGCGCGTGGGAGGGTGCGTAGTCGAGCATTGCCGGCTCGACAAGCGCGTCGTGCAACACGACATCAGCCGTGCCGAGCAGCCGCGCGCCGCGCACCGTGATGAGATCCGCGGCCCCTGGCCCTGCACCGATCAGATACACCTTACCCATTCGCCTTAACCCCATTCGTCCAGTTCGTGCGAAACCCGAAGCCGCGAGCGCGCGTTAGTTGCCCAACAAGTGACTCAAGCCGAAAACGCCCGGATCATCCCGGCCGCGACGGTGTGATGCGTCGCTTCGTCGATCAGCACGAATGCGCCCGTGCCCTGATGCGAGTCGTACACGTCGCACACCAGCGGCTTTTGCAACGTCAGCGATACGCGGCCGATGTCGTTCATCGTCAGGTCCTTGCGATCGGTCGCCTGCGACAGCGTATGCACGTCGAGCACT
This sequence comes from Paraburkholderia sp. SECH2, assembly GCF_030464795.1. Classification (NCBI taxonomy): domain Bacteria; kingdom Pseudomonadati; phylum Pseudomonadota; class Betaproteobacteria; order Burkholderiales; family Burkholderiaceae; genus Paraburkholderia; species Paraburkholderia sp. SECH2. The sequence continues at coordinate 3,085 of NZ_JALPRH010000018.1, forward strand.
TCCTTGATCGCGCCGATCCGAGCGAACACCGTATTGGTGGTCTGCTTCAGCAGATACTTGCGTTGCGTCGACAGCGGCGTGTCGTCGAACCAGCACAGATCTGCTTCCAGCTTCTTGGCCGGTTCCGGCGCTGCTTCGCGCAGCACGAAGGTGTCGCCGCGCGATACGTCGACGTCTTCCGCCAGGCGAATCGTCACGGTTTGGCCGGCAAACGCGCGGTCCACCGCTGCCGTTCCGCCCGTCACCGGCGCGATGATCTCGGCAACCGTCGCTTCACGGTTCGCCGGCAGCACGACAATGGTATCGCCGACCTTCACCTCGCCCGCTTCGACACGGCCCATGTAGCCGCGGAAATCGTCGGCCTGGCTGCCGTCCTGACGTGCGACCCATTGCACCGGGAAACGCAGCGCCTGGCCCGTCGGAACTTCCACCGGCAACGCTTCGAGCAAATCGAGCAGCGGCTCGCCCGCGTACCACGGCATGCTTTCGCTAGCGGTCACGATGTTGTCGCCCTTCAGCGCCGACACCGGCACGAAGCGCACATCGTTCAGACCGAGTTGACGCGCGAGTTCGACATACGCATCGCGAATCTCGTTGAAACGCGTTTCGCTATAGTCGACGAGGTCCATCTTGTTGATCGCGACGATCGCGTGTTGCAAGCCGAGCAGCTTCACCAGTGCACTGTGGCGCTTGGTTTGCGGCAGCAGTTGCGCAACACCATCGATGAACGTCACACGCGTTGCGTCGACCAGGATAATCGCTGCATGTGCGGTCGATGCGCCCGTCACCATGTTGCGCGTGTACTGCTCGTGGCCCGGCGTGTCGGCGATGATGAACTTGCGCTTAGCCGTTGCAAAGTAACGGTAGGCGACGTCGATCGTGATGCCTTGCTCACGTTCGGCTTCGAGGCCGTCCGTCAACAACGACAAATCGATTTCGTCGCCAACGGTACGCTTATTCTTCGCGCGCGACAGTGCGGAGAGCTGGTCGCTCAACACCGCTTTGCTGTCGTACAGCAGGCGGCCGATCAACGTGCTCTTGCCATCGTCGACGCTACCCGCAGTAATGAAACGCAGCACGCCGAGGTCTTCTGGTTGGTGAATACCGCTCATGATTGCTTTACCTTGGTTCGTGTGCTTAGAAATAACCTTGCTTCTTACGCTGTTCCATCGCGGCTTCGGAGACCTGGTCGTCCATCCGCGTCGCGCCGCGTTCCGTGATTTCGGTCACGGCCGTTTCGGCGATGATCTTCTCGAGATCATCCGCATCGCTTTCCACCGGGCACGTGCAGCTGATATCGCCCACCGTGCGGAAACGCACCAGCGCGGTTTCGCTGGTCTCGCCTTCACGCATCGGCGTAAGCGGCGTAACCGGCACGAGCAGGCCGTTGCGGCGCACGATTTCGCGTTGATGCGCGTAATAGATCGACGGCAGCTCAAGTTGTTCGCGGGCGATGTATTGCCACACGTCGAGTTCGGTCCAGTTCGAGATCGGGAACACGCGCAGGTGTTCGCCGTTATGCAGACGCGCGTTATACAGGCTCCACAGTTCCGGGCGCTGCGCCTTCGGATCCCATTGGCCGAATTCGTCGCGGAACGAGAAGATCCGTTCTTTCGCTCGGGCCTTTTCTTCGTCGCGGCGCGCGCCGCCGATCAACGCGGTGTACTCATGTTCGGCGATCGTTTCGAGCAGCGTCACGGCTTGCGCAGCATTGCGCGAATCCAGTTCGCGGCGCAGACGCACGGTGCCACGCTTGATCGAATCTTCAACGTGACCCACCACCAGTTCAGCGCCGATCTCTTTCGCACGGCGATCGCGGAAGTCGATCACTTCGTCGTAGTTGTGACCGGTGTCGATATGCACGAGCGGGAACGGCAGAACGGTCTTGCGATTTGCGCCAATGCCGAAGGCTTTCAGTGCGAGGTGCAGCACCACGACCGAATCCTTGCCACCCGAAAACAGCAACGCGGGCTTGCTGCATTCGGCGACCAGTTCGCGCAGGATGTGGATCGACTCGGCCTCGAGCCAATCGAGGTGATCCATCCGGTTCGCCGTGTTGGTAAGCGGTGCATTCACAGTGGAATCGAGCGTGGTGCTCATGTTTGGGTCCTTCGTTGATTCGCGTCGCAAACGGTTGCTTGCGTCGCGGAAGTATTCAAATCGGTATGTGAGGCGTTCAGGTCGGAAACCAAGGCCTGAACCACCTGAATGCTTTATGCCGAAGCGTTTTCGCTGCTGATGACGCTGATCGGCGTAATCGTCGTGATGTGCAGGCCGCACTCCTTCGTATCGCGCGACTCCCACCACCAGCGCCCTGCCCGGCTGTCTTCACCAGGACGGATTGCGCGGGTACAAGGCTCGCAGCCGATGCTCGGATAACCGCGCGCATGCAGCGGATTGACCGGCACGTCCAATGCTTTCAGATAGTCCCACACTTCGGCTTCGGTCCAGTCCGTCAGCGGATTGAACTTGGCGATATTGCGAGCGGCGTCGTGTTCTTCCTCGTGCAGTTCAGCACGCGTCACCGACTGCTCGCGGCGCTGACCCGTCACCCATGCGCTGACATCCGACAGCGCGCGGTTCAACGGCTCGACTTTGCGAATCTCGCAGCAACGCTTGCGCAGATCGACGCTTTCATAAAACGCGTTCAGACCATGCGAGCCGACATACTCTTCAACCGCGGCGGCTTGCGGGTGAAATTGCTCGATATCGTAACCGTAGCGCTCTTTCACGCGATCGAGCATGCCCAGCGTTTCCGCGTGCAGACGGCCTGTGTTCAGCGAGAAAATGCCGATCTTGACGCCACGCGACAGAATCGCGTGCGTGAGCAGCATGTCTTCCGCTGCGAGGCTGCTGGCGAGCTTCACGTTCGCGTGACGCGCGGCGATCGAATCGAGCAGCGCATCAAGGCGCTCGACCTTCGCAGCGAGTTCCGGCGTGAGCAATTGTGCGCCGCTCATACCGAGGCCTTCGCCAGTTCGCCCGCTTCGCGGCGACGGAACAGCGGCGACGAGTTCACCGCGCCCTGATAGTTGAAGCTGAATTCGTCGAACGCCTTGAGCGCGTCGTCGAAGTCTTTGTCTTCGCGCAGTGCATAGGCGTCGAAGCCGCAGCGGAACATGAACGCCAGCTGATCGCGCAGCACATCGCCGATCGCGCGCAGTTCGCCCTTGTAGCCATAACGCTCGCGCAACAGGCGGCCAATGCTATAGCCGCGGCCATCGCGGAACACCGGGAAATCCACGCCGATCAGCGCGATCGTGTCGAAATCGCCGACGATATCTGCCGGTTCGCTATCCGGCGCGAGCCACACGCCGATTTCAGCGGTGCTGCGCGAAGCGATCAGCGCGTCGCGCGAAGCTTGCCACAGCGCGAGCGGCACCAGCACCTTGCCGGCCGGCAATGCGTCGACTGCGGGCAGCGTGCCGTCTTCAGCGGCGCGCACCACCGTCCAGTCATCGTTGACGATCGCGCGATTCTTGATAATAGAAGCCATCTGTTCAGTATCCTTTTCGCGGTTACGCGTGAGCCGGTTGACGCGAGGCGTACACACGTTCCTTGAACGGGGCCATGCCGATTCGGTTGTACGTTTCGATGAAGCGCTCGCCTTCGTGGCGATTCTCCACGAACGTGTCGATCACTTTGCTCATCACGTCCGGCATTTCTTCCGCCGAGAACGACGGGCCGATCACGCGGCCGAGATGCGCACCAGTTGCACCCGTGCCCTGCTCGCCGCCGAGCGTCACCTGATACCACTCCGAACCGTCCTTATCGACGCCCAGAATGCCGATGTTGCCGACGTGGTGGTGACCGCAAGCATTGATACAACCCGAGATGTTCAGCGACACGTCGCCGAGGTCGTACACGTAGTCGAGATCGTTGAAACGCTCCTGAATCGCCAGCGCGATCGGAATCGACTTCGCATTCGCGAGCGAGCAGAAATCGCCGCCCGGGCACGCGATGATGTCGGTCAGCAAGCCGATGTTCGGCGTCGCGAAACCTTGCGCCTTGGCCTTTTCCCACAGCGCGAACAGGTCGCGCTTCTTCACGTTCGCGAGAATCAGGTTCTGTTCGTGCGACACGCGGATTTCGCCGAGCGAGTACTCGTCGGCCCAATCGGCGACCGCTTCCATCTGCGCGTCGGTAGCATCGCCCGGGGCGATCGTGGTCGGCTTCAACGACAGCGTGACGGACGAATAGCCCGACACTTTGTGAGGACGCACGTTACGTTCGACCCAACGGGCGAACGCACGGTTTTCCAGCAGATGGTTCTCGAACGAAGCATCCGTATCCGGCAGTTTTTCATACACCGGCGGCTGGAAGTATTGCGACACGCGGTCTACTTCAGCTTGCGTCAGCGTCGACGGACCGTCCTTCAGGTGTTGCCATTCTTCTTCGACCTGCGCCGAGAATTTCTCCGGGCTCAGTGCCTTCACGAGAATCTTGATGCGCGCCTTGTACATGTTGTCGCGGCGGCCGTAGCGGTTGTACACACGCAGCACGGCTTCGCAGTACGTCAGCAGGTGTTGCCACGGCAGGTCCTTGCGGATGATCGCGCCGATGATCGGCGTACGGCCCATGCCGCCGCCGGCCAGGATGTCGGCCACCAGTTCGCCCTGCTCGTTCGTCTTCAGGTACACGCCCATGTCGTGAATCTGCACAGCAGCGCGGTCTTCCTTCGAACCCGACACGGCGATCTTGAACTTACGCGGCAGCCACGCGAATTCCGGGTGGAACGTCGACCATTGGCGCAGGATTTCTGCCCAGGGGCGCGGATCGACCACTTCATCCGGCGCCACACCCGCGAACTGGTCAGCCGTGATGTTACGGATACAGTTGCCCGAGGTCTGGATGCCGTGCATTTGCACGGCCGCGAGCTTGCGCAGGATTTCCGGCGTCTCTTCGAGCTGGATCCAGTTGTACTGGATGTTCGAGCGCGTCGAAAAGTGACCGTAGCCGCGGTCGTGCTCGCGCGCGATCTGGGCCAGCACGCGCATCTGGTCGCTGCGCAGGTTGCCGTACGGAATCGCGATGCGGTGCATGTACGCATGGCGCTGCATGTACAGGCCGTTCTGCAGGCGCAGCGGACGGAACTCCTCTTCGCTCAATTCGCCCGACAAGCGGCGGCGAACCTGATCGGCGTATTGCGCGACCCGCTCATCGACGATGGTCTGGTCGTACTGATCGTATTGGTACATTCGGGGACCCCAATTTTTGCGTGACACACGACGGTCCGGGGGCCGGCCACCCGGTTCCGCCGCGGCTTGAATACCTCTATTTGTCAGGTCAGGCGAATGAGGGTTTAGACCCATCTCTCATTTGCTTATGACAAATACAGATATCCATATTGAAAAAGATGGACAGATCGTAATAAACTCGCCTTATATTTCAAACGACTAAAAAATTCTTTTGATATGCGGAGAGGTTATATATGAACCTGCATCAATTCCGCTTCGTCCGCGAGGCTGTGCGGCAGAATTTCAACCTGACCGAAGCGGCCAAAGCACTGTTTACAAGCCAGCCGGGCGTCTCCAAGGCGATCATCGAGCTGGAAGACGAGCTGGGCGTCGAAATCTTCACACGACACGGCAAGCGCGTGCGCTCGCTGACCGAGCCGGGGCGCATCATTCTTCAGTCGGTTGAGAAGATTCTGCAGGAAGTGGAGAGCCTCAAGCGGGTCGGTAAAGATTACGCAGCCCAGGATCAGGGCAACCTGGTAATCGCCGCCACCCACACCCAAGCGCGCTACTCACTTCCGGCCGCGATCGCCGAATTCAAGAAGCGCTTCCCGAAAGTTCACCTTTCAATTCTGCAAGGCAGCCCGACCCAGGTGGCCGAAATGGTCATCCATGACCAGGCGGACCTGTGCATCGCCACCGAAGCGATCGCTAACTATAAGGAGCTGGTTTCGCTGCCCTGCTTCCAGTGGCACCACGTCGCCGTGATGCAACCGGATCATCCGCTGCTCGACCGCAAACTTTTGTCGCTGGATGATCTGACCCAATATCCGCTGATTACGTACGACAACGCGTTTGCCGGCCGCACCAAGATCAACGAGGCGTTCCGCCTGCGCGGGCTGCATCCGGACATCGTGCTGGAGGCGATCGACGCCGACGTGATCAAGACCTATGTGGAACTGGGTCTGGGCGTCGGCATCATGGCGGATATCGCGTTCAACGCCGAGCGCGACCGCCATTTGCGCGCCATGCCGGTCGGCCACCTGTTCGGCAGCAATGTGACGCGGGTCGCGCTGAAACAGGGCGCCTATCTGCGCAGCTATGTGTATACGCTCGTCGAATTGCTGTCGCCGAGCATGAACCGCAAGCTGATCGAACAGGCGCTCAAAGGCGAACACGAAACCTACGAACTTTGAACTGACTACGCTTCCTGCTACGGAGACCCTTGATGACGTCGCATAAGAACAAACTTCGCGGCCTGGCCGCTCTCGGCGCGCTCTTGCTCGCTACCGCAGCACAGGCCGACATCAAGGTCGGCATCGATCTGTCGAGCACCGGCCCCGCGGCCGTGATCGGCATCACGAGCAAGAACGCGATGCTGATGTGGCCGGCCACGATCGCCGGCCAGAAAGCGGACTACATCTTCCTCGACGACGCTTCCGACCCGGGCGCGGCGGTGCGCAACATCCGCAAGCTGATCAATGAGGACCACGTCGACGTGATCGTCGGCCCGAATATCACGCCGGCGGCAATGGCTGCGCTCGATCCGGTCGCGGAAAGCCAGACACCGATGATCACGCTGATCGGCTCGGCAAGCGTGGTCGAGCCCCAGGAAGGCAAGAAGGTGTGGGCCTACAAGATGGCGCAGACCGACAGCGCGATGGCCGACGTGATGACGCGCTACATGTCGAACCACAACGTGAAGACGGTGGGCTTCATCGGTTTCGCGGACGGCTACGGCGAGAGCTGGCTAAACGAGTTCAGCAAGTTCGCGGCCTTGCGGCATATTCAACTGGTGGCGACGGAACGCTATAACCGGACGGATGCCAGCGTCACCGGCCAGATTCTCAAACTGATGGCCGCCAAGCCCGACGCGATCCTGATCGCCGGCGCCGGCACGCCGACCGTGCTACCGCAGCGCACGCTGATCGAACGCGGCTTCAAAGGCCCGATCTATCAGACGCACGGCATCGCCACGCCCGAGTTCATCAAGCTGGGCGGCAAGGACGTGGAAGGCACGCTGTTCCCGACGCAGCCGGTGGTGGTGGCGCGCACGTTGCCGGCCGATCATCCGGCGAAGAAGGCGGCGCTTGCGTTCACCAACGAATACGAGGCGAAGTACGGCCCGGGCAGCGTGACCCAATTTGCGGGCGATGCGGCGGGTGTGTACCCGCGTTTGCAGGATGCAGTTGCGCGTGCGTTGAAGACGGCGCAGCCGGGCACGCCGGCTTTCCGCACCGCATTGCGTGACGAACTGGAGCATGCGCATGAACTGGTCGTGCCGAACGGTGTGGTCAATACGAGCCCGAAGGACCACGTTGGTCTGGATCAGCGCGCGAGCGTGATGGGCATCATCAGGAACGGCAAGTTCGTTTATTTGAGCCAGTGAGGGTTGCGGCGCAAGTTCGGACGCAAAGTGGACACCGTGAAGGATCACGCCATCAGGGATAAGACCGCGCAATGATGCAACTTCGCACGCCCCGCGCGAAGTTGCTACAGTGGAAGTCTTTCCCCGACCAGCCGTCCCACATCATGCGCACCACCCGAGCCATCCACGCCGTCGAGCGGCTAAAAACCCGCAGCGGCAACCCGCAGTTCGCGGCGATCAGCCTGTCCGGCGGCCTGTTTTATCTGGTCGACAAATCGAGCGGTACCGATAAGAAAGTCTCCGATCCGCTGACGCTCGACGATTTCGTCAAATTCGTCGATGGTTTCGGACCGCCGAAGCCGCGCAAAGCGAGCAAGCTCGATATTGCTTTTGAAGAGCAGATCAAGAAGAGCAAGGGCGGTTGAGGACGTGGGGCGCGCGACGCCAACACCGGGCTTTTAGCGGCGGCGGAGGTAGCTCGGCTACTACGCTCAACCGTTCGCAATCTCTTGCCACTGACCGTCCGCCGCGCTGCTTGCCAACACGGCGTCGATAAAACGTAGGCCCGCCACACCGTCATCCACCGTCGTGAGCAACAGGCTTTCAGGGGGCAACGGTTGACCTGCATTCAATGCTTCGATCTGTAACGCCGCATCCTTGTACAACTGCGCGAACGCCTCCAGATAGCCTTCAGGGTGCCCCTGAGGCACACGCGTCGCATGCGCCGCGATCGCACTTTTCACCCGTCCGCGCGTCAGTCGCTCCGCCGAACCACCCAGCGGCGTGAACCACAGTTCGTTCGGATTTTCCTGATCGAACGCGAGATTCGCTTTCGTCCCATACACCCGCAGACGCAGCGCATTCTCCGCGCCGCTTGCCACCTGACTCGCCCACAGCATGCCGCGCGCACCGTTCGAATAGCGCAGCATCGCCTGCACGTGATCGTCGATACGGCGTCCTGGCACGAAGGTATGCAATTCGGCGGATAGCGACGACGGCGTCATCCCCGTGATGAAGGCAGCGAGGTGATAGGCATGCGTGCCGATATCGCCGAGGCAGCCGGCAGGTCCCGCTAAAGAAGGATCCGTGCGCCAGCCTGCCTGCTTGTTCGTACCGCTCGCTTCTATCGGTTCAGCCAGCCAGTCCTGCGCGTATTCGACTTGCACCACGCGTATTTCACCGAGCTCGCCTTGTTCGACGAGCTCGCGAGCATGGCGCACCATCGGATAACCGGAATACGTATGCGTCAGCGCGAACAGTTTGTTCTTCTCGCGCGCGAGCTTCGCGAGCGCCTCGCCTTCCGCCAACGAAATCGCCAGCGGTTTGTCGCACACCACATGAATGCCCGCTTCGAGAAAAGCCGTCGCCACCGGCGCATGCAGATGATTCGGTGTGACGATCGCGACCGCGTCGATACCGTCGTCGCGCGCGGCTTCGGCGCGCGCCATCTCGCGCCAGTCTGCATAGCTGCGCGCGATGCCGGCCTCAGCGGCGCTCGCCTGTGCGCGCTGCGGATCGGACGACAACGCGCCCGCTACCAGTTCGAACCGGTCGTCGAGCCGCGCCGCGATTCGATGCACCGCGCCGATAAATGCGCCCTGGCCGCCACCGACCATGCCGAGCCTGAGTCTTCTTTGTGCCATCGCACTCACTCCTTTGCGATCTGCTTCATCCACTTCACGGTTAGCTCGCAGCCAACTCGTTGTCAAATGCCTAGCACGCGTTTTAGCTGCGCTGCATCCACGCCACTGCCCGCGAAATCATCGAATGCATGATCAGCCACGCGAATGATGTGGCGGCGAATGAACTCCGCACCTTCACGCGCGCCGTCCTGGGGATGCTTCAGCGCGCACTCCCATTCCAACACCGCCCAGCCGGGAAAATCGTATTGCGCCATCTTCGAGAAGATCGCGCCGAAATCGATCTGTCCATCACCGAGCGATCGAAAACGCCCTGCGCGTTCGACCCAACCGCTATAGCCGCCATACACACCTTGCTTGCCATTCGGACGAAACTCCGCGTCCTTCACATGGAACGCCTTGATGCGCTCGTGATAGATGTCGATAAACGCAAGGTAGTCGAGTTGCTGCAAAACGAAATGGCTCGGGTCATAAAGGATGTTCGCGCGCGGGTGTTGCTTCACGGCGTCCAGAAAGCGCTCGAAGGTCACGCCGTCATGCAGGTCCTCTCCCGGATGCAGTTCGTAGCACACGTTCACGCCCGCTTCGTCGAACGCATCGAGAATCGGCGTCCAACGGCGCGCGAGTTCCTCAAACGCGGCCTCTATTAAACCTGCAGGACGCTGCGGCCACGGGTAAAGATAAGGCCACGCCAGCGCGCCGGAAAACGACACGTGCGTATCGAGACCCAAACGCTGCGAAGCCTTCGCTGCGAGCTTCATCTGCTCGACAGCCCATTGCGTGCGCGCGGCAGGATCGCCGCGCACATGCTGCGCAGCAAAGCCGTCGAACAACACGTCATAGGCCGGATGCACGGCCACCAGTTGCCCTTGCAGATGCGTCGACAGTTCAGTGATCGTCACGCCCGCGTCTTCCGCGACCTCGCGCAACTCGTCGCAATACGTCTGGCTCGCTGCCGCCTGCTCGAGATCAATCAGACGGGTATCACACGGCACCTGAATCCCCTTGAAGCCGAGACTCGCTGCCCAGCCGGCCAGATGCGCAAAGTTGTCGAACGGCACCTCGTCGCCCATGAATTGGGCGAGAAAGATCGCCGGCCCTTTGATGGTTTTCATCGTACGGTTCCTCGAACTGTGACGCGCCTGTCACGCCTCTACGACAGAGACATGGCAAGCGCGCGCCGGATGCCCAGGATCAGAACGGCGAGTCAGGAAAATAGAACTGCTGTGCGTTTTCCTTCGTGATCAGCACCGACGGAATGATCGTGGTCGGCGGCAGTTTTTCGCCCTTCAGACGCGCCTCTGCGGTGAGCTTGATCGCGTCGTAGATGAATTTCGGCGAGTACGACACGTCAGCCTTGATCATCGGCGCGCCGTCCATCACGTTCTTCACCATGCCCTTCGAACCCGCGCCGCCGAATACGATCTTGATGTCGGTACGCTTGGCCTGCTCGATCGCCTTGATGACGCCAACGGCCATGTCGTCGTCGGCGGCCCAGACCGCGTCGATGTGTTTGAAGCGCGTGAGGTAATCCTGCATCACCTTGAAGGCGTCGTCGCGATTCCAGTTCGCATACTTACCGTCGAGAATCTTGATGTTCGGATACGCCTTCAGTACGCCCGTAAACGCGGTCCAGCGTTCGTTGTCGAGCGTCGTCGGAATGCCACGCAGCGCGACGATGTCACCCTTGCCGTCGAGCGCTTTCGCCAGATACTCGGCGGGAATCTTGCCGAACGCCGTGTTGTCACCCGCAACATACGCATCCTGTGCGCTGGTATCCGTCAGGCCGCGATCCACTACTGTCACGTACACGCCCTTCTTCTTCACCTGAGCCACCGGCTGCGTGAGCGAGGCCGATTCGAACGGGAAAATCACCAATGCGTTGATCTTGTTCACCGTCACCAGATCCTGCAGCTGGTTCGCCTGTTCGGGCGCGCCGGCCGCGGTCTTCACGATTACCTTGAGATCAGGGTGCGCTTTCTCCAGATCGGTTTTCGCCTTGTTCGCCCACCAGACGATGCCGCCCGTAAAGCCGTGGTCGGCAGTCGGAATCGCGACGCCCAGCGTGACCTTTTCATCGGCACGCGCAACGCCTGCCGTACCTAGTATTCCCAACGCCAGCATGCCGGCGCCGACCGCTCGAATGACCTGCTTCATGGTTGTGTCTCCTATTGTGAGGCGTTCATGCGCCCCGATTCTCGAACTTGCCGCTGTATTCCTTGAAGCTCAACGCCCACCACCTACCGCCGTCCGCGCTGCACAAACGCGACGAAGATAATCACGACGCCCTGCACCGCCGCGTTCAGATACACGCTGATGATGCTGGTCAGATTCAGAATATTGGCGATCACCGAAAGCAGGATCGCGCCGATCACCGTGCCGACCACGCGCCCTTCGCCGCCCTTCAGCGCAGTGCCGCCCACCACCACTGACGCAATCGCCTCGAGTTCCCACAGCAAACCCGTGGTCGGCGTGGCCGAACCGAGCCGCGGCACATACAGCACCGTCGCGACGCCGACGCAAATACCGAGCAGCACGTACGTCACGATCTTCACGGTATCGACGCGAATCGCCGCGTAGCGCGCAACCTGTTCGTTCGAGCCGATCGCCTGCACGTGGCGGCCAAACGCCGTGCGATTGAGAATCAACGCGCCGCCCGCCGCAACGACGAGGAACACCCAGATCGGAACGGGCACGCCAAAGAAGCTCGCGTAATAAACCGGTCCGTATAGATCGGACAGCGAGTTATCCAATGTCAGCGCGCCGCCGTCCGCGAGCCACGTCAGCACCGCGCGAAAAATGCCCAACGTACCCAACGTAACGATGAACGGCTCGATGCGCCCTTTGGTAATCAGCAGCCCATGCGCGCAGCCGAACAACCCGCCGAGCACCAGCGCGAACACAATGCCGAGCGTGAGAATCAGCAAGGGCGCGAACGTATGGCCACCGACACCCGCAGCGAGTCCGTTCATCAGCCAGATCATGCTGCCCGCGATCAACGCCGCCATCGACCCGACCGACAAATCGATGCCGCCCGAAATGATCACGAAGGTCATGCCGACCGCGATGATGCCGATGAACGAGGTGCGTGTGAGCACGTTCATCATGTTGTCGAGCGTAGCGAAATCGCGGTTGAGCAGCGTGCCGACGATGCACAGCAGGATCAGCCCAACGAGCGGCCCGAGCGCATACAGACGATGCGCGAAGCGCAACGCGCGGCCGGATTGGACAGCTTCAGTGGGTGCCGGTCGCATGGGCGATCAACTCCTCTTCGGTCAGGTGTTCGAGCGTGAGCGTGGTTTGCAGGCGTCCCGCGCGCATCACGGCGACGCGATGGCACAAACCAATCAGCTCGATCAGTTCGGATGAAATGACGATCACCGCGCGGCCCTGCGCGGCGAGACGATGAATCAGGAAATAGATGTCGCGTTTCGCGCCGACGTCGACGCCGCGAGTCGGTTCGTCGAGCACGATCACGTTTGGATCAGGTTGCAGGAACTTGGCGAGCGCGAGCTTCTGCTGATTGCCGCCAGAGAGCATGCGCGCGCGGCTCGACAAATCGCCTGTGCGAATGCCGAAGTCGTGAACGGCCTGGGTCAACGCCGCGCGCCCCGCTTTCATATCGAGCAAAGGATGCGCGTAACGCTCGAGCGTCATCAGCGTGACGTTGTCCTGCAGGCTTAGATTCACATGCAGGCCTTTGCCTTTGCGGTCTTCGCTTAGATACGTAATGCCGTGGCGCATGGCGTCGCGCGGGCTCTTCAGATCGGCGCGGCGGCCGGCGATCTCGATGCGGCCCGCCGTGCGTTTGCGCAGGCCAATGAGCGCTTCGAATGCTTCAGTGCGGCCCGCGCCGACGAGGCCCGCAAAACCCAGCACTTCACCAGCGCGCACGTCGAAGCTCAGGTCTTCGACCCAGTCCGGTACAGCAAGGCCTTCTACCTTTAACGCGATCGGCGCGTCGGCAGGCACGGTGATCTTGTCGGGGAACATATCGGACACGTCGCGCCCGACCATCAGATTCGCCATCTGCTGCCGCGCAAGTCCCGCCGTTTCACTGCGTGCGACGAAGCGGCCATCGCGCATCACGATCACTTCGTCGGTGATGCGTTCGACTTCATCGAGCTTGTGCGAGATATAGACGATGGTCACGCCGTCGGCTTTCAGCTTCGCCATCAGCGTAAAGAGGCGCTCGGTTTCGGACGGCGTGAGCGTGGCGGTCGGTTCGTCCATGATGAGCAAACGCGCGCGCCGCGACAGCGCTTTTGCGATCTCCACCATCTGCTTTTCCGCGACGATCAACTCGCGCACTTTCGTATCCGGCGCCTTCTCGAGACCCACCTGCGCCAGAAAACGCGCGGCCTCCGCACGCATTGCAGCGTCGTCGACGAACCAGCCGCGCTTTTTCTCATGGCCGAGATACATGTTCTGCGCGATCGTCAGATGCTCGGCGAGATTGAACTCCTGGTGAATCAGTACGATGCCGGCCGCTTCCGCGTCGCGCGAACCGATGAATTGCTGCGCGTGGCCGTTTACCAGCAAGGTGCCCGAGGTCGCCGTTTCGTAGCCGGCGAGGATTTTCATTAGCGTCGATTTGCCCGCGCCGTTCTCGCCGAGCAAACCGTAGATGCGGCCCGGCGCCAGGTCAAAGCTCACGCCGTGCAGCACGCGCACTGGCCCGAAGTCTTTGCGGATATCGTCAAAGCGAATGGCGAGGCTCATGATTACGCGCTCCTGCGAATCACGAGCCGATGCGGCAGCAGCACGCCCGGCACGTTCGCCAACGGATTCGCGAGCCGCTGCAGCAGGAGGCGCGCGGCGGTTTCGCCAAGTTCGCGCATCGGCTGGGCGATGGTGGTCAGCGGCGGATCGACCTGCGCGGCGAGCGAGATATCGTCGAAGCCGACCACCGCGACGTCGTCCGGCACGCGCTTGCCGACGCTGCGCAAGCCGTGGATCACACCGATCGCCAGCGTGTCGGAGACGGCGAAGATCGCGCTCGGCGCGTGAGGCTGCTGCACCAGCAAGGCCGCTGCCGATGCGCCGGCTTCGTAGTCGAGGCTGTTCAGGTTCATGCGCCAACGCTCGTCCGGCGTGATGCCCGCTTCGGTCAACGCGTCCAGATAGCCTTGCTGACGCTGCCGCGCGTACAGATAGTCGACATCCGAATTGATGAGGCCGATGCGCTGGTGGCCGCGCGCGAGCAGATGCCGAACCGCGTCGCCCGCTGCCTTGTAGTTGTCGATGCCGACATACGGCACGCCCATCTCCGGATCGAACTCGCAGCACGCGACCCACGGCAGCGCGCTGGATGCCTCGCCGAGCGCCTGCTGGATGGTGGCGGGATCGAGGCAGATCGCGCCGTCCGCGCGGCGGCGGCGCAGCAGATCGAAGTAGCTGCGCTCGCGTCCCGGATCGGCGCCCGTGTCGCACAGCAGCATGAAATAGCCGTGCTGGCGCGCGACGCTGTCGATGCCGCGCACGATCTCCGCGTAGAAGGGGTTGCCGACGTCGGGCACCATCGTCAGCAGCAGGCGGCTTTCGGCGGTGCGCAGGTTGCGCGCGAGTTCGTTGACGCGATAGCCGCTGGCATCGACGGCCGCCAAGACCTTGTCGCGCGTGGCGGGCCGCACGTTCTCGTGTCCGTTCAGCACGCGCGACACCGTCGCCACCGAGACCCCCGCCTGCTCCGCCACCTGAGCAATCGAAAGGCCCTCAGCCGGATGCTGCGGCTGAGCCTCAGGCTGCGGGCGCGCTTTCGACGACGGCGACGAAGTCGCTCGGGCCGCTTTGGACACCGACTTGGACAAGGGAATCAGCCTCGAAAATGTAATCGATTACATTTTTGCGCGATGGAAGCGGGAATCGCAAGGACGGATCGCTAGGGATTAACACGGGGTCGAGCGGGCATGGCAAGAGCGGTCCGAGGCGCGACACGGCGGCGCACTGCCCGCGACGGCGTGGATTCGCGCCGCCATTTGGTACAATCCCGCAGTTACCCTGCCGTGGCCTGCCATACGA
>NZ_JALPRH010000018.1:18388-165031 GCF_030464795.1 Paraburkholderia sp. SECH2
GAGGCTATACCCCGGAGGCTATACCCCGGAGGCTATACCCCGGAGGCTATACCCCGGAGGCTATACCCCGCGGGCTGTACCCCGGCGTTACACCCGGAGTCGCCCCCCGAGGCCGCCGGCCAGTGGCAAAGAATCGCAAACTCGCCAAACCACACTGCCGAATCCACCATGAACATCGAGCAAGCGCGTTTCAACATGATCGAACAGCAGATCCGCCCCTGGGAAGTGCTCGACCAGGACGTGCTGAATCTGCTCTCGATCGTCAAGCGTGAAAACTTCGTCCCCACCGCCTACCGCGATCTGGCCTTCGTCGACTTCGAAGTGCCGCTGCCGGCCGGCCAGCACATGCTGGCGCCGCGCGTCGAAGCCCGCGTGCTGCAGGAACTGGCGGTGAAGAAACACGAAAGCGTGCTCGAAATCGGCGCCGGCTCAGGTTACATGGCCGCCCTGCTCGCGCACCGCGCACAGCACGTGCTGACGGTCGACATCGAACCGGAACTGGCTGAACTGGCGAAGAACAACCTCATCGCCAACGGCGTGCTGAACGCCGAAGTCGTCACGGGTGACGCCTCGCGCGGCTGGGCCAACGCCGCACCGTACGACGTGATCTGCGTCTCCGGCGGCCTGCCGGTGCTGCCACAGGAAATCCTCGAACACCTGAAGATCGGTGGCCGCCTTGCGGCGTTCGTCGGCACCGCGCCGGTCATGAAGGCGCAGATCATCACGCGTATCGACGAGAAGCAGTACCGCATTGCCGATGTGTTCGAAACTTATGTCGAACCGCTGATCAACGCCGTGCAGCCGCCGCGCTTCAAGTTTTAAATCGCACGTTTCGCACGTTTTTCCGGACGGCCGGCACGCCGCCGTCCTCTGAACTGGATGTCCTGCTGATGCAAAATCTGACCGCTCCCGCACTCGCTGAATGGCTCGCCGATCAATCGCGCCCTGCACCCGTGCTGCTCGACGTGCGCGAACCGTGGGAAATCCAGACGGCGTCGATCGCCGGCGCCGTGTCGATCCCGATGCGTGAGATTCCCGCGCGCAGCGAAGAGCTCGACGACGACGTGCAAATCGTCTGCGTGTGCCATCACGGCGCGCGCAGCGCCCAGGTCGCGATGTTCCTCGAATCGCGCGGCCATACCAACGTCTTCAATCTGCAAGGCGGGATCGACGCGTGGTCGCGTCAGGTCGATCCGACCGTTCCCACCTATTGATCGCACGGTAACGATGATCCGTCGGCGGGTGCCGGTCCATGCGGCCGCTCTCGCGCTTCATTGCGCGGCTCTCGCGTTTATTCCGATCGTTGACTGTGCTTCCGGAGGTGCCGACTGTGCCACATCCGAGTGTTGCGGCTAAAGGTGCCGCCGGCAAGCTCGGGCGACGGGCTATGCCGAATGCGGCGGCTCCTCAGTAAGCCGGTTCGCTTATTTTTTCCTTCTCCGATTGACCCTCTGCCTGCGCGCGACATTTCATTCGTTGCGCGTGCTGTCTGCTGCTTGTCGCTGCGTGCCGACGCATGTGACTCTTCGCACATCCTCAGGGCGCTGATCGCTTTCGACCTCCCTGACACCACCCGTTCATTGCGCTCCTTCCGGTCTGCGCCGCAGTATTTTCCTAAAGTTTCCTGAGCTCAACCCGGGCACCATGCTCCGACCATTTTTGGAGGAGCAAGGTGATGAAGGTTTTGAAGATCGCGATGCTGACGGCAACGCTGTTGCCGTCAGCATCGTATGCGGTTTTAGGCGGCGCGCCGAGCTCCAGTTCATCCTTGCCGGTGATGCTGCGTGCCACGCCGCAGTCTACCGACGCTGCAAGCACGGGCACCGGCGCAGCCAACACAACCGCCACTGCTCCCTACTCCGTGCGCGAGTCGCGCGACGCCGACGGCGTCACGATCCGCGAATACGTGCTGCCCAGCAATGTCGTGTTCGCGGTCACCTGGGAAGGGCCGATACGGCCGGATATGAAGGCGCTGCTCGGCAGCTATTTCCCCAACTACGTGAACGCCGGTGAAAGCCGTGTGCGCGGACCCGGCCCCATGGTCGAAGGCAATGACGACTTTCGCGTCGAGTCCGCCGGCCGCCTCGGCCACTTCTTCGGCGTCGCCTATCTCCCCCGCCTGAAACCCGCCGGCGTCCGCCCGGGCGATCTGAAATAAGACGGCCACCGAGTTACGGAAAAATATGAAAACTATTCACAAAACGTTCTGGGCGGCCATGACGGCTGCCAGCGTTCTACTTGCGGCATGCGGCGGTGGCAGCGGCGGAAGCAGCGGTGACGGCAGTTCCATCGGCTGGAACGCCACGCCTGACTGGATCACCCCGCCCAACGGCTCCGGTGGCACCAGCGGCTCGGGTAACGCTGGCTATACGAGCAACATCAAAACCGACAAGAACAATACGGTCACTGTCCGCGTCGACAATTCGATGGGCAGCATCAACATGCTGTATGCGTCGATCCAGGTGTGCGCGCCCGGCACGCAGGGCAAGGGGCAGTGCGTAACCGTCGACCGCATGCTGGTCGACACCGGCTCGACCGGCGTACGCATTGCTGCCAGCGCGCTGCAGTCGCTCAATTCACAGTTGCTCACGCAAGTCGGTGCTCCCGACGACAATACCGGCGCCTTCCCGATCGCTGAATGCATGACGTTTGCTTCCGGCTTCACATGGGGTTCGGTCAAGCGCGCTGACATCACGATCGGCAACCGGACGGCGAGCAACATTCCGATCCAGGTGACCGGCGACGGCGCTTTTAGCACGCCAGCGGACTGCGCTGCACGCGGTGGGGCAGACCTCAGCACCGCGAGAAGTCTCGGCGCCAACGGTATCCTGGGAATTGGACATGGCGTTCAAGACTCAAAGGACGCGCTGCAGAAGGCGGTACCTGGACTCTACTACTACTGCCCATCGGCGAATTCCTGCGTCAGTACACGCATGACTGTTGCCAAGGAGGTGATGAACCCGGTTGCGGCATTCGACGCCGACTACAACGGCACGGTCATCCGCTTGCCGGCGATTGCAGCGGGAGGCCAGGCGGGTGTCTCAGGTCAGTTGATATTCGGCGTCGGCACCCAGTCGAACAATACGCCGCCGGCCAATGCCAACATCTTTGCGCTCGACGAGTACGCCACTATGACGACCCAGTATCACGGCACCGTGCTTAACTGGAGCGCCATCGATAGCGGCACGAATGCGTACTTGTTCCCCGACGACACGATTCCCACGGCTTCCGAGTGGGAGTGGTACACGCCGTCGAGCCCGCTCAACCTGACGGCAACAATGGAGCCCACCGACGGTTCCACTCCGCCGGTTAGCGTGACCTTCCCGATCGACAACGCCCTGAATCTGATGGCAAGCGGTAACGCTGCGTACAACAACGTCGGTGCGTACTCCACGCACAGCCGCATGTTCCTCTGGGGCTTGCCGTTCTTCTATGGCCGCAGCGTGTATACGGTGATCGGAAACTCCAAGATCGGCAAACTGACTGGACCGCTCGTCGCGTTCTGACGATTGCGTCGTGTGTTGTTTGGGAGGCGGCGTTGCGAGACGCCTGCCTCTAGTTTTCCTACCCCCTGCCGCCGCGCGGACGTAGCCGAATCGCATCGGCGTTTCCTACTTATCGTTAGGACGTTTCACAGCCTCTCATTAATCGCCCGCAGGCAACATGCTCCGACCTGTTTTTTGGAGCAATGTGATGAGATTTGTAAAGATCGTGCTGGCCGTGTCGGCTCTTTTGCCGCTCGCGTCGTATGCGGCGTTGGGTGGGGCACCGGGTGCGGGTTCAGCCCCGAAGTCCTTGCTCCAATCGGCAGCGCCCACTTCCCCTTCTGCTTCAACCACGACCTATACCGTGCGCGAGTCACATGACACCGACGGCGTCAGGATTCGCGAATACGTGCTGCCTACCAATGTCGTATTTGCCGTCTCGTGGCAAGGGCCGGTGCGCCCCGACATGGTTGCGCTACTCGGTAGCTATTTTCCGAACGCTGTCGCCGCCGGTGCGGGCCGCGCGCGCGGCACCGGTCCGTTGATCGAACGCAATGGCGATTTTCAGATCGAGTCGGCAGGCAGGGCAGGAAACTTCTTCGGCAAGGCCCTTCTGCCGCGCCTCGTCCCCGCGAATGTTCGTGTTGACGATCTGCAGTAACACGGCACATCGATTTCACGGAACACAAGAAACATGACAACCCTCAATAAGAAACTTTGCTTCGCGTTGCTAACGGCTAGCTTGGCTCTATCAGCATGCGGTGGTGGCGGTGGCGACGACGGCAATTCGGACGCGACTAAAGACAACGATAAGCCGGCGACGCCGACGCCGAGTCCTACGCCTTCGCCGAGTCCGACTCCGACGCCAACTCCGGCTCCGACACCAACTCCGACACCAACTCCAACTCCGGCTCCGACACCGACACCGACACCAACACCAACACCAACACCAACACCCACACCGACTCCGACACCCACTCCGACTCCGACACCGACTCCGACACCGACACCGACACCGACCCCAGTCGCCGACGTGAACACCGTGCCGATTGTCGTCGATCGGACGATGGGCGAGACAAACATGCTCTATGTGAGCGCAACCATATGCATCCCCGGCTCGCAAGGCAGCACCCAATGCTCGACTGTCGATCACATGCTGCTCGACACCGGCTCGGTCGGCGTGCGCGTAATGGGAAGTGCGCTAGGCTCAACGCTCGCTTCCCGCTTGCCGGCGCAAACAGGGGCCTCTAACGATCCGACCGGAGGCGCTCCAATTGCCCAATGCGCGATTTTTATGGGTGGCTATACGTGGGGCTCGATCAAACGAGCCGACGTAACTATCGGAGGCAAAACCGCGGGCAATCTGCCGGTTCAGGTGATCGGCGACGGCGCATATGCCATGCCGTCGGAGTGCAATTCCCGCGGCATGATCGATCTCAATACGGCAGCCGCGCTCGGCGCGAACGGTGTGATAGGCATCGGCCATTCGGCGCGCGACTATCCGCTCGCGGCTCGGCAAGTGCTGTCGGCGACCTACTACTACTGTCCCTCGACGAGTTCGTGCACGAGTACGCGCGTACCGCTCGACACGCAAGTCATGAATCCTGTCGCCGACTTTACCTCCGATAACAACGGCACCATCATCCGTTTGCCGGCCTTGCCCGCAGACGGTCAAGCCACGGCGACAGGTGAACTCGTGTTCGGCGTCGGGACGCGTCAGAACAATGCGCTGCCATCGATGGCGAATATCGTGCCGGTGGATCAGAACGGTTTCTTCACGACCGTGTACAAGGGCAATACGCTCACTGGCGTGTTCGACAGTGGCACGAATGTGTATAACTTCCCGGATGCCACAATTCCCTACGCGGGCGTCTGGTACACGCCGTCTCCCGCCCTTAGCCTGTCCGCCGTCTTGAAGGCCACTAGCGGAGTCGGCACACCAGTCACTGTGCCGTTCTCGGTCGGCAATGGGCTCAGCTTGCGGGCAAATCTGAACGCGGCCTACGACAGTCTCGGCGCGAAATTTTCCGGAGGTTTCATGTGGGGTCTACCGTTCTTCTTCGGCCGTAGTGTGTATACCGTGCTCGAAGGCGCCAAGATCGGTACGCAGACTGGGCCGTTCGTCGCCTTCTGACAATCGGCTGCAGCACAGACGTCGTGTACAAAGAAGAGGCCGGCGCCGCGAGGCGCCGGCCTCTTTTCTTGCCACCACTCCCCCTGAAATCCCGCCGAATCCCACACCGCGATATCCACGCTCGCGTTCGATAAACCTCATGCGCTGCCCGTCACCACGCGCAGCGTGAGCAGAGCACGCCCATGCACAACGGCGCAGCGACCATGCACCGCAGACGCCCGCTGGCCGATCAACACGCTTCGTTGCGGCGCGGCACGCACCTGAACGAGGCGCACGCCCCGCTCCTGCACCAATTTTGCGCCGCGTTGCGCATAACTTAGGCGGCACATCACCGCCTCACAGCACGGCATCCGTGGACTTCAAGTCGAAATTACGACATGGCATGTGCCTTGCAGTACACAAGCGGCAAGTCATGCGGGATAAGCCCTGCTGGCTGAAATCGACGCCCATAAACATTCACCATCAATGGCAAGGGGAAATACATGAAACGTCGTAGTCTGTTGAAGTTCGGCTCCATGTCGGGCGCATTGGCGCTTGCAGGTCAGGTTCCGTTTGCTCAGGCGCAATCGGGCAGCGGTCCGATCAAAGTAGGCGTTCTACATTCCCTCTCCGGCACGATGGCGATCTCGGAGACATCGCTCAAAGACACCGCGCTGATGACCATCGCGGACATCAACAAGAACGGCGGCGTCATGGGCCGCCAACTGCAGCCGGTGGTCGTGGACCCGGCGTCGAACTGGCCGCTGTTCGCCGAAAAAGCGCGTCAGCTGATCACTCAGGAAAAATGCGCGGTCGTGTTCGGCTGCTGGACGTCGGTGTCGCGCAAGTCGGTGCTGCCGGTGTTCGAAGAACTGAACGGCCTGCTGTTCTACCCGGTGCAGTACGAAGGCGAAGAAATGTCGCGCAACGTGTTCTACACGGGCGCCGCGCCGAATCAGCAAGCGATTCCGGCAACCGAATACCTGATGAGCGCGGAAGGCGGCGGCGCCAAGCGCTTCTTCCTGCTGGGCACCGACTATGTGTACCCCCGCACGACCAACAAGATCCTGCGCGCGTTCCTCAAGTCGAAAGGCGTGCAGGAAGCCGATATCCAGGAGGTCTACACGCCGTTCGGCCACAGCGACTATCAGACCATCGTCGCGAACATCAAGACCTTCTCGCAGGGCGGCAAGACTGCGGTGATCTCGACCGTCAACGGCGACTCGAACGTGCCGTTCTACAAGGAACTGGGTAACCAGGGGCTGAAGGCGTCCGACGTGCCGGTCGTCGCATTCTCGGTCGGCGAAGAAGAACTGCGCGGCATCGATACGAAACCGCTGGTCGGCAATCTCGCGGCATGGAACTACTTCATGTCGCTTCGCAACCCGGCCAACGAGAAGTTCAAGAAGCAATGGGCGGCATGGGTCAAGGACAACAACCTGCCGGGCGGCACCAAGCGCGTGACGAATGACCCGATGGAAGCGACGTTCGTCGGCATCCATATGTGGAAGCAGGCCGTCGAAAAAGCGAAGAGCACGGACGTGGACAAAGTGCGCGTGGCGATGGTCGGCCAGACGTTTGCTGCGCCGTCGGGCTTCACGCTCGAAATGGACGGCAATCACCATCTGCACAAGCCGGTGATGATCGGCGAAGTGCGTGCCGACGGCCAGTTCAACGTGGTGTGGCGCACCAAGACCGCGGTTCGCGCGCAACCGTGGAGCCCGTTCATTGCCGGCAATTCGAGCAAGCCGGATGTGGTCAGTTCGATTCCCGCATTCCTGAAGCGCTCGCGAGTCGCCTGAGCCTGAGTCTGAACCTTCTGGGCAGAGCCGGAACTGAACCACGGCTCTGTCCGGCAGGACATTGCAAGACGCAAGACAACGGCGTGGCACCGGTGCATCACCTTGATGCCGCGCCGCCTCGCCGGTTTTTCTTCAAAGGCCATCATGGCGTTTTCATTTCCGAAATTCGCACGACGCAGCATCGGCGGCCTCGCGCTCGCGCTTATCGTTAGCGCGCCGCTTGCCGCCTTCGCGCTCACGCCGGCCGATGTCGCGCCGCTCGCCGGTGACGACTTCGATGCGAAATCCGCGGCAATCGACAAACTGATTGCCAACCACGACAAGGAATCGCTCGCGGTGCTCAAAGCCCTGTCCGAAGACAGCGCGCTCGCCGCCGATTCCGGCGCAGTGCTGCTGCAAGACGGCGACACGGCACGCGATGCCGTCACTGGTAAAACGGTCGCCGCGGGCGACGCGCAGCCGGTCACTCTGAACAACCTGCTGCGCTCGAAAGTAGCGGGCGCACTCTCGGGTCTGCAACTCGACTCGCCCGATGCCGCCACGCGCGACGCCGCCGTCACCGCACTGCTGCAAAACCCCGATCCGTCGATTAAACCGCTCGTCGACGCGGCTCGCGCGAAGGAAACCGACCCGGCGCTGAAGAAGCGCCTCGACACGCTGTGGGCAATGACCGCGTTGCACGACGCCGACCCGGCCAAGCGTCTCGAAGCCGTGCAACTGGTTGCCGCGCGGCACGATCTCGACATGAACGAACTGCTGCGCCCGCTCGTCGCGAAGAAGCCAGACGGCACCTTCAACGAAGCCGACGATCGCGTGCGCTCCGCCGCGCAAAGCGGCATCGACGAACTCGATTCGATCCAGCGCCGCAGCCAGATCGCGGGCACCTTGTTCGCAGGCTTGTCGCTCGGCAGCGTGCTGCTGCTCGCCGCATTGGGTCTCGCAATCACGTATGGGCTGATCGGCGTGATCAACATGGCGCACGGTGAATTCCTGATGATCGGCGCTTACGCCACCTACGTCGTGCAGAACCTGTTCCAGCGCTTTGCGCCCGGTGCGTTCGACTGGTATCCGCTGCTGGCCGTGCCGGCGTCTTTCGCTGCAGCAGGACTCGTCGGCATCGTGCTCGAACGGCTGGTGTTGAAGCATTTGTACGGCCGTCCACTCGAAACCTTGCTGACCACCTTCGGTGTCAGCCTGATTCTGATTCAGGCGACACGTATGGTGTTCGGCGCGCAGAACGTGCAGGTGATCAACCCGGCCTGGATGAGCGGTGGCGTGACCGTGCTGCCCAATCTGATCCTGCCGTACAACCGGCTGGCGATTCTGGCGTTCTCGCTGATTGTCGTTGGGATTGCGTGGGCTGTCCTGACTAAAACCCGCCTGGGTCTGTTCGTGCGAGCCGTCACGCAAAACCGGCGGATGGCAGCATGCGTCGGTGTGAAGACCGCGCGTGTCGATTCGTATGCGTTCGCGTTCGGTGCGGGCATTGCCGGCCTAGGTGGCTGTGCGCTGTCGCAGATCGGCAATGTGGGCCCGGATCTCGGCCAGAGCTACATCATCGATTCGTTCATGGCCGTCGTGCTCGGCGGTGTCGGCCAACTCGCCGGCACGGTGATCGGCGGCTTCGGCCTCGGGTTGATCAGCAAGGCGATCGAACCGTTCTGGGGCGCGGTGCTCGCCAAGATCGCAGTGCTCGTGCTGATCGTGCTGTTCATCCAGAAACGTCCGCAGGGCATGTTCGCCCTCAAGGGCCGTAGCGCGGAGGCATGAGATGACATCGGCTACCTCTTCGGCTCACGTCGGCTCAGCGAGCAATGGCGCTATTGCCGGACGCGAAGCGCAGTCCGGCTTCGCGCTCGGCTTGCCGCCGCGTCCCGCACTGCTGTCACGACGCGCGTGGCTCGCGCTAATCGCACTGATCATCGTGTTCGGTCTTGGCGTGCCGTTCGCTACGCTGGTGGTCCCGGAGACAAGCGCGTTCCATCTGTCCGCGTACGCGATGACGATCACCGGCAAGTTCATGTGCTACGCAATCGCCGCGCTGGCACTCGATCTCGTGTGGGGCTATTGCGGCATTCTGAGCCTGGGACACGCGTTGTTCTTTGCATTGGGCGGTTACGCGATCGGCATGTACCTGATGCGCTCGATCGGCCACGAAGGCAAATACGGCAGCGACCTGCCCGACTTCATGGTGTTTCTCGATTGGCATCAACTCCCGTGGTACTGGGAAGGCACGCAGCATCTCGGGTATGCGTTGCTGCTGGTAGTGCTGGTGCCGGCGGTGGTCGCATGGGTGTTCGGCTTCTTTACGTTCCGCTCGCGGGTGAAGGGCGTGTACCTGTCGATCATCACGCAGGCGATGACGTTTGCCGCCATGCTGCTGTTCTACCGCAATGAAACAGGTTTCGGTGGCAACAACGGCTTTACCGATTTCAAACGTATCGGTGGTTTTCCGATTACGCATCCGGGCACGCGCACCGCCCTTCTGCTGATCACGTTTGCAGTGTTGATCCTGGCTTTCATCGGCGCGCGGGCAATCGTCACGTCGAAGCTCGGCCGTGTGGTCACTGCGGTGCGTGATGGCGAAACGCGTTTGATGTTCCTCGGCTACAGCCCGCTCGCGTACAAGCTGTTCGTGTGGACCGTCTCCGCTGTTTTGTGCGGGATTGCTGGCGCCTTGTATGTGCCGCAGGTCGGCATCATCAACCCGGGCGAGATGTCGCCGGGCAACTCGATCGAGATGGCAATCTGGGTTGCGGTGGGTGGACGCGGCACGTTGATCGGACCGATCATCGGCGCGTTCGCGGTGAATGGCGCGAAGAGCTTCTTTACCGCGAACTTCCCTGAATACTGGCTGTTCTTTCTTGGTCTGATTTTCGTGCTGGTCCCGCTGTTGTTGCCGAACGGCATCATGGGGCTGATCGAAATGGTCACGCGCAAGAGGAACCGCTCATGAACGAAAACCCGATGGTTCCTGATCTTGCATTGCCCGAAGAGCCTGCTGAACGGTCGCTGAGCGGTGTCGCGAGCATGGGGCACGCGGTGGTGCCGGGCGAGATCGATATTTCGCACGGGACGATTCTGTACCTTGACGACGTGACCGTGAGTTTCGATGGATTTCGCGCATTGAATGCGCTGACGTTATCGATCAACGCGGGTGAATTGCGCTGCATCATCGGGCCGAATGGGGCCGGCAAGACGACGATGATGGATGTCATCACCGGGAAGACCGAGCCGGATTCCGGCAAGGTTTTTCTGGGGCAGTCGATTGATCTGACGCGGATGAATGAGCCTTCTATTGCGCGCGCCGGGATTGGGCGCAAGTTTCAGAAGCCTACTGTTTTTGAACAGCATCCGGTGTGGGAGAACCTTGAGTTGGCCATGAAGGCCGACAAGGGATGGTGGGCATCTCTGCGTGCGCGATTGGATCGTGAGGCGCAAGCGCGGATTGAAGAAACGCTGGCCTTGATTGGCTTGGAGAGCGAAGCGCGGCGGCTGGCCGGTGAGTTGTCGCACGGACAGAAACAGCGGCTCGAGATCGGCATGTTGCTGATGCAAAAACCGGCGTTGCTGTTGCTCGACGAGCCTGCAGCAGGCATGACCGATGACGAGACCATGCAATTGGCTGAACTGCTCAATCATTTGCGCGGGAGTTGTTCGATGATGGTTGTCGAACACGATATGGAGTTTGTCGCGGCGCTGTCGGGTGAGAAGGGCAAGGTCACGGTGATGGCCGAAGGGCGAGTGCTCGCCCACGGCACGCTTGACGAGGTGAAGAGAGATGAGACGGTGATCGAGTCTTATCTCGGGCGGTAACGGCCACAATCAAATCACGGCCGCAAAAAGCCACCAGAATTCAAGGATCGATCGACATGCTAGAAGTAGAAAACCTCAACCAGTACTACGGCGGCAGCCACATTCTTCGTGACGTGAAACTCACCGTGCCCGACGGCAAGCTCACCGTGCTGCTGGGTCGCAATGGCGTGGGCAAGACGACCTTGCTTCGATGCCTGATGGGCGTCGTCCAAACCAAGAGCGGCTCGATCGCCTGGCGCGGCGCACCGATCACCAAGCTGCCGACCTACTCGCGTGTAGAGAAAGGCCTCGCCTATGTTCCGCAAGGCCGTGACATCTTCCCGCGGCTGACCGTCGAAGAAAATCTGTTGGTCGGTGCAGCCAGCAAAAAAGCGCCGAAGAAAATCCCGGATCGTATCTACGAACTCTTCCCCGTCCTGAAGGACATGCGCAGCCGCCGCGGCGGCGACCTCTCCGGCGGTCAGCAACAACAACTCGCAATTGGCCGCGCGCTGATGAGCGATCCACAGTTGCTGATCCTCGATGAACCCACCGAAGGCATCCAGCCGTCGATCATTCAGGACATTGGCCGCACGCTGCGTCAACTGGTCGAAGAAATGGGCATGACCGTGCTGCTCGTCGAACAGTATTACGACTTCGCCAAAGAGATTGCCGATCGGTATTGGGTGATGAGCCGTGGTGAAATCGTCGCGGGCGGTGAAGGCGCCAACATGGATACGGATGGCGTGCGCGCATTGATTGCCGTCTGAGCTGCGCAAACAGCACAAACGGCGCAGCATGCTATTCTCGCCGCATCCTGTGGCAACGCGGCTCGTCGTTGCCTAACGCGTGCGGGCACGCTGCGCATTGACGCGTCTGTTGCTGCGTCCGCTACTGTGCCCAATGCAGCTCCCAGCCGCTCATTCATTCGCATGTCGCTTCACGAAAACCACGCTGCACTCGCCACCGCGCAACCCACCGCGCACTCACAATGGCGCGCGCGCCTCGAACTCGGCTTCGTCAAAGACGGCGAACGGACGACGCTCAAGCATCGGCTGCATGATGGTCCGTTGCGCGTGCAACGGCCGCTCTATCCGGAAGGCCATGCGATCTGCCACGCAGTAATCGTGCATCCGCCGGGTGGGATCGCGGGCGGCGATCAACTCGATATCGACGTGGATGTCGGCGACAGCGCGCACGCCGTCATCACCACGCCCGGCGCGACCAAGTGGTACAAGTCCAATGGCCGTGCGGCACGGCAGAATATTGCGGTGCGTGTCGGCCCGCAGGCGAAACTCGATTGGCTGCCGCAGAACAATATCGTTTTCGATCAAGCCAACGCGATGCTGGATTTTTCGCTGACGCTTGGCGAAGGCGCTACCGCGCTTGGATGGGACGCGACTCAGCTCGGGCGACAAGCTGCTGGTGAGCGATGGTCAAACGGGCAGTTGCGAGCCGTATCGCGGATCGTTGGCGCGAATGGCGAGGCACTGTGGCTCGAGCGTGCGAGCCTCAGCGCGGAAGATTCATTGCGGGATGCCGCGCAAGGGCTTGCCGGGTTTCCTGCGTATGGCACGCTCTGGGCGGTCGGGACGGCCTGCGATGATGCACTCGCTGAAGCGCTCACTGCCCAGCTGCCGTTTGATGATTCGTTGCGGGCGGCGGCTTCCTGTGTCACTGAAGGGGTTTTACTCGTGCGAGCGGTGTCGCGGTCAATGGAGACGCTGCAGCGTGCGCTGACTCAATGCTGGCTTCAGTTGCGCCCAGTCGTGCATGGTGTAGACGCGATGCCACTCCGAATCTGGTCAACCTAATCCGCTCATCAGCAAAGGCGCCTCGCAGCGCGAGCGCGCCTTTCACCTTCGTAAGACGTCGTAAGCACCAATCCGGCGCATCCGACTGCTCCAAGTCGGTGCGACGTCGCATCTTTCGCCCCGCCAAGCCATGCTGCACCGCCATGGCACATACCTTGCGTCGGATCCCCACGATGCTGCCGCGTCCTGACGGCAGCCGACCACCCGCCACCACCGCTCGCACAACATGACCCGATCGACCCTTCGCCCTGCGCGTCGCGCCTGGCTCGCCGCACTGCTGCTCTCGCCCGTCCTCGCCATCAATGCGCCCGCTGCCCACGCGGATACGCTCGACAACATCACCAAAGCCGGCGTGCTGAAAGTCGCAGTTCCCGAAGACTATCCGCCGTTCGGCTCGGTCGGCGCGGATATGAAGCCGCAAGGCTATGACATCGATACCGCCGCGATGCTCGCGAAGTCGATGAACGTGAAGCTCGAACTCGTGCCGGTCAATAGCGCGAACCGCATTCCGTATCTGCAAACGGGTAAGGTCGATCTGGTGATTTCGTCGCTCGGCAAAACGCCTGAGCGTGACAAGGTCATCGACTTTTCGACGGCCTATGCGCCGTATTACCAGGGCGTGTTCGGTCCCGCCGACATCAAGGTCACCGGCCCCGCTGATCTCACCGGCAGGACGGTCGGCGCCACGCGCGGCGCGCTCGAAGAAATCGGTCTCACGCAAATGGCGCCGAACGCGACCATCAAACGCTTCGAAGATAACAACGCGACCATCGCCGCGTTTCTCTCGGGCCAGGTGCAGTTGATCGCTGCCGGCAATATCGTCGCCGCCGCGATCAATGCGAAGAATCCGCCGCGCCGTCCGGAACCTAAGTTCGTTATAAAGGACTCACCATGTTTCGTCGGCATGAACAAAAATGAAAGCCGGCTGCAGGCGAAGGTCAACGCCGCCATCGCCCAAGCGAAGGCGGACGGCACGCTCAACACGATGTCGAAGAAGTGGTTCGGCGCGCCCTTGCCGACCAGTCTGTAAGCGGGTCGTCAATTCAGCTTGATATCTTTGTAAGCTGATCTGGCAGTAAGCTTGTCGCGGTTTGTTTCGCGTCGCATTTCGAGCGGCCGCGACGGCGCACAACGAAGCGCGACCTCGATCGCATCCAACGCCTGTCCTCGCTGGGACAGGCGTAACCCAACCTGATATCCGATGAAGCTGACACCTCGCGAGAAGGACAAGCTGCTGATCTTCACCGCCGCGCTGCTCGCCGAACGGCGCCGTGCTCGCGGCCTCAAACTGAACTACCCCGAAGCGATCGCTTTCATCACCGCCGCGCTGATGGAAGCGGCCCGTGACGGCAAGACCGTCGCCGAGGTCATGCACTACGGCACCACGCTGCTGACGCGCGCCGACGTGATGGAAGGCGTGCCGGAAATGATCCCCGACATCCAGGTCGAAGCCACGTTCCCCGACGGCACCAAGCTCGTCACCGTTCATCACCCGATCCCCTAATCACGCAAGGCAGCCCCATGATTCCCGGCGAACTCCTCATCGACGACGGCGAACACGAACTCAACGCGGGCCGCGCCACCGTCACGGTGCTCGTGTCGAATACCGGCGACCGTCCGGTGCAGATCGGCTCGCACTACCACTTCTATGAAGTGAACGAGGCGCTCTCCTTCGATCGTGAAGCGGCGCGCGGCTTCCGGCTCAACATCGCAGCGGGCACCGCCGTGCGCTTCGAGCCCGGCCAGGAACGCACCGTCGAGTTGGTCGAACTGGCGGGCGACCGCGTCGTCTACGGCTTCAACGGCAAGGTGATGGGCAAACTCTGATGCGCGACCCGCGCACGCTTGCTCTGACCACCCTGCTCATTTCCGGACCCACACCATGACATTACGCATCGGCCGCCGCGCATACGCGGAAATGTTCGGCCCCACCACTGGCGACCGCGTGCGCCTCGCCGATACCGAGTTGCTGATCGAAGTCGAACGCGACTTCACGACTTACGGCGAAGAAGTGAAATTCGGCGGCGGCAAAGTGATTCGCGACGGCATGGGCCAGTCGCAACGCGTGCATGCCGACGTGGTCGATACTGTCGTGACGAATGCTGTGATTCTCGATCACTGGGGCATCGTCAAGGCCGACATCGGTATCAAGAACGGCCGCATCGCCGCGATCGGCAAAGCGGGCAATCCCGACATTCAACCGAACGTGACGATCGCGATCGGCGCGTCCACCGAAGTGATCGCCGGCGAAGGTCTGATCGTGACGGCGGGTGGCATCGATACGCACATTCACTTCATCAGCCCGCAGCAGATCGAAGAAGCACTCGCGAGCGGCGTGACGACGATGCTCGGCGGCGGCACAGGTCCGGCAACGGGCACGAACGCGACGACTTGCACGCCGGGCCCGTGGCATCTCGAACGCATGCTGCAAGCGGCCGATGGTTATCCGATGAATCTCGGCTTTCTCGGTAAGGGCAATGTGAGTCAGCCGCAACCTGCTTTGGAGCAGATCGCTGCGGGCGCGATCGGTTTGAAGCTGCACGAAGACTGGGGCACGACACCGGCTGCGATCGACAACTGTCTTTCCGTCGCCGACGATACCGACACGCAGGTCGCGATCCACACGGATACGCTGAACGAAGCCGGTTTCGTGGAAGCGACCGTGGCCGCGTTCAAGGGCCGCACGATCCACACGTATCACACGGAAGGCGCAGGCGGCGGCCACGCACCGGACATCATCAAGGTGTGCGGCGAAGCGAATGTGCTGCCCTCCTCCACCAATCCGACGCGCCCGTACACCGTCAACACGCTCGAAGAGCATCTCGACATGCTGATGGTGTGCCATCACCTGGACCCGTCGATTGCGGAAGATATCGCGTTTGCCGAGTCGCGCATTCGCCGCGAGACCATTGCTGCCGAAGACATCCTGCATGACCTCGGCGCGTTGTCGATGCTGTCGTCGGATTCGCAGGCGATGGGGCGCGTGGGCGAAGTGATCATCCGCACGTGGCAGACCGCGCACAAGATGAAGGTGCAACGCGGCGCGCTGCCTGAAGATAACGCACGTCACGACAATTTCCGCGCGAAGCGTTACGTTGCCAAGTACACGATCAACCCGGCGATCACGCATGGTATCTCGCATGAAGTCGGCTCGATCGAGCCGGGCAAGTGGGCCGATCTGGTGTTCTGGGAGCCGGCGTTTTTTGGCATCAAGCCGTCGCTGATTCTGAAGGGCGGCATGATCGCGATGGCGCAGATGGGCGACCCGAACGCGTCGATTCCGACGCCGCAGCCGGTCCACTATCGCGAGATGTTCGCGACGCGTGGCGGTGCGTTGGGACGTACTTCACTGACCTTCGTTTCGCAGTTGGCTGCGGACGCGGGTGTCGGCGAACGCTATGGCCTGAACAAGCGTATCGTTGCTGTGAAGAACTGCCGCAAGATCACGAAGGCGGACATGATTCACAACGCGTGGCGTCCGGCAATTAGCGTCGATCCTGAGACGTATCAGGTTATCGCTGATGGTCAGTTGCTGACCTGCGAGCCGGCCACCGTGCTGCCGATGGCGCAGCGTTACTTCCTGTTCTAAACCATGCGCACTCTCGACAAACTGATTGCGCCGCATTTGAAGCTCGCACCTGTTCTGGTGAAGCGCGCGCCGACTTTGACGCTTGCTTTTGATGACCGCCGTAAGAGCCGTCTAGCGGCAACGCTGGATAACGGCGAAGAGATCGCGCTGCTGTTGCCGCGCGGTACTGTTCTGCGCGACGGCGATGTTCTGGTCGCTGATGATGGTGGTTTGGTGCGCGTAGTCGCTGCTCCCGAAGCCGTGTTGGTTGTCCGCGCGAAAGATGCACTGACTCTGACGCGCGCCGCTTATCACCTCGGCAATCGTCATACACCGGTCGAAGTCGGTGCGGATTATCTGAAGCTTGAATATGATCCGGTGCTGGCCGATATGCTGAAGCGCATCGGCGCAAGCGTGGATCAGGTGTCGATGCCGTTCCAGCCGGAATCGGGCGCGTACGGCGGTGGTCACAAGCATGGTCACGATGAGACCTTTGCTGAAGACTATGCGTTAGCTCAGCAGGTGTTCGGCGAGCATCATGGGCATGAGCATCCGCACGATCATGAGCATGGGCACAGCCACGCGCACGGTCACTCGCATGACCATGACCATGACCATGACCACGGCCACGACCATTCGCACGATCCCAAAGACGACGATCACGTCCACGACGAATCGTGCGGCCACGGGCATCATCACCATGCGCATCGCTGAACTCACAGCGCTGCTGCATCTCGCGTCGCCGGCATTACCGATCGGCGCGTTCAGCTACTCGCAGGGTCTCGAAGCGGCGATCGAAGCGCAACTCATCACCGATGCGGATTCCGCACGCGATTGGATCGCAAGCGGTTTAACCGACGTGCTCGCGCGTGGCGAATTGCCGTTTCTCGCACATCAAATGGAACGCTGGCGCGCGCATGACGCAGACGGCTTGCGCGAAGCAAACAGCGAGTTCCTGGCAAGCCGTGAGTCCGCTGAGCTACGACGCGAAACGGAACAGATGGGCTGGTCACTGCGTCAGTTGTGCGTCTCGCTCGAATGGGGCGGCGCAGACCGACGTATGACGCTGGCATCGCTCAAACCCTTGGCTCAACCCACGGCTTTCGCATTCGCCGCTTTCGCCCACGACGCAGCGCCTGACGTCGCTCTTGCCGCCTACGCATTCAGCTGGGTAGAAAACCAGGCTGCCGCCGCATTGAAGGCGGTGCCGCTCGGTCAACTCGCGGGCCAACGCATCATCGTCGCGCTACGCGAGCCGATCGATGCCGCCGTCACACGCGCCTTGGCTACTTCACCCGACAACATCAACACCTTCGCGCCGCAATTGGGCATTCTGTCGGCGCGTCACGAGTCGCAGTATTCGCGGCTCTTTCGCTCATAAAGAAAACCATCATGAACGCACCTCATCACCCCGCTCACTCGTCTGTCCGCACGAAGAAACTGCCGCCGCTGCGCGTGGGCGTCGGCGGCCCGGTCGGCTCGGGCAAGACCACGTTGCTCGAAATGCTCTGCAAGGCGATGCGCGAACAGTACGACCTCGTCGCGATCACCAACGACATCTATACGAAGGAAGATCAGCGTCTGTTGACCGTAGCGGGCGCGCTACCGGCCGAGCGGATCATGGGCGTGGAAACGGGCGGCTGTCCGCACACGGCGATTCGCGAAGACGCATCGATCAACCTCGAAGCCGTCGACCGCATGTTGACACGCTTCCCTGACGCAGACATCGTATTCATCGAATCGGGCGGCGATAATCTCGCGGCAACCTTCAGCCCGGAACTGTCGGACCTGACGATCTACGTGATCGACGTGGCAGGCGGCGAGAAGATTCCGCGCAAAGGCGGCCCAGGCATTACGAAGTCGGATCTGCTGGTGATCAACAAGACTGATCTCGCACCGATGGTCGGCGCGAATCTGGAGGTGATGGCTTCTGACGCGAAGAAGATGCGCGGCGAGCGCCCCTTCGTGATGTGCAATCTGAAGGCGCTCGACGGACTGGATGTGGTGGTGAAATTTATCGAGAAGAAGGGGTTGTTGAAGGCTTAAAGCCTCACTCACCCGGATGGCATTCCAGTAGGAATGCCATCATCTCCGTCGCGTCTTTCGACAGATAAAATCGCACCATCTTCTCGTTGAAGTCGCCGGCGCGCTGCGCTGGGACACTGATGGCGTCGATACCATTCGACATCAATACGCCGTTCATCATGAAACGTGACGTGCGTTTGTTGCCGTCGAAGAAGAACTGCTGCAACGCGCCAAACAGGAAGAACGCGCAACCCCGTTCAAATGCATTAGAAACCTGATCGGTCAGCGCGCGCGTGCCAGCGGCAAAAACCCGGTTGAGTTCAGGGGCACCCGCCAAGGTCGGTAGCGGTGTGTGCCGTCCTGCTTCACCTAACGCCACATCCGGCGTGTATCGCGTTTCCTCGCCTTCACCGCGGAATGCGCCGCCGCACCTTGATATCTCATCTGACGTGACAAGGCGGAGCAGGTCACAGAACGTCGCTTTGCCGAGCGTGAACCGGCCGTCCCGAACGATTGCAAGCAGGTGTTTGGACGCGCGGATCAGACCTAATATTTGCCCTTGGTCGGATATCTGCCGACCACCAACCGTTACACCATCCAACAGCGTTTTTACTTCCGTGAAGGTGAGTGGATTTCCCTCAAGTACGCCCGCATCCCACACGAATTCCGCAAGCATCCGATGAAAACGGAAGCACGCCCGGTTGATCGAATAAGTTGGGATATTTTGTGGCATCGCACCACGGTCCCATCGAAATCCGAGGTCTGTGAAAAGCGTCATCGCAGGCCGTAGTCAAGTTGCTCGCGTCACACAGCGCCGTTGGTCCAAGAGCCGACTCAGGCTATCCCTGTGGTCGGCGCGCGAAGCGATAACGCCAGCATCGCCTTGGCAGCGCTCTCGAACGACTACTCCGGCAACACCGCCATCAACACATCAACAGTCCGTGCCGTCGCGCCACGATGGCGCGCGGCAAACGCCGAAGCCGCGCCGCCCATCGCGAGCCGCCTCGCTTTGTCGCCGAACAGCTCGCGCAACGCCCGCGCCAGATCAGCCGGATCCTGCACCTGCACTGCTGCACCCGCCGCGACCGCATCCGCAGTCGCTTGCGTAAAGTTGAACACATGCGGCCCGATCAGCACCGGCACCCCAACCGCGCATGCCTCAATCAGATTCTGCCCGCCCAACGGTAGCAAACTCCCACCGATAAACGCCAAATCCGAGGCGGCATAGTAAGCGCCCAACTCGCCCATCGAATCGCCGAGCAGCACATTGACGTTGGAAGGCAAAGCAGGCACCCCACCGCCCACAGCTGAAGCAGCACCCGACGCCACCGTCGCAGCAGGCGCCCAAGCCGAGCGCCGTTCAAGACGCAAACCAGCCTTCTCAACCAGCCCCGCGACTTCATTAAACCGTTGCGGATGACGCGGCACCAGGATCAGCAACGCATCCTCGATACCCAGCGCCGCGAACGCCTGCAGCACCAGTTCCTCTTCGCCTTCACGCGTACTCGCCGCGACCCACACCGGCCGCGTGCCGATCGCCGCACGCCACGCATGGCCACGCGCCGCCAGTTCCGGCGGCGTGCTCATATCGAACTTCAGATTGCCAAGCACCGCGACATTACGTGCACCAAGTGCAGTAAGCCGCTCCGCATCCGAAGGACTCTGCGCCAGCACACGCGCAAACCCACCGAACACGCCTTTGGTCGCATGACCGAACTTGGCCGCACGCTTATACGAGCGTGCCGACATCCGCGCATTGGTGAGCACCAACGGCACATCCGCGCGACGACATTCGTCGATCAGCGTGGGCCACACCTCAGTTTCCATCACCAAACCAAGCGACGGCCGCCACGCCCGCAAAAACCGCCGCACCGCATGCGGCATGTCATACGGCAGATAACTGCGCAATACACGGTCGCCGAAAAT
The DNA here is from genome assembly GCF_030464795.1 of Paraburkholderia sp. SECH2. NCBI lineage: Bacteria > Pseudomonadati > Pseudomonadota > Betaproteobacteria > Burkholderiales > Burkholderiaceae > Paraburkholderia > Paraburkholderia sp. SECH2. The sequence goes on from NZ_JALPRH010000018.1 coordinate 38,917, forward strand.
CTGCTCACCGGTGGCACGGCCACTCGGCGTCATATGCGTAAGAAGAATTCGCGCATCGGGACGCGCCTTCATCAACGCATCGATCAGCGGTTGCGCTGCACGCGTCTCGCCCACCGACACCGCATGCACCCAGATCAACGGCGCATTGTCTTCCGGCAACCGGCCGCGCGAGTAACCGAACCGCTCTGCGATATGCTCACGATAGCCACGCTCCTTGCGCGAACGAATCAGCAAGCGCAGCACGGCAAGCGGCGCGACGATCCACCAGAGCGCGTTATAAATCGCTCTCAGCATCGGGACTCCGCACGCTCGAGCGCGAACCCGAAAGCAAGCGCGCGTTTCACCGCGCGATCGAACCAGACAGCGGCGCTCAAACGAGAGCCCTGCCCTTCAGGCGCTCGAGAATGCCGAGCGGTGCGCAGTCCGGCTGCACCATCGCCTTGACCGGCAGGAAGAAGGTCTGCTCCAGCATGAACTGGCCGGACATCACCGCATGTGAAGTCTGGTCGGAGAAACACACCCAGACGCTACCCGGCGGAAACGGCATGGTCTCCTGCGGGCTCGACTTCTGATACTCGAGATCGGCCTTCATGCCGTCGTGCAGATTCAGCATCAAATGGTCGTATTCGCTGCGCGGCGATTTGGTCACATGCAGCAGGTTCAGCAGCCACGCCGAACCCGGCATCTGCGGTTTGATGCGCGGCAGGAAGCGCTTGGCCATATCCTCGAACGGTTCGCCGACGCGCCACACGCGCGGCGCGCCGTGCGGATTCACGTTGGTGAACACGCGCAAAATGCGCTCGCCGTAATTCGGCCGCGACGGAAAGGCATCGACATGCAGACGGCTATCGTCCTTACGCCAGGACGTCTCGCGCCCTTCCACCTGATGCAGCCGCAAGCTCGTCGGCGCGACGCGCAACTTGCTGTTGTATTCGGGAAAGAGCCCATCGACGAGCGTGCGCGCATTGGCCTGATAACGCGCGATCAACGCGCGCACTGCCGATTGCGTGACCGCATCACCGGCCACCCCATGCAGCGCGCCGCCATTCGGCTCAAGACTGATGTTCTTGCGATTCGGATCGGCCAATGCAGGATCGAGCAAGGCCTGTTCGCCGCCTTCGATGGCAAAGCGCAGATTCGGGAAATACAGCACCTTGCCGCGTTCGACGCCGGCCAGCAGCGTCTCGCGCGGCACGGACAGATTGCGTCCGTGCCAGTCGGCGTTCGCTACTTCGATGATCTGGGTTTCGTTCATGGTCGCCCTTAAAAACGGATGGAGCGTAAGGCGAAGCACACCGCATTACAGCGTTACGACATTAGAGCAGGCCGAATCCGGCCAACGCGGATTTGACCTCTTGCAGCGTGGGCGGCTTGCCAGCGGTGCCGAGATTGACAACGTTCGGCGACCAGTAGCCGCCAGTGCGCCACGCGGTGGCGAAATTGTACAACTCGACCGTCGGACGCTTCAGCGCCGCCGCAATGTGAACTAGACCTGTGTCAACGCCGACTGTCGCGGCGGCGCCGTCGATGAGGCCGACCACCGCCGGCAACGAGAGCTTGGGCGGCACGATCGCCGCGCCGCCGAATTCCTTCGCCAGACGCTCGCTGGTGACGCGTTCTTCCTCGCTGCCCCACGGCAGCACGATCGACGCGCCGCGCCGCACCAAAGACTGCCCAAGCTCGATCCAGGCGGTGTCGGGCCACTGCTTGTCGGCGCGCGAGGTGGCGTGCACGAACACCACGTAAGGCACCGGCAGATTCAGATTCGCTTCCGACAACGCCAGCGCCGCGCGCCCGGTGTCGATGCCGAAGTCGATGTCGTCGGTGGGTTGCGGCTGCGGGTCGTCCAGCGCGGCGGCCACCAGCTGGCGCGTGCGCTCGACCACATGGGTGCGCGGCTCGATCGGCACGCGCTTGTCGTAGAAGAAGCGCACCGGCCATTCGTAGCCCGCGCCGTCGGTACGGTTGGCGAGGCCGACCAGCGGCCCGCGCGCCATGCTCGCGACCCACGCGGTCTTGATGAGCCCCTGGCAGTCGATCACGAGGTCGTAGTTCTCGGCGGCGAGCGCGCGGCGAAACGCGCCGATCTCGCGCCAGTTGTCGACCGAGAGGATGCGCTTGCGCCAGCGCCGCAGCGACACGGGAATCGCCCGCCGCACGCCGCTGACGAGCTCCACGAGCCCCACGAAGCTTTCCTCGACGAGCCAGTCGATCTGGGCCTCGGGATGGCGGCGTCGGATGTCGGCGATCACCGGCATGTTGTGAACGACGTCGCCCAATGACGACACCCTCACGATTAGTATCTTTTGCACGCTCAAGTGTGGGAAAACCGGCTATCCGGCCCGAAGATGCTGTGAAAGGACGGCAATTCTATCGCGACACGAGTAAATGGCATGAAAAAACGCGGCGCGGTAACTGAAACCCGCGCCGCGTTCGATGGCAACCGCGGTTCACGAAGAACCGCGCCGCCGCTAGAGCTTTTAGAACGGCAGCTTCGCGTCCGGCTTCTCGGCCATGATCACACGGCGGAAGTCTTCCTGGATGCGCTTGAGCGCTGCGTCGCTATCGGCTTCGAAACGCATGACCACCACCGGCGTGGTGTTCGACGAACGCGCCAGACCGAAGCCGTCCGGGTACTCGACACGCAAGCCGTCGATCTTCACCACATCGTCCGCGCCGGTGAACTTCGCGTTTTGCTGCAAACGCGCGATCAGCTCGAAGTTTTCACCTTCTTCGAGCTTCAATTGGAGTTCCGGCGTGGAATTCGAGTTCGGCAGCGAGTTCAGCAGCTTGCTCGGATCCGCCACACGCGTGAGGATTTCCAAAAGACGCGCGCCCGTGTACAGGCCGTCGTCGAAACCGTACCAGCGGTCCTTGAAGAACACGTGGCCGCTCATTTCGCCCGCCAGCGGTGCACCGGTTTCGCGCAGCTTCGCCTTGACCAGCGAGTGGCCGGTTTTCCACATTAGCGGTTCGCCGCCCTTCTCCTTGATCCACTTGCCCAGATTGCGCGTGCACTTCACGTCGTAAATGATCTGCGCGCCCTTGTTGCGCGACAGCACTTCTTCGGCGAACAGCATCAACTGGCGGTCCGGATAAATGATCTGGCCGTCTTTGGTGACGACACCGAGGCGGTCGCCGTCGCCGTCGAAGGCGAAACCGATTTCAGCATCCGTTTCCTTCAGCGCGCGAATCACGTCCTGGAGGTTTTCCGGGTGAGCCGGGTCCGGGTGGTGGTTCGGGAAGTTGCCGTCGATTTCGGTGAACAGTTCAACCAGTTCGCAGCCGAGCTTCTTGAAGAGCTTCGGCGCGAGGCCGCCTGCCACTCCGTTGCCGGTGTCGACGACGATCTTGATCGGGCGCGCGAGTTTGACGTCGCTGGTGATGCGATCCAGATAGGCGTCGGCGATGTCGTACTCGGTGTACGTACCGCTGCCCGCAGAGAAGTTTTCGTCGACGATGCGCTGATGCAGCGCGAGGATCTGTTCGCCGTAAATGGCCGCGCCGCGCAGGACCATCTTGAAGCCGTTGTAGTCAGGCGGATTGTGGCTGCCCGTCACGACGATGCACGAATCGACGCGGCGCTCGCCGCCGTCGAGCTGCAACGGCACGCTGGCCGCGAAGTAGCCGACCGGCGTCGGCACCATGCCGACGTTGACCACGTCGACGCCGGCCGCACGCAGACCGTCCGATAGCGCCTGGATCAGATCGGGACCCGACAGGCGGCCGTCACGCGCCACCACCACGGCGTCGCCGCCTTGCGCCCGCACTTCGCTGCCAAAAGCGAGACCGATCGAACGCGCTGCGTCAGTGTCGAGCGTCTTGCCGATCACACCGCGAATGTCATACGCCTTGAAAATGGATTTGGAGATCATGATGGCTCACTTGCGTGCAATGGAAAATTTTGACCGGCGTATAGCCGAGGGATCGGTAAAACTACCTGCTAAACCGAGCGATGCGCCCTTGCCGGAAGCGATCCGGTTCCAACTTATAATTGCGCCTTCCGGACATGCCCTAATAGACGCCCATTCTAATGCTTAGACGCCCTGCTTTTGCAATGTTGCCGCGACAGTCGGCCAGGTCGGCTGTTACACATTGCGCCCTGGCGCACGTTGCGTCCCCCGCACAACACCTGCAACACCTACAACGCGTGCAACCGCATGGGCGAGTGTCCACCGGATGCTGACGCTCAAACGCTTCGCCAATCCCGACGTCACCCGCGCCTTCACCAACATCGTCTGGCTCGGGCTGGAGCGGCTCACGCAGATCGGCGTGGCGATCGCGATCAGCGGCATGCTGGCGCGCTACTTCGGGCCTGACACCTTCGGTAAATGGCAGTACGCGAACACGCTGCTGCTGGTGCTGTCGCCGATCACCTGGGTGTCCGGGGCGGAAATTCTGGTTCCCACCATCGTCGGCCGGCCGCCAACCCAGCTGGGCACGGTGCTCGGCAGCGCCTTTGCGCTGCGCTTTTCGGTTTCCGTCGCGGCGCTGCTGCTCACGTGGCTCGGCATTGCGTTGCACTTCTTCGACCCGCTAGTGGGCGCCATGCTCGCCGGCCTTGCGGTGACGATGCTGTTTCGCGAACCGTTCGTCGGCGTGATCAATGCGTGGCTGCAAAGCATGACGTACAGCAAGCCGCAGTTGCTCACCAGCATGAGCACCGCGGTGCTGAAGGCCGGCGTCGTCTATCTGATGGTACGCGCCATAGCAACGCCCGCGCGCTTCGGCTGGCTGTGGGCCGCGGAATCGGCGCTCATTGGCGCGGTTCTCCTGATCTATTACACCCGCCGGCATGGCGGCAAGCTCGACTGGCACGTCGACCGTTCGCTCTTCAAGCACTTCGCTACCGCAGGCACCGTGTTCTGGATCGGGCTGATCTGTATGTATCTGTTCCTGAAACTGGACCGACTGATGCTCGAGCGGGCGATTTCCTTCGCCGACCTCGGACGCTATTCCGCCGCGCAACAGCTCAACGAAAACTGGATCACGCTCGCGCTGATGCTTGCGCAGACGATTGCGCCCGCCTTCATCTACCGCGTGCAGGACGCCGCACAATTGCGCCGCAACGTGTGGCGGCTAACGGCCATGACCGCCGCGCTGATGGTGAGCGGTGCGATCGTGCTGGATCTGCTGGCGGGGATCATCATCCGCCGCGTGTTCGGACCGGATTTTGAAGGCGCCATCGAGATTTTCCGCTGGGCCGTCTGGCTTTCCGTGCCGGCCGGCATCGAAGCGATCGGCAATCTGATCGTGCTGAAATATCAGGCCAAATTCGTGTTGCTCTCGAAGTGGCTGCTGGCGCTGGCCGTCGCGTTCGTGGTCAATCTGCTGGCGATTCCGCGGCTTGGCGCCTACGGTGCGCTGGTGGGTCTCGCAGCCGGTTATCTCGCCGCCGCGTCAGTTAATCTTTATTACATTCGTTTCAAATTGCGCCCATGACGAATTCATCCGCCGCCGCGCAAATGTCTCTCGACGACGTCGCCGTCCTGATGCCCGCGTACAACGGCCAGGCCGACGTCGATCTCACGCTGGCCTCGTTCAGCGAAAGCGCGCTGATCCACGTATTGATCGTCGACGACGGCAGCACGCCGCCGATCGTCGCGCCGGCGATCGCCAACATGAAGACCGAAGTGCTGCGCATGCCGCAGAACGGCGGCATCGAGCGCGCACTGCAGACCGGCATCGACGCCCTTGCGCAGCGCGGCTTTCGCTACGCAGCACGCATCGACGCCGGCGACCGCAGCGTGCCACAGCGCCTCGCCAAACAACGCGTCTTCATGGAATTGCATCCGCAAGTGGCCGGCCTCGGTATGTGGACGCAGGTCGTCACGCGGGAAGGCAAGCCGCTTTTCATGCTGACGCCGCCCGCAGAACCGAACGAGATCCGGCGTCTGCGCTTCTTCCGCTCATGCCTCGCGCATCCTTCGATGATGCTGCGCATTGACGCGGTTCGCGCGGTCGGCAACTACCGTGCGGCCTATCCTTCGGCCGAAGACCTCGATCTGTTCGTGCGCCTGATGGCGCGCTACGACTGCGCGAACCTGCCGGAACTCGGGCTCTATTACGAGCTGAACGAAGGCGGCATCAGCGCGACCAAACGGCGCCGCCAGGTCAGTTCGACGCTGCGACTGCAACTGCGCTACTTCAACGTCACCAACCTGTACGACTGGCTGGGTCTCGCCAAAAATCTGCTGCACTTCGTGACGCCTTACCGCGCCTTGCAACGGGTCAAACGCACGCTGCTCGCGCCGCGTGCGGGCCATTGATTCCGTTACGCCGTCATTCACCCTGTTATTCACCGTCGAGCCCGTTCCCGCATGAAGCCTGCCTTTAAATCGACGCCCGCGCTACGCATTACACTCGTCTGTAACACCGCCTGGGCAATCTATACGTATCGGCAAGGGCTGATCCGCATGCTGGTTGGGCGCGGCGTCGACGTGACGGTGCTCGCGCCGCGCGACCGCACGTTCGAGCTGCTCACCGCGATGGGGTGCCGCTGCATCGAATTGCCGGTGGCCTCCAAAGGCACCAGTCCGCGCGAGGACCTGCGCACACTTTTGTCGTTGTATCGTCTGTACAGAAGCATCCGCCCGCACGTTGTGTTCCACTACACGATCAAGCCGAACATTTACGGCTCGGTCGCCGCGAAACTGGCGGGTGTGCAGTCGGTGGCGGTGACGACCGGGCTCGGTTACGTCTTTATCCAGCAGAGCCGCGCTGCGCAAGTCGCCAAAAAACTGTACCGTTTCGCCTTCCGCTTCCCGCGCGAGATCTGGTTTCTGAATCGCGACGACCAGGCCGCGTTTGTCGAGCAGAATTTGTTGGTGCATCCTGAACGTGCGCGTCTTTTGCATGGCGAAGGCGTCGATCTCGAACAATTCACCTTCACGCCGCTGCCGGAGCGGGCGGAATTCAAATTTGTGCTGATCGGGCGGCTCTTGTGGGACAAGGGCGTGGCCGAATATGTCGAAGCCGCGCGGCGCTTGCGTGAACGTTATCCTCAGGCGCGGTTCCAATTGCTCGGTCCGGTCGGCGTCGACAACCCCAGCGCGATCACGCGCGAAGAAGTCGCCGCGTGGGAGCAGGAAGGCATCATCGAGTATCTTAACGAGGCGCACGACGTGCGGCCTTTTATCGCCGATGCGGACTGCGTCGTCCTGCCTTCCTATCGCGAAGGCGTGCCGCGCACGCTGATGGAAGCATCGGCGATGGGCCGGCCGATTGTTACGACGGACGTGCCCGGCTGCCGTGAAGTGGTGGCGGACGGCGTCAATGGATTGCTGTGCGAAGTGCGCAATGCCGCGAGTCTCGCGGAGAAGCTGGCGCAGATGCTCGACATGAGCGGCGCCGAGCGCCGTGCAATGGCGGAACGCGGCCGACAGAAAGTCGCGGAAGAATTCGACGAGCGCGTGGTCGTCGAAACGTATAAAGACCTGGTGCAGAAAATGACGGGCGTTTTACTTTAACGGAGCAACAGCATGACCACGAAGGGTACGATTCTGGTAACGGGCGGTGCAGGATTTATCGGCTCGCACACATGTGTCGAACTGCTCAACGGCGGTTACGACGTCGTGGTAATCGACAATCTCGTGAACAGCAACCGCGAATCGCTGCGGCGCGTGGAGAAAATCACCGGCAAGGCCGTGAGCTTCTACGAGGCCGACGCGCGAGATGAAGCGGCGCTCAATCGTATTTTCGACGCACACCCGATCACCGGCGCGATTCACTTTGCCGCGCTGAAGGCGGTGGGCGAATCGGTCGCCAAGCCGATCGAGTACTACAGCAATAACGTCGGCAGTTTGCTGGCGCTGCTCGGCGTGATGCGCGATCGCAAAGTGAAGCAGTTCGTGTTCAGTTCATCGGCGACGGTGTATGGCGTGCCGAAGAGCTCACCGATCGACGAATCGTTTCCGCTGTCGGCAACCAATCCTTATGGGCAGTCGAAGCTGATTGCCGAGCAGGTATTGCGTGATCTGGAATTGGCGGATGCGTCCTGGCGGATTGCGACGCTGCGCTATTTCAATCCGGTTGGCGCGCATGAGAGCGGGTTGATTGGCGAGGATCCGGCGGGTATTCCGAATAACCTGATGCCGTATGTGGCGCAGGTTGCTGTCGGCAAGCTCGAGAAGCTGCGGGTGTTCGGCGGCGACTATGAGACGCCGGATGGCACCGGCGTGCGGGACTATATCCACGTTGTTGATCTGGCGCGTGGGCATCTGGCGGCGCTGGATGCGCTGGTTAAGCGCGATGCCAGCTTTGTCGTAAATCTCGGGACGGGGCAAGGGTATAGCGTGATCGACGTCGTCAAGGCGTTCGAGAAGGCTTCGGGGCGCCCTGTGCCTTATGAGATTGTGGCGCGCCGGCCGGGCGATGTGGCTTCGTGTTTTGCGGATCCGGCGGCGGCTTTGAATGTACTCGGATGGCGCGCTGAGTTTGGGATCGAGAGGATGTGCGCGGATCACTGGCGGTGGCAGGAGAGGAATCCGCAAGGGTTTGCCTGATAACACTGCGGCAATGGTTTGAAGATCGACAGCGGAAAGGCGAATCGCCACGCAGGGATTCCGTCGCCGTCGATTGCAGTATTGGACCCAGCGGGCAAGACCACGATGGAGTGGTCGTCAAGCCAAACTCATCGACGCGGTGAATTCTCATCGCGCGGCTCGGACTCGCGTTAAACAAAGGGCGTGCATGTCCGTAGCGCCTGGGGGGTGACGCGACACCTCAAGTGTCGCGTCGAGCTTCATACGTCCGGACATGGGCGCAGGGCGGTACAGCGACGAAGTCAAACCGTTTCTTCAGCATGCCAGGTCCCGCCCTGACCAAAATGAAAACGGCCTATCGGCGCCTGTCCGGAGTCCGCAGTCAGTTCAGTATCGTGAGCCCCGGAATGGCCTCATCGCGTGCGCGACCGCCAGTCAGCGCATGGCACACCGCCGCCGTCGTGGTACCGAGCGCGTAGGCCGCCCTCCGCAAGCTGCCTCGATGCTCTGTAAGCGCGGCCATTACTATGGCCTCCGTGAGTACCGGAATCGCGAGAAGCGTGTTGTCGTGTACCAGCGCCCCGCCAGGCGCTCGCGTATGTCGCGACCGCGATGCGGTTTCTCTCGGAAACAGGCTTAGGATTGGAAGCAACCCGAGCTTGTTGATCCACACGACGAATTCACGCCAGTGCCTCAGTCTCTCGGCGACTGCTTGTTCCGGCAGGCCTTCGGTTGACCAGCGGGACCTCAGATAGTGAAGATGCTTGCTCTTGAGGTTCCACGGGGTTTCGGGCGTGAAGCCACCCGCGCGCAGAACCCGAAACCCTTCGAGCAGAACGGCAACTCTCCGACATTGCACTTCGGCCGGAACCGCGTAACAGCGGCCTGTTCGCACATCTAGCGAAGAATCAATTCTATTTCTGACGAGCTTGCGGAACTCCCGCTTGAATACGGCAGGCAGGGTGCTGCATGTGATCACATATCGGTAGTCGTAGACGGCTTGCATGCTGTTTTCCCTTGAATGAGAAATTGGGCGGTCGACGCCGTGTGAGACGGCGACCCATGAGCAGTGCGCGCAGGATGCGGCACCACCCGGCTAGGTTGTGTGCGCTGTTTATCAGGCCGCGCGCGCCGTTCGCTATGGATATGACAAGCCGTCGCACGATGCCGACGACCGGTAAGACAGCGCGCAGTTGGCCGCAAGGGACCCGCAAATCCTCAAGAGGACGGTGGCGGGATACATGCAGTCACGCGGGGGAGAGGAAACAGGAGACGGCCTATACGGCGGACAGCACAAAGCTGGCCACAGATGGCGCCACAAAAATGAAGTAGGAAGAACGGGCGAGCGCCCTCTCCGTCAAGCCGGCCCAAGAAAAACGCGGCGGCTGTGGCGGTTAAAGTCGATGCGTCGAAGACGCTGAGCAGCAGTATAAATTCTGAATGGCGGGTGCGGCAAGCCCGCGTACTTTACAGCGCAATGCTATGCTACTTGCACCATAACAGCGGGAGAATAACCATGGACATCGGGTTGCTGGCATTGGGCATCGGATTGATGATGATGGGAATTCACTGGTCGATGAAACGAGGCCTCCGTGAGGAGCGGGAACGGCGCATTGCTGGCTTACAGCGTCCCGCCCAGGCGCATGCCCGTGGGCTGCATTGCCCGCACTGCGGCCACGAAATTGACGATGCAGATTTCAGGCATGAGCCCGCGCCATTTGTACCGCCTTCGCGGCGAGATTCGCCCTATTTCCGGCGCGATGGCAATCCGACCTGAGTACTCCGTAGACGTAGCTATCGCAGCAGGTACCCACGAGACCTCTGGACGACTTTTCGAAAGAGACGCCCCGGTATGTGAGCGCGGCTTGCCCAGTTACTCCATAGCGTTTCGCCAGAAAGACTTCTGACTCCTGGTCCGGTCCAAGAGTCCGGGAGCCGTTCGCACAGTTTTCCACTCCCAGGAGTGCTCGCGCGCGCGAGTTTGCTCTCTTCATTCTAACTCCGGGACCTGCGTCATTGCACTTCGCGCCTTACTGAATGAGAGCGGCGGGTTATCACCTTTTGCAGACGATCTTTAGCGGCCATAGAGATATTCCACGCTACCCTCTGGCGTCCGCTCCATTCCTATGATTTAATAACTTTTACAGGTATTGCCGTGCGACATGCACCGTTCGCTCACGTCACGAGCATCGACAACTACACCCTCTGTTTCAGGGGGTCTGGGGGAGGTTTTCCCCGATTTTTTGCAACACGCTCGTCAGCCCATGCTGGCATGCTCATTTCTGCAGCCGTAGGTCGAGGTGCGAAAGCCGAACCCGTTCGGCACCACTTGACGCTTCACAGACACATTTGAAGCGTCGACAAAGGAGCGTTCCGCGAGAAGTTCGGAAACGCTCACTGTTTGACTTGAGGGTTCCAAGCGAACCTCGCCAAGGTAAGTTTTGCGGTTTCGCTGCCAATCAAAGTTTATCGTTCACGATCCTTCGCTTCGATGCCAACTATCGCCACGCTGTTGAACTAGCTTTTCTCAACACGATTCGGCTTTAAGTTCAGCAAGCCATCCAACTTGACTGCGCGCATCAATATCCGGCCGACTCTTTAAAACTGTTCAAGTTAGATTCCTTTAGCCGCCCGCCATACGCCGCGCACAACGCGGCCTATGACTTCGCCTGGTTACCGCGCCAAGCACGGCGGCCACAGCGAAACTCTGATACAGAGTTTCACATTCGCCACATATGGTCTGCCTCGCACCAGTTAATGCTGCGCGAGGATTAGTCAACCGACCTCCTGTCCATTAGTAGCTAAAGCTAACGGAACCTAGGAGCGTGTCAAACGCCGACTTCGGCACTCAACCAGCCCAAGAGGCAGGTGTCTTACGGCACCTGGAAGCAACTCGCTTTCGCGCCTGTCGCTCACTCAGCAGCGACAGCGTCCTGTCCGGGCATCCATCTCCCCACCACTTGCAAACCGAAGGGCTCTATCCGTCACGGATCCCCAAGCTCAACGCCTCACCCGCCCTTCCAGCTCCTATCACGAACACATCCAACGCACGCGCCCGGCTCCTTCGCGCCCCCAGTCCGCCGGCACGTTATTGACGACATCGCACGACGATGAAGATAAGTCACGAACTGATCGTGACAGGGGCCCGTTCGCGCATCCCGCACACGCGAACGTAAGTTTTCTTGCGGACCACAAGGAGGCAAACGCGATGGGCATGATGTCACAAGCGATACACAGTGCAGCGGTCAGTAGCAAAAAGGCAGGTGGAAGCTATGGGACGCAGCAGAACAGACGTTTTGATACCACCGGTCTTCTGCGCTTTGCGAGGCAAGTCGGGGAACTACACGCTTCAATTGATCAACTGCCAACATGGGTAATTCATGCTTACGCCCAGTACTGCATGGCGCAGGGAAAGGCTGCCGGCACTCTGGCAAACATATTTTCGGCAATCCGGGTAACGTCCGGGACCGCGGGATGCGATATCGACGAAGCATGCGGCAACAGGAAACTCCGTTTGACACGAAGAGTGCGCAAAGGCACAAAGCGCGCCCAAACCGTCAGCGAAATTCAGGAACTGCTAGCGAGAGCGAGGCGTACAGACATTGGACTGATGCACCTGATCTCGCTTGCGCTGCATCTTGGCCTCCGGCGTAAAGAGGCGTTGATGTGCCCGCGTGACCTGCAAATGTGGCTTGACGCGCTCATGCGTGGCGAGAGCAGCATTCCGCTCATGAGAGGCGCGAAAAACGCGAGGCCAAGAGACGTGCGGATAGTCCAGAGCAACCGGAAAGATACGATCGAGGCAATCAGGTCAGCCTTGGCCTACTGCCAAGAGCACGATTTCGAGCTGATCTCTGGTAGCGGAAAAACGCTCAAGTCTGCGATGAACCGACTGAAAGCGCTACTTCGTCGTGCTGGGATGGTCGGCCAGGTAAGTTTCCACTCTCTCCGCTACACGTATGCGCTGACAGCCGCTTCCGAAATGCTGGACTCCGGGATCGCACCATACGAGGTACTGGTCCAACTCAGCGAATCGATGGGCCACGGACCTACTCGCACCCAGATGATTCTCGAACACTATTGTCAACCTATCAAAATCAGGTTCGAAGGCCATATTTCCCTTCCCCAGGACGAAGCTCACCGACGGCGCCCTGCGAATAAGCTCCCTCGCGCTGCTGCGCGCAAGGAGGCCAAGCTCCGACACAGCGCCCTTAGCGGCTATCCCGTTGGCCGATCGAATCTCGGGTGCGAACCGCATGATTCGCGTCCGAAGAGCTGACTACGGCTCGAATTCTAGCTAGCGCATACAACCACGACCATGGAGTTCTTTATATGCAGGAATCCTCACTTAAAGATCAGGTAATGCATTGCATCGATAAAATTGGAAGCAATAGCACCATGAGCACGATCATGCTGGACGCGTGGCTGTCGCTCGAACGGTTTCTCGTCCAGTGCGACAAACTTCCCTCTCGACTCGAAGACATCGACGCAGCGACATTGTCCGGCTTCGTAGAGCGCCAATCGTCGCAATGTATAAACGTCGAACTATTTTTGATGATGCTCGCGGGGATCAGGATGATTCTGCTGGAATCAGGTTGTGCCATGGAACAGCTCGCGCCATTGAGCGTGCACGTAAAGCGACAACGACTTGCCAACGATAAAAATGGCAATTACCGCTTCGTGAAGGTACTCGCCGCGGCAGTACGATAACTCGTGGCAACCCGCCATCTCTCGCCTCGATCAATCGTTAGAGTTTCGCAATGGAACCGCAGGCCGTCTTGCGGCCGGATGCTGGCGAGCTCCGCACCAGATCAACGTCAGGAAACAGGGACCAAGCATGTCGACTCGACATTTCGCCGGCCAGCGCCCGGATACTTTCGGAGGGCCCCAACACGCAAAAACCGAAACGATTACCAAGACCAACCGTTTTTCAATAAGGCCGGGCAACATAGTCCAATGGCTCTACGAGATTTCCTGATCCACTTATGTACATCCCCGCGAATGTATGATCTCGCCCCACGATCCCCGTTTGGAACGTGGCAGTTACGTGGGTATCTGGGCAGGCTCGATGCGATGGTCAAGCGCGGTGCCAGTTTGTCGCGGATCTTGGGACGGGCCAGGAGTATAGCGTTATCAACTTCGTGAAAACCTTCGGGCGACCTATGCCCTATGAAATTTTGGTTCGCAGGCCGAGCGACGTGGCTTCGTGTTTTGGCGATCCCGCGACGGCATTTGATATGCTCGGCTGGTGCGCGGGGGCTGGAATCGAACGGATGGTGCGAATCGCTGGCGGCGGCAGGTGGGGAATCCGCAGGGACCGCCTGCGTGTCGATCGAAACTCTGCGGTGGTGCGCTCTTGCAGTTGACATGCAAAGCGCGCGGGGCGCGTCGCCATTCTTGAGCAAAACCGTGACTCAATGCTTCGTCTTATGCTTGCGCTAAGATGGACATCTACAAAAAATAAACTCGACAGGAGGAAGTGAGACCATGAATATTCACCCAGTGATTCTTTGCGGCGGAAGCGGTACCCGACTTTGGCCGATGTCGCGAGGCGGATACCCGAAGCAGTACCTCAGGTTGACCGGCGAGAACACGCTGGTTCAACAAACTGTATTGCGCCTGCGCGGGATCAGGAACGTTGCGGCTCCCACCGTCGTCACGAACAATGACCAGCGCTTTCTGGTCGCTGAACAGTTGCGACAGGTGGATATTGCGCCGGCGTCGATCGTACTGGAGCCTGTCAGCCGTAACACCGCGCCTGCCATTGCAGTTGCCGCACTGGCAGCGATGCGCGAGTCCGCAGAAGCCATCCTGCTTGTTCTGCCATCGGATCATGTGATTACCGGAGAGGCGGCGTTCGTCGAGGCAGCCGAAGCCGCGGCTGAGATCGCCAAAGACGGTTATCTGGTCACCTTCGGCATTGCACCAACTGAGCCGCACACCGGCTATGGCTACATCCGTGCGGGTGCGCAGCTTGACGGCGACACCCATGCGTTCGCAGTGGACGCATTCGTCGAAAAACCGGATGAGGCCACGGCGCAGCGTTTCCTTCGTGAAGGAGGCTACTTCTGGAACAGCGGCATGTTCATGCTGCAGGCCTCTACCTTCATGGAAGAGCTACGCCGTTACGCGCCAGAAATAGCTGCACAGGCAGAACTTGCACTCGCAGGCGCGCAGCTCGACAACGACTTCACGCGTCTCGACGCGAAAGCCTTCGCCGCCTGCCCGAACGTGTCGATCGACCACGCCGTGATGGAGAAAACAAAACGCGCTGCGGTCATTGCCACCACGAACCTCGGTTGGAACGACATCGGGTCGTGGACTGCGCTTGCTGACATTGCAGAACACGATGCCCACGGCAATGCATTTCTCGGCGACGTCCTCACCGAAGCGATGAGCAACTCATACGTGCGCGCGGAGCATCGACTGGTGGCCGCCATCGGTCTCGACAATGTCGTCATCATCGAAACCGCTGACGCGGTACTGGTCGCCAATCGGGACCAGGTGCAGGACGTCAAGAAAATCGTTGCCCAGTTAAATGCGGCTGGCCGCCACGAATCAGTCACGCATCGTCGTGTGGCACGCCCCTGGGGCTCGTACGAAGGCATTGACGGCGGCGGTCGCTTCCAGGTGAAACGTATCGTGGTCCGCCCTGGCGCGCAGCTAAGCCTGCAAATGCATCATCACCGTGCCGAGCACTGGGTCGTTGTGAAGGGCACAGCACTCGTTACAAACGGTGACAACGAGATCATCCTGACAGAGAACCAGTCGACCTATATCCCACTTGGAATCACGCACCGCCTGAAGAACCCGGGCAAGATCCCACTCGAATTAATCGAAGTGCAATCCGGCGCCTATCTCGGCGAAGATGACATTGTGCGATTCGAAGACACATATGGGCGGGCGGAAAAGGCATAAGTGCCCAGATCCGGGGCCGGCCCACGGAGACCGAGCGCGCTAATCCGCCACCTGAAACACCGCGACTGCATCACGCAACGCAATTGCGTGCTCTTCCAGCGATTTGGCCGCCGCAGCAGCCTCTTCGACCAGCGCGGCATTGTGCTGCGTGACTTCGTCGATCTGCGAGACCGCCTTGTTGACCTGCTCGATGCCGTCACTCTGTTCGAGCGCTGACGCCTCGATCTCATTCATGACGCCGGTGACGCGCTGCACCGCGTCCATGGCTTCGTGAATCGTCTTCTGTGCGTCGGACACGAGCGATGCCCCCTGTTCTACCTTGGCGGCCGATTCGCCGATCAATTCCTTGATTTCCTTCGCCGCCGAGCCGGAGCGCTGCGCGAGGCTACGCACTTCCGAGGCCACCACCGCAAAGCCGCGCCCCTGCTCGCCCGCACGGGCTGCCTCGACGGCCGCGTTCAAGGCGAGGATGTTGGTCTGAAACGCAATCCCCTCGATCATGCCGATGATCTCAGCCACCTTGCGCGACGATTCGCTGATTCCATCCATCGTCTCAGTGACACGCGACACTACGGCGCCACCGCGCGTTACCGTGTCTAACGCACCCTGCGCCAACCGGTTTGCCTGCTTAGCGTTATCCGCATTCTGCTTCACCGTCGCCGAGAGCTGCTCCATGCTCGCCGCGGTCTGTTGAAGCGCCGCTGCCTGCTGCTCGGTCCGCGACGACAGATCGGCATTGCCTGC
Source organism: Paraburkholderia sp. SECH2 (assembly GCF_030464795.1). Taxonomy (NCBI): domain Bacteria; kingdom Pseudomonadati; phylum Pseudomonadota; class Betaproteobacteria; order Burkholderiales; family Burkholderiaceae; genus Paraburkholderia; species Paraburkholderia sp. SECH2. The sequence continues at coordinate 55,062 of NZ_JALPRH010000018.1, forward strand.
TGCAATCTCGTTGGCACCTTGCGTAATCGCCGTCGTACTGCCGCGCACCTTTGCCACCGTCTCAACGAGACCGTCACGCATCTTCGTCAATGCGCCGAGTAGTTGACCCATCTCGTTGCGTGACCTGCTTTTGATGGCGATCGTCAGATCGCCTGCGGCAATGCGCTCAAAGTGTTTAATGGTCACATTGACCGGCTTGATCACTGCCGCCGACAAGCCGACCCGCGCTATCACACCGATCACAATAGAAATCGCGCCGATCCCCGCAAACAGCAGCGTCGCCAGCTGGAACCGCTGGGCGCCCGTCTCGGCCTGCTTGTGCTGACTGTCCGTCTGCAAGCGCTGCAGCGCGTCGATGGCCTTCGAATAGGTCGTGTAGAAGGCGTTCGCGGTTTCGCCCTGGATGTTGCGGAAGGTATTGAAGTCGAAGTCGTTCAGCGCCTTGAACGCGGGCTCGATCGCCTTGTCGACGAGCGCGCTGCGCGCCTGCTCGACGTTCTGCGCGAGCTTCTTCTCGTCCTCGCTTGCGAACGGGCCGGTCATGTAATCGGCGAAGTCCTTGTTCGACTCGACCAGCACCTTATGCGCGGCCGGCAACAGGTCGTCGGTCTGCTTGCCGACGCTAAAGAGCGTCTGATAGGAGCCGAGCGCAAGCTGCACTTGCAGCAGCTTCTCCGAGCTCGCCTTCAGATGCGACAGCGCCGCGGCGCTGTGCTGGGTTTCGTCGAGGCTGCTATTTGCCAGTTTGAGCGCGCCGTAGCCGACGCCGATCACGGTCAGCAGGAAAGCGACGAACACGCTGATCACTAGCGTCAGGCCGCCACGAATGGTGATGTTGTTAAGCATTGGTTCTCCGGAACGTCTCATTGATCGGCGGCAAACCCCGTGATGCGTCGGCGATCGTCTTTTTCGCCGGCAACCAACACTTCACCGCATCTAGGTTAACGGTCCTCGCGAGACCCCGCCGCATAGGTGGAATCCATGACAGGCTTGGCTTTTCGGGCGGTCAAAGCTTCACTATCTGGGATTTTTCGCCGGTATGGCACGAGCGCTGCTTTTCTGGGCACCATGCGTTTCGTTTGTATAATTCGGCGTCTTCGCTCAGGCTCACTTTCATGCTTAGTTTTGCGCTCGGCTTTCTCGTTTCATTGCTGATCACGCTGTTGATCGTGCGCTATGCGCATTTGCATGAAAAATTCTCGACCGATACCGATCTGACCGGCGTGCAGAAATTCCACGTGCGCCCGGTGCCGCGCATCGGCGGGGCCGGGATTCTGGTCGGGCTAATCGTATCCGCCGTGCAGTTGCATCATGCGTATCCGGCTGTGTCGGGCGGCATCCTGGGGCTGATCGCATGCGGCATGCCGGCATTCGGTTCGGGCCTCGTCGAGGATCTGACCAAGCGCGTCTCGCCGCTCGCGCGACTCGTCTGCACGATGGCAGCCGCCGCTCTGGCCTACTTCCTGCTGAATATCGCCGTGACACGAATCAGCGTGCCGCCGCTCGACTTCCTTCTCTCGTACGCGGTGATCTCCTGCGCGGTCACCGTGCTGGCTGTCGCGGCGCTCGCCAACGCGATCAATATCATCGACGGCTTCAATGGCCTCGCATCGATGGTCGCGTTCATGATGTTCGCCTCGCTCGCTTATGTGGCGTTCCAGGTGTCCGATCCGATCGTGCTGTCGGCGTCGTTCATGATGATGGGCGCGGTGCTCGGCTTCTTCATCTGGAATTTCCCGGCGGGGCTGATTTTCCTCGGCGACGGCGGTGCGTATTTCATCGGCTTCATGCTCGCCGAACTGTCGATCATGCTGGTGATGCGTAATCGCGATGTGTCTGCTTGGTATCCGGTGCTGCTTTTCATGTACCCGATCTTCGAGACCTGCTTCTCGATCTACCGGAAGAAGTTTATTCGCGGGATGTCGCCAGGGATTCCGGACGGCGTGCATCTGCATATGCTGGTTTATAAGCGGCTGATGCGCTGGGCGGTGGGTGCGCGGACTGCGCGGGAGTTGACCCGGCGGAACTCGCTGACGTCGCCTTATCTCTGGCTACTGTGTCTGATTGCGGTTGTGCCGGCGACTTTGTTCTGGCGGCATACGCTGCATTTGTTTTGTTTTGTGGTGGTGTTTGCGGTGGCGTATGTCTGGCTGTATGTGAGTATTGTGCGGTTCAAGTCGCCTAAGTGGATGGTGGTGAGGAAGGGGCGGCGGTGAGCGCCGCCCCTTCCTCACCATATCGGCAGCATTAGGTCGGCTCAGCCTTGTCTGCGCGCGCGAGCTTCCTGTATGAGTCGCCGGTAATCAACGAGGGCTTCGGGGCGCGTGCCTGCGTGTTGCAGGACCACGTCGGCGATCGTGCGAATAAGCGGGCGCCCTGTCCCGGTGCGGATAAACTATTGCTGGCGCATCCGCAGGCGTCGATACAGTTCGCTACGCTCAGGTAATGCCGCTGGAAGCATGGTAGCCAACGCTACCGCTTCATGGAAAAGTGACCAAGCCCTTCAACGGCCCACAGCCCCGGCGGAAGGAGATTGCGCAGAAACCGAGGCTTCGCCGCGCTCCGCTTTATTGGCGAGGCGTGTATGAACCGCTGCCCGAAAACCGGCGTAAGCGTGACCGCATCGCCGGACTCACCGTGTGGGACCACACCAGTCCAATGCTTCGTTTCAACCACCAAGAACAATGCTCGATTCTGTCGGCCACATCTTCACATGTCCGCTGCTGCGTGGACCAGCGATTGATGACCACCGGCAAATGCTTGCTGTCTAAGTTCCACGTGTTTGCGTAGCGTATCCGCCTCTCAAACCCACCGATATGTCCGCCACACGGAGACATTGAGTTTCGGGCGGCACAGGATTCTTCCGGAGTAAGCCAATCATAAGTCCTGGTAACCGCAGCCTGGACAAGCCGGCAGAATTCCCTCCGGAATTCATGTTGCAGCCGGTCGCAGGCAATCACGTACCGGTAGCCGTGGAGAGCGGGTGCGGTTGGGGACCGCGTCGATCACCTCCGACAGATTCAAGGCCGAGATCTGCGATGATCTTGTCCCGCGTGATTGCCGAACTTGCGAATCAGACACCTGAGGGGACTATCGGATGTCAATGGCTACATACGCGGCACTTATGCGGACACGCGGCCGGTTTTGACGGTGCTGCACCCACAAGCATTGTCCGCAACGCGGTGAGACGTCGCTGCTGAGCAGGAACGAGATAAAACTGCTCACCGATGTCTGCAATGCGAGCGAGCCAATATGCTGGGCCGAAGTATTCCGAAGCATCGTCCGCGCGACTGTTGACGAAGTAACGGACCACCATTTCGAGATGCGCTATTTCCGCGTCAGCGAGCGCTGCCGGCCGCTTCAATCGATGTTGTTCATGCGCAATCGTTGCTTTCGGCTTCATCGGAGGGCGCCCTCCGACTGGCCCGAAGCCGGATAAAGCAACCCACAGCCAGACGCACCTCGATCTCGAGTGAAAACCCGGCCAGACGGTAAAGCTGCGACGCGCCCAGAATTGCGGATGTTGTGGCGAACGCCATCAGGAGGGTTGTCGCGAACGTCCTTATGACCGCCTCTGCGTTCCGCGCAACCCTCGCTCACGCCGGGACCGCGGCAATACAGTGTTTTGGAGTGCATGGCTCAATGAAATCGCTTTCGGTGATTTCATCTTGCCGAGATCAATGAGAAGTCAAGACAGCGCGGTGGTTAGACCGTCGCACGGAATATGAAGAACTGCAATTTGGCATCGAGCCCGGAAAACCGTAGCCCGGTCGAGCGTGCAGCCACAGTAAACAACGAATCTCGACGTCGCCACCTACCGGGTGTCCACGGCCGGGCGCCCGTAACACGCGTCCCGACCGTCTGAAAAAATGCTGGAGGCGTGAGTCGTGTCACAGCGGTCAGTTTGACGGCGAGGCGCGCCGTATGCCGCAGAAAGTGCGTGAGCGCTGCTGCGGCCATCGTGGAGGGGACTGGACGCACGTTGACCTACGGCGCAAAGGCTTGCGCAAAGATGGCAGCGGAGTCGTCCACGCGAGTTCCTCCAGCAGTCGCGTGAGCGACTGCCCGGTGTGGCGGCATCGCTCACGAGTACCGAACTGTCGATCATGCTGGTCGCGCGCAATCGCGGCATGTCCGCGTGGCATCCTGTGCTGTTCTTCGTGTGTCCGGTGTCGTCGAGACGTGCTTCTCGATCGACCGGAAGAAGTTTATTTGCCAGATGTCGTCAGGGATTCCTGACAGCGTCATCTGCATACGCTGGTTGTAGCGCCTGATGCGCTAGGCAGTGAGCTCGCGGACTGCGCGTGAGATCAGGCGGGGCTCGCTGACGTCGGCCTATCTCTGATTACTCTGCCTGATTGCGGTTGTGCCGGCGACGTCGTTCTGGCGACATACGCTCGCAATTGTTTTATGGGGGTGTTTGCGGTTGCGAATGTCTGGCCGTATGTGAGTATTGTGCGGTTCAGGTCACCTAAATGGATGATGGTGGGAAAGGAGAAGCGGCGAGCGCGGTTTATCCCTCCCCATATCAGCAGCGTTAGGTCCGGCTCAGCCTTGTCCGCGGGCGCGGGCCTCCTGTATGCGTTCCCGGTGCTCGGCCAGAGCTTCCGGACGCGTGTCTGCATGTTGCAGGATCACGTCGGCGATCGTGCGAATGGGCAGGCGCCCCGTCCCGGTGCGCGCAAACTGTTGCTGACGTACCCTCAGGTGCCGGTAAAGTTCGCTACGCTCGAGCAGCGCCGCTGGAAGCGTGGGAGCCACCATTGCCGCTTCATGCGAAAAGACACCTAGTCCTTCAACGATCCACAGGCGAGGTGGGAGCAAGTCGCGCAGAAACCGCACCTTTGCCGCGTTCTGCCGGAGTGGCGACGTGCGCACGAGCCGCTGACCATCAGCCGTCGTCAGCGTCAGCGTCTCATCGGTTTCGCCACGTGTCACGACACCGCTCCAATGCTTCGTTTCGATCACGAAAATTCCGAAGGGCGTGATCGCCAGATGATCTATTTCAGCGGTCGGAAACGTGCTTCCCGGCGCGTGGATCAGGATAAGACCGTCCAGTACTAACCAGTCGTCGCCACACAGGCGCGCGAGGTGCCACCGCAATTCGGCCTACACCTGCCTCTCGCCCTCCTGCCCGCGGTCCCGGGAAGAGGGCGTCCGCCCTTTCGAAGGGTCGGCATCGGGCAAAAGCTTATCGTTGAAGCTTACATACGCGCAGAACAACGCGGCCATCAGCCCGAAGACTGTTTGAATCAGCATGCTGGTTTCTCCTTTATTGACGTAGGTGAAACCAGCGTATCGAGTGCCAGAAGAAGTCAAGCGTCAGGTCAGGATTGTGAGCCCCGGAACAAGCTGCCTGTCTTGTGGACGACCTTCTCTGAGGGCCTCACATACGGAATGTGTCGTTGTCCCCAGCGCGCGAGCCGCCTTGCGCAGGTTGCCTCGGTGCTCCATGATGGCCTCCACGGCCTTATCACGTGTGAGCACCGGAATGTCTGGTCGCGAATAGGTAGCCGCATGCGAGCATCGGAGATATTCATTATGGACATTCGATGCACCTGTGATAAGAGTCGTATTGAGCAGGGCAATGAGCACGCGCTTTCTGATCCACAATAAAAACTGGCGCCAATGCTCGAGTCTCTCGGCCACCTCCTGAAATGTCATCTGCTGCACGGACCAAAGACTGATGAGAAACCGCAAATACTTGCTGGAGAAGTTTAGCGGCGTTTGTAACGCACATCCGCCGGCGCGCAGCCCCTCGAATCCCGCCAATACCTCTGCCACCCGCCGACATTGTGTTTCTGCCGGCACCGGCTCCTTGGCACCAGTGCGCCGATCATACGTCGAGGTGACTCGACCTCGGGCGAGCCTGCGGAATTCCCGCCTGAATTCAAGTGGCAGACTGCTGCAGGCAATCACGGCGAGATCCATAGCGTGGCTTCGTGCTATGACATGAAGCTCGCGATTCTCGATCATTCATTTGGGCATACTATTCAAAAATCACAAGCCGAAAAAGTCACGGAGAACCGCCCACGCCTCGTCTCGAACTACCGCACGTTGGCTACGGATATCGTCTTAGCTCTTGATCGCGCCTGCCCCCAAAGCATTAATGACATGCCGCAGAAGCTGGGTGAAGATCATGAAGCGTCACCAGGTTGCCTAATGACCGAAGCCAGTAAAGCAACATTTCGCCCTATTTATAGCTCTTGCCCCAATCCGCACATCGCAACTGTAAATATTTGCCGATTCTCTCGGAATCAAGGTATCGGCGATGGCTGTCGCGAAAGCGATTCAACCGCGTACGCATAAAATGATGGAACTCAGACGCTTGCAGAATTGTTTCCGGCAACGTGGGATCAAGCACACAGTGCGATGCGGCGAATACTGCAATGCATTCGACCGGGCAGCCGTATTCGGCCAGTAGGCCACGCAAATGCCGGAGAGCGGGCTTCGCCCTGCGTAATGGAGACGTCCGCACCGAAACAACACCAGGCTTTTCATGCACAAGGAGTTCGTCCTCGCTTATCGTACGCCTCACGGTCCCTGTCCAATCGTATCGATCAATGACAAACGCTCCAAACTCAGTCACAGCGAGACAGTCGATCCACGTCATCGGGTTGCGCGTGCCTGGTGCGTGCTCAATTATGACGCCGCGGCGTATAACGAACGCACGGTCGGACATTGCCCGCACCACTGCTGCCACGTTTTTTGTTAACGGAAGAGACAAACGGCGTTGACGCTCCACCCAGCCATCGCAGCCGCCGGTCGGCCCAGTGAAATCCCCAGCCGGTTCCTGCGGGCAGGCGATACTACGGGGTGTATCTGTACCCACAAGAGAAAACAGTGCCTCATTCTGTTTCATTTGCATTTCCTTTGTTGACTGCAGAGGGAACGGACAAGTTCATCTACCATCCGCAAGAATTATCAGCATATTATTTAGGATAACTTATAGTTTCATACGGATCGGTGAGGTGATTTAAGTCGTGATATCTTCAATAGCTGCAATTCGGCGCTCGAGAGAAGCTTCTCTCCGGACAGCCATGATCACCCCACACGGACCGACGAAGCGTCTCAACGCCTGCTAGCGCTCCAGTCTCGCGTCCGCCCGTCGGGTTGCGAAGTTCGACGGTGCCCGACCAAGACTGTCGGTTGACTGACGCAGGCAGGCATATGGTCATATCACAGGGCAGTATCTCGATGAGTTGAGCATGCCACGCTCAACAAGAAGTCAAGGGAACGCCTCTGTGTTGATTCTCCTTGGCGACGGCTGGGCGTATTCCATCGGCATCATGCTTGCCGAGCTGTCGGAAATGCTGGTGATCCGCAATCGCGATGTGTCGGCGTGGTATCCGGTGCTGCTTGTCATGTACCCGATCTTCGAGACCTGCTTCTCGATCTACCGGAAGAAGTTCATTCGCGGGATGTCGCCTGGAATTCCCGACGGCGTGCATCTGCACACGCTGGTTTATAAGCGCTTGATGCGTTGGGCAGTGGGTGCGCGTACCGCTCGTGAGCTGACGCGGCGGAACTCGCTGACGTCGCCGTATCTGTGGTTGCTATGCCTGATCGCAGTCGTACCGGCGACGTTGTTCTGGCGGCATACGCTGCATCTGTTCTGCTTTGTGGTGGTGTTTGCGGCGACTTATGTGTGGCTCTATATGAGCATCGTGCGGTTCAAGTCACCGAGGTGGATGGTGGTAAGGAAAGGGAAGCGATAGTCGAAGGACATATCTGCCTGAACGCAGTCTGCACGAATATCATCAGTTGCATCCATGAATCGCCAGGGGTCCGCAATGAACCGGACTTTTGGCGTTATCCCGACCGACATGATATCTATTTCGTCCGTCAAGCGAATCGCCTTGATGCTTCTCTCCGGCCAGCAGCTTTTGATAGCTGATGCCGCGCCACAAAAAGTCAAAAAATTACTCTGGTATTACGACTGGGCCACTATCGGTGACTCCATTATGGATCTGTCACAGAGGCTTCTGATCGACCCGCGCATATCCATCGATCTATGCATGCCACACGGTCCGGTGGAGCTTTTTGTGAGGGATACCCGGTTCCGACGCGTGTCCCGTTCGCTGGACGATTGCGATGCGCGGTATGACATGGTGATCGTCCAAAGCCTCACAACGAAAACCATCTTAAAGAAGATTCAATACCATCCGTTCACGCCGTGGTTTTCGATTATGGGGCACCACAGGGGCGAGAATTTTTCGAGGATTCAGCTTTCGTACGAACGGATTACGCGCGTGTTCAAACCGACGCACGAATCCGGCCCGATCGCACCCACGTTGACGATCTCCGACCGGGATGCCGGAAGCGCAGAAGTGTTTACGATTGCGGTCGCAGTGGGCGGCGGCGACAGGCGACGCACGTACGAAAACTGGGCGATGCTTATCAAGCAGATTTTGTCGAGCTGGCCTCAGCAGGTCCCGAGCCCGAGGTTCATTCTGCTCGGCACGGGTGAAATGGCGCTCGATACTGTACGAGCAGTCCGTGACGACATTGCTTGCGGCCATGTCGAGTCGCACGTAGACCTGCCGAATATCGCTGCGGCAGCCGAGTTGATCAAGCAGAGTTCCTTTTTTATCGGCGCGGATGGGGGGCTTATGCATATCGCCGCAGCACTCGGAAAGCCCGGTGTTGCGATCTTCTGTCAAATCAAGCCAGAGTGGCGACTCCATGCCCAATCGACGATACGGACCGTTTCCGCTGAGCAGGATATCGACAGCGTTCCGATCGAGAGAATCGCCAGCGAGGTGACTGAATATTGTCGCGAGTTGCTGCGGTAAACGAGGCTGAAACGGACGGCGCGCTCTGGGGGCATCCGCGGAACACGGCACCCCCAAAAGGCACGTACGATCTAGGATGCCCGCGTGACTTGCGTGACGCTACCGACACTGCGCAAAGCCGGTGCGGCGGCCGGTTGATATTCCGGCACCCAGCGACGCAGATCGCGGCGCACTTCATCGTCGCTCGGCACGCGATGCTGCATTAGCCAGGGCAGAAGGTTGTCAATGAAGCTGTCCGGCACTTCACGCGCCCGCGCGATGCGCAACTTCGGATGCGGCGTACGGGTAGTAGTTTCGTCGTCCGCCAGCAATTCTTCGTACAGCTTTTCGCCGGGGCGCAGGCCGGTGAACACCACACGAATCTGCTCTTCCGTAAAGCCATAAAGACGGATCAGATCATGCGCGAGGTCGGCGATCCGCACCGGCTTACCCATGTCGAGAATGAAGATTTCACCGCCGTGCCCCATGCTGGACGCCTGCAGCACAAGTTGCGACGCTTCCGGAATCGTCATGAAAAAGCGCGTGATTTCCGGGTGCGTAACCGTCACCGGGCCGCCGCGCGCAATCTGTTCCTGAAACTTCGGGATCACACTGCCGGCGCTGCCGAGCACATTGCCGAATCGAACGGTTTCAAACTGCGTACGTTTTGCGCCCTGCTGCAACGCTGAACAAGCCATTTCCGCAAGACGCTTGCTCGCGCCCATGACATTGGTCGGATTAACGGCCTTGTCGGTGGAAATCAAAACGAAATGGGCAACATCGTGGCGAATCGCTGCGCGCCCCACGCGATACGTGCCGAGCACGTTGTTGCGCACGGCCTGCCAGGTGTTCACCTCTTCCATCAGCGGCACGTGCTTGTAGGCCGCGGCGTGGAAAACGATATGCGGGCAGTAACGGCCCATCACCTGATCGAGAAGCAAGGAATCTTTCGCGTCGCCGATGATCGGCACTACCGATACTTCGGGATATTTATCGCGCAGCTCTTCGTTGAGGCGGTAGATCGAGAACTCGGAGACGTCGAACGCCACCAGTTGGACCGGCCCGTAGCGCAGAATTTGGCGGCACAGTTCGGAGCCGATCGAGCCGCCCGCGCCAGTCACCATCACGACACGGTTTTTAAGGAGCGCTTCGACGTGCTGCGTGTCGATCATGACCGGATCGCGGCCAAGCAGGTCTTCGAGATCGATCTGCCGTACGCGCGACAAGAAAGCCTGGCCTTGGGTAAGCGGCGTGAGCGCCGGCAGCGTCATGGCGCGTACGCCTGCGCGCACGCACAACGTGGCAATACGGCGATGCGCTTCCACCGAAGCCGAAGGCACCGCAATGATGACGTGCTCGACCTTCATTTCAGCCGTGATCTTGTGCAGATCGCTGATAGCGCCGAGCACACGGTAGCCGTAAATTTCGCGACCCTGTTTGACCGGGTCGTCGTCCAGCAGACCAGCGAGGCGCCATTCTCCGGAACGTTTCAGCTCTCGCACCAGATTCGCGCCGGCATTACCCGCGCCGAGCACCAGCACAGGCTTGCCCTGCCCCACTAGGCCACCGTAGCGATAGAACTCCTTGGCAGCGCGATACAACGCGCGCGAGCCGCCCATTGACAGGAAAAGCAACATGGGCGAAACGATCAGGACAGAGCGTGGCACGACCGGAGCCGGCTGCAACAGCGCCGAGCCAATGACGACCACTACCGCACCGACCCCAATCGCCTTGGCGATTCTCACGAGGTCGGGCAGGCTGGCGAAGACCCACATACCCCGATACAGCCCGTAGCTGCGGAACATCACGGCGTAGATCAGCAGCACCCACACCAATGCATGGAGTCCGCTCGACCAGAACGGGGCGGGCACGGGTCCGTTGAAACGGATTACGTAGGCCAGCAGCCAGGCCAGCGCCACCGCACACAAGTCGAACGCAAACGCACTGAACGAAAGCCATCGGGCTTTGAATCTTTTCATTGCGCAGAACCTCAAGATTGCCCGGAACGGGACACATGGCGCCGCCAGTAGCGATCAATGAAAAGCCCGGCGAGCACGAGCACAGCAGCCCATGCGACGACGACAAGCCATTGATAAACCACAGCAATACCTAGTGCCCATAAAGCAAGCATTATGCCCGCGACCATGAACAAATACCAAATTCGGGCCGTTGATGCGTGCCCGAAACCGCCCTGCACCAGTCTTTGATAGTAGTGTTCCCGGTGCGCCTGCCAAAACTTTTCACCACGGAGCAGCCGTTTAAGCAGAGTAACCGACGCATCACCGATAAAGGGAGAAAAACTTACCGCCGGGAACCAGATTGGCCACACGCCTTCGCGCCAACCCCAGTACCCGAGGGCACCAGCCAGGAAACCCAAGGGGATCGAACCCGCATCGCCGAGAAAAATTCGGGCGGGATGAAAATTGAACAGCAGAAACCCCGCTGCCGCCCCCGCCACCACCAGACAAGCCAGCGCCAGCGCGGCGTCCGGATGGGTTGAAATGGACGCCGCGATTGCGTAGCCGCCAAAGCCGAACAGGGCCATACCACCGGCAAGACCGTCCGAACCGTCCATGAAATTGTACAAATTGACCAGCCAGATGAGTAAGAACGCCAGGGCTGCCAGGGCCCACCAAGGCGCTGCGGCCGGGTAGACGACGATCAGCGCAACCACGGCCGCTGCGTGGCCGCCGAACCGAACTCGGGCGGGCAACCCGCGGCGGTCGTCGATTTGCGACAACGCGGCCAGCAGCGCCGCCAGCAGTGCGGGCAACCATATGACGGGCGCCGCGAGCCAGATCAGGATCACGACCACCGGCACGATGCCCCAGCCGCCTACGCGTGGCGTTGGGCGCGTATGCAGAGAACGGTCGTTGGGGATGTCGGTGGCGAGGCGCCAGGCGAGGCTCGTGTGCAGTAGAAACCATAGGATCCCCGCGCATGCGCACAGCGCTAATACGCCCCAAAGGAGCAGGTGCACGAAAGGAGCGGTAAGGAACAAAGCGATCGGCATTGAGGATGGTTTAGTGCGTTGAGCGATACCAGGCCGCCGTCTCCAGCAGGCCATGTTCGACGGTATAAGGCGGGTACCAGCCGAGGCGCTCGCGGATGTGAGAACTGTCGAGACGCAGCTCGCCGATCAAGCGGTCGACCTGGGCCGAGCGGCCGGTCAGGCGGCCGGCAAGGCTTAGCAAGCCGACGGGAACGGGTATCAGGCGCGCTGGTGCATGCAGTTGCGTGGCAAGTGCCCGGGCCAGATCTGAGACGCTGAGATCGCGGCCGTCGGTGACGTGGAAGGTCTCGCCAGCGGCGCGCGGGTCGGTTGTGCAGTGCACGAGCGCGTCGGCCAGGTTATCGACGAACAGGAGGCTGCGACGGGCTGCAATTGAGCCGAGGGGCAGCGGAACGCCGTTAGCAATGGCACTCATCAGCTGCAGGAAGTTGGCGCGCACGCCGGGGCCGTAGACCAGCGGCGGACGCACGATCACGATTTCGAGGCCCGATTCACGGCCGTAGTCGATCAGCGCCCGCTCGGCTTCGAGCTTGGAGATGCCGTAGGGGTCGACAGGGGCAGGCTCGTCGGACTCCCTCAACGGACGGCCCGCACCCACTTCGGCGATCGCCTTAATGCTGCTGACAAACACAAACCGACGCGCGCCAGCCGCGCGGGCCGCTTCCGCGCAACGCAGCGTCCCGCCGACGTTCGTCCCGCGATAGGTCGAAAGTGGATCAGAGCTGTCGTCACGCATGACGTGCACGCGCGCCGCAAGATGGATCGCGACGTCGCAGCGGAAGCCAATCGGCCAGCGAGCCTGAATGTCAGTGAAGTCGCTCGTCTGGAGCACCCACTCCCGGACACCCGGCGCCGTACTCTGGGCGCGGCGGACGAGCCCCAGCACCGAATCGCCCCGCTCCAGCAAAGCCCGCGATACGGCGCATCCAACGAAACCATTCGCACCGGTGACAAGTACAGTTAGCGACATAGATATCGGGTGTGTTTTCGCATGTCAGGGTTGGATCGTCCGTGCCCGAGGGACGCGTATTGTATGCGGAACACGGCTTAACCCGCGGATTGTGACGGGTTTTGCGCTAAAATTGCGAATTTTGGTGCGCCGCGCAATTTGGAAACAAACGGAAACCGTCCTTTCCACCCGTTCCCGAAGCAAGTACCATCCCGTAGCATCTGCGCTATCGGCGCCGGCCAGCACCTGCTTGGCACGCATACACCAAATTTAGACCCTAGCGCACATGATTCCCTGCACATATAAACGACTCGATGCCGGCCGATCGCACGTTCTTCCAAGCGTCGCCAGAGCACGCAGCTGCAGGCAACGCGGCGTAACCCTACGCAAATAGCCGCTCGCAGGCTTTCTCGCAAAGGCGCCCTTGGCGGCTGCGATGTTACGAACCGTTTACGCATGAGCGAAGTATTTAGGTTGCCACAATGAAAGTTCTTTTCGCCACCTACCCAATGGCCTTCCACACCCCGGGCGGTGGGGAAATACAACTGCTTGCCTACGAAAAGCACTTGCCGCAGCACGGGGTGGGAGTGACGCTGTTCGATCAATGGAAGCCACGCTTCCTCGAACACGACTTGGTGCACTTCTTCTCGTGTGTCGGTGGTTCGGTGCACCTCTGCCACTTCGTCAAGCAACTCGGCCTGCCGCTCGTGGTGTCATCGAGCCTATGGGTCACCGAAGAGACGAAGCATTTGTATCCCTGTGATGAAATTCGTCATCAATTTCTCCTCGCGGACCGGGTTATCGCTAACTCGAAAATCGAGTGCGAAACACTTGCGCGCACATTGGACTTGCCACGCGAGAAGTTCGTCTCCGTGTTGAACGGCGTCGACGACCTGTTCTTTGATCCGGTACCCCCCCACCGATTCCGGGACATCTTCAATATTACCGGCTCATTTGTTCTCAACGTCGGCAATATCGAACCGCGGAAAAATCAACTCGCCCTGATTCAGGCAATGAAACAGATGCCCGAACTGCAGCTTGTGCTCATCGGCCATGAGCGGGATCCGGCTTACGCGCAGGCCTGTCGTGAAGAGGGGGGCGACCAGGTGCGATTTCTTGGCCCGATCACCCACACCGATCCGCTATTGCGCTCCGCATATGCCGCATGCGAGGTCTTTTGCCTGCCGAGCACACTGGAAACGCCTGGCCTCGCGGCCCTCGAGGCCTATGCCGTCGGCGCGCATATTGCGATCACCGAGGTCGGATCGACGCGCGAGTATTTCGGGCATGCTTCCAACGTCCAATTCCTAGATCCCGCCAGCGTGTCCACCATTGTGGAAGCGATCAGAAGCGCGCGAGCTGAAAAAGACCGCGCGCCGTCGTCCCTATTGAACGACGCCCGAAGCCTGTCCTGGCGAAACATTACGAGCAATCTCGCCAACGCGTATACAACACTTTTGTCCGGGAAATGAAGATGGTGAACCCGCACGCCAATGTGCGTATCCAGCAAGAAATCGTCGAACAGTTGTTGACGCCCTCAGATAAGGCGATCAACGACACCGGGGCTCGACTGCCCAATGCCCTCCTGGGCTTGTGGGCCTCGCTCGGCTACGGATATCAGAAAATGTATCCGCTGAATGATATGAAGTCGGTGAACGATTTCATTTTCTGGTGGCTGCACTATGGCCAAAATGAGCATCCCGGGTTTAGGGCGCACATCAATCACTATCTGGTCGATGTGCTGCACGCCGACTCTCACGTCGTCCAGGGCGACAACCTGAAGCAGTCGACGTCCGCCCTGATGGATCTGATCTACAGCAAGCGCGACGACCTGAAAATACTCTACCCAATCGACGGCGAACGGCAGAAAGAGTCGTTGCTTGAATGGTGGTACACATTTGGATTCAGGGAATACAAGATTCCGAATTTCGGGCTTTCTCTGGATCTGATCGGCGCGCTGTCAGAAGTCGATCTGTTCGGAGATTTCGGCTACGGTGAGCAGTTCACGCGGGCGACTCGCTATCTCTATCAGTACGTCGGTGCATGGCGGCAGAAGCATGATCTGCAGAACATTCCGGGCGCGATACAGCTGATCCAATACATCCTCAGCGAAGTCGTTAGCAGCCCGGATGAAATCAACATTTTTTTTCTCCCCGCAGCAATCGACAACCTCGCAGAGCTGACGAACGATTTCACAGACTTCGAAACAGACGGGTTCAAACAGTACTGCTTCCGTTTTTGCACCTGGGGATTGGCCGCTCCGACCCAAACAATGGGCGAATGGTGGACGGCGTCCGGAAAGGAGCAGTGCACGAAATTCATCGGCGCGCTAAGAGGCCAGCCGGGCGGCGCCCAAGGCTACCTGAAACGGCACAACATGGCAGCGGGCCGGGCGGTAGCGAGGCTGCTTGAATCCGTCCGGGCAGCGGCTACACGCGCACATGCCAACAATCATCTGACCGCCGTCCCGACCGCCGACGACGCACCGGCGTCGGGCAAAAGCGCAAGCGATGATGCCGCGAACGCCGTCCTGCTCGAGACCTGGATGAAGGCGTTGGCCGAACCCGCAGGGTTTGGATCATTCGGCTACGGTGAGCAATTTACCGGGTTCACTCGCCATCTTTATTCCCAGGTCGAGGCATGGCGGCGCATCTACGACATCAACGTTCTCCCCGGCGCAGCAGGGCTCCTCAAGCATGCTGCCCTCGACTTGGAAAATGGCCCAGACGATCTTCTTCTGATCTTCACACCCGATGCGATCGAAATGCTGGCGTCATTGTCGAACGGGTTCAGCGACTTCAATACCACCGGTTTCAAGCAGTATTGTTTCGATCTGTCGAAGTGGGGCGAGCCCGTCGAAGATATCGAACTGGAAGCATGGTGGAAGGCGTTCGGCTATCCAGAATCCAGCCGTTTCATTCGCGCCCTTGCTTGCCTCAACCCAATGGGTCCCGCCGCCAGATATCTGCCGGGAGAGCGTGAATCCAGCGGTAGCGCGGCTGAGGGATCTTCCGTTGCGATGATCGGTTATCCACACGGTGCGTTTGGCATCGGGGAAGACGCTCGCCTTGTCGGCAAGGCGCTAGAGATCGCTGGGCTCAAGAGCGAAACGTACATGTCGGCGCGAAAGATCATTTCGGCGTCGCCTGAGTTTGAAAAATTCCCGCCTGTATCGAAGTACCAGGGCTCCGACGTCACGATCTTCTGCATGCCGGCTTTCGATACGCTCGCGCTGTTGCATGACTTCGGACCTTATCCGTTTACCACCGGCTATCGGATTGGTTTGTGGCAATGGGAACTGCAGGAATTCCCGACCGAAGCCTTCGCCGCATTTAGTCTCGTCGACGAGATCTGGACGATCTCCCATCACGCCGCCAGCTCGTTCAGAAAGAAAACGACCAAGCCCGTCCACGTAATTCCGCTGCCGGTATCTTCCGATTTGGTCACGCCGATTTCGCGCACAAGATTCGGTATTCCGGAAGACGCCTTCCTGTTCGGCTTTGCGTTCGACGGCGCTTCCTTCATTGCACGAAAAAATCCGCTTGCGCTGATCGAAGCATTCCAGCGGGCGTTCCCGAAGACAGACCGAAGTGTCTGTCTAATGGTCAAGGCGATGAATACGCAGAACGAAAGTATTTGGAAGGAGTGCCTGTATCGCGCGGACACTGACGCACGGATCGTCATCATCGACGAGGTTCTGTCACGCGGTGAAGCCAATGGCCTGCTGAATGCGTGCGACTGCATCGTCTCGCTGCATCGGGCCGAAGGCTTCGGTCGCGTAATGGCTGAAGCGCTTTACCTGGGCAAACCGGTCATTACTTCACGCTATTCAGGCCCGCTCGACTTTGTGTCGGACGACACAGCCTATCTAGTCGACGGCGAGCTGGTCGACATCAAGGCAGACGACTATCCGTTCTGGAAGGGGAACCAGTGGTTCCAGCCTGAGATTCAATTAGCAGCAGAGGAAATGCTCAAGGTTAGACAGAACCGCGAAGAGCGGGAAGCCAAAGCTGTGGCAGGTCGCGTGAGTATCCGGGAGAACTACTCTCTCGAAGCGTGCGCGCGGTTTTTGAGCGAACGGTTCCAAACTATTACAGGTGCTGGAGATCAACAGTGATATCCAAAAACAAAGCGTCGGTCATCATTCCGACCAAAAATCCGGGCGACATCATTAAGAAGGTGTTGCCAGTCGCGCTGTCGCAAAAGGCCGATTTTGCGTACGAAGTGCTTGTCATCGACTCCGGCTCCACGGACGGAACAGTCGAGTATTTGAAGGGAATCAAAGCTCCCAATTTCAGACTCGTTGAGATTCCGCCGGCTGACTTCGGGCATGGCAAGACCCGCAATCTCGGCGCTGAACTGACCGACGGTGACTACATTCTGTTCTTGACGCACGACGCCCAGCCAGTTAAAGACACGTGGCTCGCGGAGATGGTGCGCGTGGCGGATCAGGATCCGCTGATCGCAGGAGTGTTCGGCCGGCATATCGCCTACGCGGGAGAGAACGTATTCGTTGCGCGCGAACTGGACCTGCACTTCTCCGGCTTCCAAACCAATCCGATCACCTGGATGGACGACAAGGCCAGGTACGAAAATGACATCGGATATCGTCAATTCCTGCACTTCTTCTCGGACAACAACTCGCTACTCAGAAGAAGCGTTTGGCTCGTCCACAAATATCCCGACGTCGATTTTGCGGAAGATCAACAGTGGGCCAAAACCATCATTGAGGACGGTTGGAAGAAAGGCTATTCCCATGAAGGTGTGGTCTACCATTCGCACCACTACAAAGTCATGGAACGGCTGCGCCGCAGCTTCGACGAAAGCTACGCGTTCAAGCGCTACTTTGGATACGACCTCTGCTCCAGCAAAGGAAAGCTTTGGCGCGACTGGAAATACCTGACGTCTCGCGACATGGATTATTGCTTCAAGGACCGGGTGTGGAAGCGGGCCCCGGTGAATTGCGTGATCCAGCCGTTCGACAACTTCGCACGACTTCTCGGGCAATACCTCGGAAATCACGGCGATTCCATCAATTCCGCATGGCGGCATTTCCTGTCGCGCGATACAAGACTGTTTAAGGGGAGCAGCAATGGACGTAATTAAACACTTCGAATTTGTGACACCGGCTCCGTTTTCGACCCAGTCTTCGCACGGAGAAGCTAGGCCTAAGACGATTAACTGGTTCATCCCGCCGCTGGGCAAAGGCTCCGGCGGCCATTTGAACATCTTCCGGTTTGCGCGGAACCTGGAAGATCTGGGTTACGAGAACCGGTTTGTCGTCGTTGCGGAATCGCTGGTGCCGGAAGACAAACGGCTGACCAAAGAGGAAATCAAGGAAAAAATCACCGAATGGTTCATGCCGCTCAAGGCGGAGTGTTTCCGTGGCACCGCGGATCTGCCACCGGCCGAATATGCAATGGCTACGGGCTGGCAAACGGCGTACTACGTCGACGCGCTCAAGGACAAATGCCACAAGTGCTATTTCATTCAGGACTATGAGCCGTGGTTCTATTCGCGCGGAGCTGAGTATTTCTTGGCTGAAAACACCTACAAGCTCGGCTTTTCGGCAATCACGGCCGGTCAGTGGCTGGAAGGTTTGATGCGCAAAGATTACGGCATGGACGCCCATGCCGTTGGCTTCTCCTACGACAAGGAACTGTACCATCGCCCAGAGAAAGCTCCGGCATCGAACACCCTGTCGCCGAAAAAACAGCGCGTGTTCTTCTACGCCCGCCCGCCTACACCGCGCCGCGCGTTCGACCTCGGTGTGCTAGTGCTGGACGCCGTCACGAAGCGTATGCCGAACGTCGAAGTAGTCATGGCGGGCTGGGATCTGAGCCAGTACGAGTTCCCGTTCGAGGTGATCGATCACGGGATCATGGCGCTAAGCGATCTGCCCGCGCTTTATGCGACATGCGACGCCGCGCTTGTGCTGTCGTTCAGCAATCTGTCGCTATTGCCGCTGGAATTGATGGCCTGCGGCGTCCCGGTTGTCAGCAATGATGGCGCGTGGGTCGAATGGTTGCTCGACCAGGAGAACGCCTGTCTGTCTGAACCGACTATCCAGGGTTTGGCTGACGCGATCATCAAACTGCTCGGCGATGACGACGTGCGCGAGCAGCACGCGGTGAGAGGCCTGGAATTTGCTCAGAGCACGTCATGGATCAACGAGGCCCGCCGGTTCGACGCGGTCCTTGCGAAGATGGCCAATCGCGCGCCGGCCAAGTGATACGCGCTCAACGCGTTGATTGGAGTTACACATGAGATGCTTGGTATTGGGCGGTAACGGTTTCATTGGGACGCACCTCGTGCGCGCGTTGAAGCTCGCGGGCGTGCGCCCGCGGGTGCTCGACCGAGCGGGTAGTCTAAGAGGTGAAGAGCAAAGCGGTGTGGAGTATCTGTTTGGCGATTTCTCCGACCCGAGCATCGTTGCAGAAGCACTAATTGATGTGGATGTCGTCGCGCATCTGGTGAGCACGACTGTCCCCGGCAGTGCGAGCGCGGATCCTATCAGCGACATTTCCGGAAACCTGATTGGCTCCGTCAAATTCCTCGAACAGATGCGGTTGAGCGGCGTGCGTCGGATCGTGTACCTATCGTCGGGCGGAACGGTGTACGGAAACACGGATGAGGAAAGCTTACACGAGGAAAGCTCAACCAATCCGATTTCATCGTACGGCACAGTCAAACTCGCAGTCGAAAAGTATCTGGGTGTGTACGGCAGCCAATATGGCGTTCGCGCGACCATTCTACGCGTGTCGAACCCCTACGGACCGAACTCACGCCATATCGGCTTGCAAGGTGTCATTCCAACATTCTTCAGCCGCCTGATCGAAAAACAACCGATTCGTATATGGGGAACCGGCGAGAATATTCGCGACTACATCTATATCTCGGATCTGTCCAACGCAATCCTGAAAGCGATCGAGCAGGACAAGCCTGGGGTTTATAACGTAGGCAGCGGGATCGGCATCTCGATCAAGGAAATTATCGATATCGTAAGCGAGGTCTCCTCAATCCGTCCCGAGATCGAGTTCCTGCCCGACCGCCCATTCGACGTAAAGCGGGTTGTGCTCGACGTATCCAAGTTTTCAAAGACCTTCGATTGGGCGCCCACCGTCGAACTTCACGAGGGCTGTCGCATGTATTGGAATTGGCTCAATGGACCCGGCTGAGCGAATTATCCGTACATAGCCAAGTTGGCCGATCCGCTATTCGGCGTCACCTGGCCCCTGTTTTTATACGGCGCGGCGCACCGTCCGGTATTCGCGCGGTCTTTCCGCAAAAAATAAGATTGAGTAGTTCGCTACTGGAATATGTTGCTATGAGACTGATGATTTGCGCTCCTGATATATTTGCTGGCGATGCCGTCGGCAATCATTGTCTTGGCTTGGCGCGCGTCGCCGAGCGTCTCGGATATGCCGTCGAGGTCTATGCTCAGCGCTTTGACGATCCGACACGGGTTCAGCCCCTCGATCAACTGTTCGAACGCATTACCGATGACGATCTGCTACTCGTCAGCTATTCGATCGTCGATCCTTACCTTGATCGACTGCGTGCCCTTCCCGGCAAGAAAATATGCTATTTCCATGGAGTAACACCCCCGGAGTTGCTCCGGGAGTTTGAACCGGTGACGGCAGACCTGTGTGCGGCATCGATACTGCAATTCGCCGATCTGAAGTCGTTCGATTCGATAGTTGCGAACTCGGCGTTCACGGCCTCAAGCCTACCGCCTGAAATGAACACGTCATCTCTGCGTGTTATCCCGCCTGTGTTTGGAGACATGCCGGCTTTCCAGGCTCCCAAAATCCAGCGTTCTGCCAGCACGCAAACGAACAATATTTTGACCATTGGGCGCGTAGTGCCTCACAAACGCATCGAGGACGCGATAGATATCGTCGCGGACCTTCGTGCGGGCGGCATTGACGCCTCTCTGTCAGTCGTTGGAAGCGCGACGAATCTTCCATATGTGCAATTCCTCGTTGCACGAGCCGCAGAGCGCGGATTGTCCGAACATTTCGATCTGGCGGGTGCCGTCGACAATGAGACGCTCATTGCCTATTTTCGTCGTGCCTCCGCGCTCATTTCGGTAAGCGCGCATGAAGGCTTCTGCGTCCCCATTCTCGAAGGTATGCATATGGGTTTGGCGTCCTTCGCGCGAGAAGGCACCGCGGGTGCAGAAGTCTGCGTTCCCGCAGCAAGACTTGCACTCGACAATGCGACGGCCGCGCAAAGCATTTCACGTTTCCTGACGGAAAGCGACATGCTGGACAACCTGATCTCAGCGGGATCGAAGCGTGCCGCGGAAATTTTGCAAAGCACCCGAGACGAAGGCTGGCGGGAAGTATTCAGAGCCTCAATCCGCCACTGAAAATGATCAGATTAAACGTGCACGGCACTGCGGAGGTGCAGAAAAGGTCGCTTAGCAATATGGCGTAAAATTTCACTCACTTGCCAGCGCCGGACTGGAGACCACCTCGTGTTGGTAACTGCCGGATGCGCACTATGCGCCGACCAATACGCAAGAACATCGTCGCGATTCTCGACGAACGAAGGAGCCCTCCATTGACAGACTTCAAGATTCTCCTAACCACTCACAGCACGGCGTTTCTGACCAGCGGCGGGGGAGAGTCGGAACTCGTGCAGGTCGCGGAGCTGCTCAATAACGCCGGTGTGCAAGCGGACATCTACGGGATACGCAGCAGGCCTCTCCGCTTCTATGATGCCGTGATGCACTTCTCGCTCCATGCCGATGGAGAAGCTTTAATTCGAGAAACAACCCAGTTCGGGAAGAAGCTCCTTCTCTGGCCCAACGTCTGGTGGTTGAGCCCTCCCCCGGCTGACGAAATCAGACGGATCGAGGCGATTGCCCGGCAAGCGCATCGTCTGATGTTCAAGTCTCAGACTGAGCTGGAACATTTCGTTGCGTACATCCAGGTCGACATGCGTAAGTGCGCGGTCATTGCATCCGGGGTATCCGACCGGTTTTTGCTGCCGCCGGACATGGATCTACTTCCAACAGTCTGCGACGTTACCGATTACGTGTTGTGTCTGGGACTAATCGAGCCGGTCAAGAATCAACTCGAGCTCATCAGAGCGCTCAATCAGCTCGGACGCAACGGTCTGATGGCTGGCGGTTTCCGAGATGAAGCCTATTACCAGCAATGTGTGCGTGAAGCGCATAGGGGAATTCATTTTCTTCCGTTTCTTCAACCCTGCAGTGCGCTGTTGAGATCCGCGGTGGCCAACGCCGCACTCGTTGCGGAGCCAAGCTTTGACCCTCCAGGACGTTCCTGCCTCGAGGGCGCGCTAATGAGAAAGCAGTTGGTCATCGCCGATGGACTCTGGCAACGCGAACACTTCGGCGACAATGTCTGGTACACAGCCTCGACTAATGCAAAGGACATTTCCTTCGCGATACAGGCCGCATTAGACGATCCCGAGAAAGACGGAAGAATCGAGGCCAATTACAGCCTTGTTTACGCACGAAATTCCGCGAACACGGTATCAACAGATTTAATCAGACATTTGATCAATGCTGGACTTGAAAATGACTAGAATCCCCCGTCTGCTTGTTGTTCAGCGACGGTCCATGACCGACGGGAGAATGACGTCGCGCACCATTGGCGCGAGGTTCGCGCCACTGCTGTCGTATATGCAGCGACATCGATTGATCGAATGGGAACTGATCTCCGAGGAAGATATCGGGCTTAGCCATCTTCGCCGATTTGATGTGGTGTTGTTCAACAAGCACGTGTCCAGCCTTTCGTTAAAGATCATGCGAATGGCAAACGAGCTTAAGCTTCACACGATCTACGATCTGGACGACTGGCTTCTCGATTTGCCATCGTGGAGCGTCCTCGAAATGAACGAGGACGTCCTCTACAACGTGCTGGCGATGATCCGCGAAGCAAGTGTAGCCACGGCTTCAAATAAGTTACTGCAGGAGAGAATGCAGCGTGTTCGGCATTCAGAGGTCTTGATCGTTCCGAATGGCTTCGATCACGAAGCCTTCGATTTATCACCAGCCCTCTGGGCTGAGAAAAAGCCTCTGAAATTAATGTTTTCCAATCTTGATGGTATAAAACTCGTCAAGTTCAGGAAAAACTTTTTCGCCGAGCTTTGCGAGTTTTTGCTCGACAACCAATCTATATCGATCGATTTTTGGGGTGATCCGTTCCCAGAATTGCATAGCATTCCCAAGGTTACGCACCGGGGAAACCTGGAAAACCTCGAATACAAGCGGACCATCCGTGACGAGGGATATGTTTTCGCGATCGTGCCCTTGGGTGCAGAGGAAGACCCCGACACGCTGTTTTTCAACTCGTGCAAATCGCCCATCAAATATGTCGACTATGGGAGTCTCGGCATACCCGGAATTTATTCAGACTGCCCGACCTACCGGGAGACGGTCAAGCATTGCGTAACCGGTTATCTGGCGTCCAATGAAAGAAATAGCTGGAGAAAAGCTTTTGAGGAAATGCTGCACAATCAAACGCTTCGTCAATCGATTCGTGTCAATTCTTATGCGGACGTATTGAGTCATTTCAGCGCCCAACACATCTGCGAGACGATGTTGAAGGCATTGCCCACATCTCTGTCATCCTGAAGCTCGAGGCTCTATGGATTTGCTTTTAATTCGCCACGGCCAATCGGCCGGTAACGTCGCCGGACTGCTGAATTCAACTGAACAGGACGGTCTGACAGATCATGGTCTACTGCAGGCCTCCAATCTTCGATCCACGATGGACGAGCTGGGACTTAAAGCTGACCGCGTGTATTCCAGTCCTTGGAAGCGTGCGCTGCAAACCACTGAGGTGCTTTTCCACGACAAATGTTCATGGACCTTGGACCCCCGCCTCGGGGAGACCAATCCCGGACGGTTCGCAACATGGAAGGCAACGGAATTCCGCGAGAAGTACCCTGAATTCGGTAAGCGCCTCTCGGACCGCTACGAGGGTGGAGAATCACACTTGGAATTAGCCGCACGATCAATCAACTGGCTAGAGGAAGAATTTCTGTCTGTAGCAGACACCGCCGGCTTGCTGGTCGCCGTATGTCATGCGGGTCCTATTTCCGTTATCTCCCAATACCTTTTAAGCATACCGCTGTCGTTATTTCCGAGCGTACTCGTGCCCAATGCGTCGCTCACCCTGTTTAGACGTAACGAACACTCTCAAGGATTTCATCTCCAAATCGCGGGTTTATCGTGAATATTTCAGGCGTGTCGCTTGGCATTACCGAGATCCTTTTCAGCAGAGGTAACAACGCTATAGGACGGAAGCCGCTGCAGTCGCTGTAGTGGTCTCACTCCAGGCCACAGAAAAAAATCCGACGCTGCAATTCCGCAAAAGACGCCAATGCGTCCGCAGAAGATACCGGTCAATGCAAAGGGCTAGCTAGATGCGCTGATCGGTGCCCGAGAGTGCAAAATTGTTCATCCCAGTGAAGGTACGCCTATCTCGCTCGCCAACTACTGATTCTGACCGGGACTCACCCGATAACAACTGGTAAGATTTCGCCTATCCTATCCATCTACTGAAAAGAGTCTCGCAATGAACGCTCCCAAGGAACGAGATGTTGCATACTTCGACGGCCTTTCTGCCTATCTTCAAGGCGGAATTGAACAGGTTAAAGGATGGATTGAGCCAATTTCTGCCGTCTACATCGCGCATCTCTCGCTTGAGCAAGTACGATTCGGTCTTGTCGGCAACGTGGCTGAAATTGGGGTGCATCATGGACGCCTTTTTTTGCTTCTTGCGAACGCTACCACCTCCAGCGAAACGGCTTACGCCATCGACGTGTTCGGCGATCAGGAAAAGAACGTCGATCAATCGGGGCATGGCGACCGGGAAGTATTTGAACAGAATGTTCGGCATTTCGCCCCGACCGCAAATGTGAACATCATTCAGGAATCGAGTCTCGATCTGGGCAAGACGGGATTCATGGACAGCAAAATCAGAATGTTCTCGATTGACGGCGGCCACACTGCAGCTATCACGTGCAATGACCTGCAAGTTGCCGAGAAATGTCTAGTCGACGGTGGGATCGTGATCCTCGACGACGTTCTGAACCCGCACTGGCTTGGCGTTGTCAGTGGGTTGGCGGACTACGTCAGAACTGGCGGAAAGCTTGTGCCCTTCGCCGTATCGCCGAACAAGGTCTATTTGACGACCAATACTGATCACGCGCAGAAATATCGTGACTTCATGACTCGTGCATTCCCGCTATCGCGGGAGAAGGCCGATATCGAGTTCTTCGGACACAGCGTGGACTATTACGGATACCACGCCTACTACGAGCCGAACGGCGCTACCGGCGTGCGCCGTCAACGCGACGATCTTCAGCGAGAAGTCGAAAGCCTTAGGGCAAACCTCGATGAGGCGAACAAGAGGCTGGCAGTAATTTGAGCGAAATCCGCAGATCGTGACTTCAAAACGCGATCACTCGCAATATAGGGCCGGCTTCACAATGAAGAGCGCGTCATAACAGGGTTTGCCCCATTACTCTGATCGACGTGCCATGTTCCAAAGTCTTGCTAGGCACGGCCATCGTCAGAATCAACATTGCCGGCGTGTGACAGTAATCTGAACTCCTACTGAACAGTCGAGGCTCTAACCGGAGTTCCCGCCGGCCACGACGTATGCGGAACTACCGCCGCAATCGGCGAAGGTGTCACGACCTGCTCCTCGGACAGCGCATCGCTATCAATGCTCCTCGGCACCGTTTGCATAACATGCGTATTCTGTCTGCTCGAAGTCCCCATCCACCGTCGCGCACAGATCTTCCCGTTCGGAAGAGGGATTCTCAGAATATGTGAGAACCAAGACCGCTGGTGCGCTCCCGCTTTCTGACTCCGTCGACGACAAGTTGGATGCATTGGTCGAACCGGCCGCCGTGCTCCCTGCTCTGCAAGTCATGAAAGTTAATCCAAGCATGGTTGGCATCATCGTACGCGCTGCGTAACTGGACTTGCAGCTCTTGTCGCGGCAATCTATGCCGTGAGTAAGAAAGTGCACGTCGTCGCTACCCCACCCGCGCAAGTCACCGCAGCTCGCGACGGCAGCATTGATGGCGGCCACGACTTCCAGATTGCAATCGATCTTCTCGCTCACAATGCCACCAAAATGAAGCGCCTGATTACAAACGAATTGACTCTGGCGGATGTCGATCAGGCGTCCCGGCTCGCAGCCGACAAAACGAGCAACTCGATCACGGTACAGATGCATGTAACGCCCCCTTAGTAGTCTGTTTAAATGGCACTTGCTTTCCTTTGACCCGAGAATCCAAAAGCGACGATCAGCAGTGGTACCATCCCGCCATTCTGCGGGTGAAAAATGAAAGAAAAGCTGATTCCTCTCTTTTTGCTCTTTGGCCTTCTCTCGTGTGCTGCAGCCTCCGCAGCACCAGCATGCCGTTCAAGTCCCATTATTTCGGGATTCGTGTCGGACGTCTTCTACCAGGACCCCGAGAAGCTGGTCAAAGGATTCAAAGGCACGCCAATCAATACGATCGCGACGACGCTGGCTTGGTCCGTTGTCGAGCCGAAGCGCGGTCAGGTTGACCTGTCGATGTACTATGCGCAGCTGGACGCCCTTACAAGGGACGGGTACTGCCTGATCCTGCTGGTCGACACCTCCGGGCGCGTGATGCGATCCGAGGTGGCGCGCATGCTGGTCAAGGACGTCAACACGCTGCCGCCGACCAGTCAGCCGAACTGGATAGGGTCCCTTAACTCGGCGCCCAAATCGGTCGACTTCTTTGGCGCGCCCGCCGGGCCGCTCGACTTTGAGGACCGGGAATCTCAAAGAGCGGTGGAAGACCTGTATCGGGTTGTGTTGCCTCGCCTGAAGACGAGATACGGCGACTCAATCTATGCGATCGCGCCATGCGTGACAACTGAGTGCGAGGTTAAGTATTCACAGACGGGCTTCGCGTGGCAGTCTTACAGCCGTCACTCCCAGGCTGCATTCCGCGGGCGACTTGCCCGCAAAGGCATCACGCCAGCAGATATGCCGATGATGAATTACCCGAATCAGCTAGCCGGCGGAGCACCGCGTGTGCAGCCCCTTTACCCGGACATGCAATCGTTCCGCGAGGATTCGCTGCGCGATTATGTGTGCTCGCTGACTTCGATTATTCGGCGTACGGCGCTCAAAAGCATCGGGTACTTTGGCCAGACGTTCGCGTTTCCGGACGGCATCTACGCGACAGGTGTTATAGAAAAGACACGCGACTGCTTCGACATCGCCGCGATCGACTACAACTTTTACAACGGTTACGGCATTGAACTGAAGCCGGAGATACCGGCATTCCTGACCGACTACGCTCTTTCGCTCGGCTACCGTCAGGTGCTCGTCGGCCTGTACATGGAACGCTTTCGCGATCCGAAAACCAGCGTCGTCGATCCGACTGCCTATAAGGAACTTCGCGAGTCGTTCGCGCGTATCCGACCTGACGCTCGAATTGTCGGCACTGAGATTGGCAACCTCACTCAGGACGAATTCCGTAACGTTATCGGGATCGGCAGCCAAGTGCGCGCCATCACACAGCCGAAGCCGGGGGCAAACAAGGCGAAGCGCGTCGCGATTTACGCCTCAATGGCCAACTCATATCTGTGGGAAGGCGAATGGTCGAACGGCCGCCAGATCATGCAGGACGATCTGCTCGCCACCTACAGCTATCTGCGCTCGATGCCGGGCATCACAGTCGACATCGTTTCGGACGAGTCAATCCGCAAAAGCGGGTTGTCCGGCTACGCGCTGGTAGTTCTCCCGCACGTGTCGGCAATGCCTGATTCGGCCAGGAAAGCAATCGTGAAATATGAGGTGGCTGGCGGGAAAGTAGTAGCCGACATGCGCCCCGATGAGTATCGTCCGGACGGTTCGAATCAATCCGACATGGCGCTAAGGAATGTGCTGGGAATTGGTGCCGCGCAGGCCGTCTCCGGAGATATCAATCTCACCGGAAATCTGGTAATTGAAAGGCAAGCCCAGTATGTGAATGGTTTCCTGATGGCACCTTTGAAAGGATACCGGATCACTTATCCATCGCGATCAGGCAACGGAGAAGGTCTGATTTTGAGGGGAGAAAATACTGTCGTTTTCGGCTTTCTCCCCCTCCTTGTGGAAGGCAAGCAGCGCCTGTGGGCCAGAGATCAGTTCAAGTCGGAAGTGCTTCGACTGATTACAGGAGCGTCGACCTCATGGCTAGATGAAGCGAGTTCTGCCGGTTCGGGGTACGGCGGCAGACTGAGCCGTCGGCTCTTCCAGCGCGGATGACCGCAGCCCCACGACTCATCCGCCACCCACCTTCAAGCGTTTGCGACCACGTCCCGATAGAGCTTGACGTAGGCATCCCCGAGCGCTGGAGCGGAAAAAAGACGCTCATACCTCTGTCGAGCTTCGCGCCCCAATGTCGCGGCGAGCGTTGCGTCGGTGCCAAGTGTTTCGATTGCGGTAGCGAGTCGTTCGGGATCCTCCGGTGGCACAACATAGCCTGTTACCCCGTCGTCGTTGACATATGATGTGCCGGACCCCACTTCGCAGCAAATCAACGGCTTGCTGAACATAGCTGCTTCCACCAACACCATTCCGAACGCTTCGGAGCGCAAATGTGAAGACAACACGAGTGCGCGGCATCCGTCGAGCAAAGCGACCTTCTCCTCGTGCGACACCTGACCAGCAAAAATGACGTTAGCTGTACCCAGGCGATTGGCAAGCACCTTGAGCGCTTCGGACTCTGGCCCCGATCCCGCGATGACGATTTTGGCCGCTGTGCGACTGGCGGCTTCAATCAATGTATGTAGGCCCTTGTAGTAGCGCAGCACACCGAGCGCGAGGAAGTAAGGCTCATCGGCCACGCCAAGTCGAGTGAGAATCGATGACTGACTCCGAGCCTCGAGCGCTTCATCTCGGTAATCGAGCATGCCGAGAGGAATGGTCTTAAGCCGCGACGGGTCGACAATCTCCGTTAAGGCCGGGCTCGACCTAGCGTAAGCCGGCGAAGTTGCGACGACGGCTGACATCGAGCGCAGCATGAAGCGCATCAGCGGCGCATACACGACACCCAGCAACTGCTGGCGGACGATATCTGAGTGATAGGTCATTACGGCAGGCTTGCACGTTCCGCCGAGCAACTGCAAGACATCCGCAAATGGCCAAGGAAAATGAAAATGCAAAACATCGGCCCACTCGGCCATGGCCCGGAATTGCCGCAATGCATCGAGCCCTCCTAAATCGCAGGACGCCGGCGCTGCCCATGACAAGGAGCGAGTAACCATCGCTTCGGGCAAATCGATTTCCTTCGGGTCGGGCGTAGGCGACAATGTGAAGATACGCGTTTCGGCGCCGCGCTCACGTGTAGCAAGGCAAATCTGTCGTATTGCTTCTTGTAGGCCGCCGGGCGGGTCAGGAAAGTAAGTGCGATAGATGTGGAGAACTTTCACGCATCGACCTCGCACGCAAAATCCAACATCCCGCCGACCTCGCTAGCCGATACAAAAAAGTACTTAAACACGCTCAACGCCTTCTTCTTCGAGGTGAAAAATAATCGCGAGCATTTTTTCAAGCCGCCGCTCCCAAGTGTTCTCTCCCACCGCCGATGCCGCCTCGTCCGCGGTCAGCCGTCCCCGCGCGAGTTGCAGGTCGATTCCACGAATGAACGCATCGACATTTCCGCCAACCTCCAGTCCGGCAAGCGGCGCTTTGGCAAAGTCTAGCGGGGTCGATACCACGCGCAGTCCCGCAGCTAGGTATTCGTAGAACTTCATTGGAAACATCGAACGGGTGTATTCGTTCAACAATGTCGGCAACAGGCCAACGTTCATTCCTCGCAAATAATCGGGAAGCTGCTGGTAGCTGCGATAACCGAGAAAATGGACGTTCGGAAGCTCTGATAGCTGCGGCACAAACGCACTACGTTGCCCCTCGCGTTCTTCGCCGATGAAGATCCAATGCCAATTCGGCCGAGCTCGCGCAGCATCAAGGATGAGCTGGAAATCCACCTTGAAATCCGAGAGGACACCGTGATAGATAATCCGCGGCTCTGGAATCTCGGCGACATCCGCGGGAATATTGCCGGGCTGAGTCGCACGCCCGAAGTGATCCGCGTCGGCGACATTGGGGAAAAAGTACGTGTTCGGGTTGTGCAACAAACATCTTTCTTTTAATGCAGCTGCAGTGGTGAACACAGCCTCACTCTGATCCAGTAGCTCGCGCTCCGCTCGCTCGAACGCAACAACGTCCACACCGGGGATAGCGGTGAGATCGTCGACGCAATGATAGACGAGTGGTCCTCGCTCAAATTCCGCGACAGCCTCCAGCATGAAAGGGTGATAGGTCCAGACGACCGGTTCGGAGAATTTGTGTGCACGGGCAAACCGCGAAATACTCCATCGCAGGATAGCCTGATTGAATTTACGCACGATCGGCAGATGATGCTTCGACGGCAGCATCAACGGCGACAAAACCCATAGCCCCGCTTCGCCTCGCGGCGGCCCTATGACGACCGAGCGAAGACCGCTCCATAACCGACGCCAGATCCGCTTCCAGTCGCGCGCGCTGCCCAGCTTCGGGGACCGCAAGCCGACACTCTCAACATACAAAACGCGCCACCCACGCTGCGCGAGGATACGTGCGGTATGTTGCTTGTTTGTCCAATACGGTTCGCTCCAATCCGCCGTCGAAAACAGAATGCAGTCGCGCGGTTTCAGCACCGCATCTTTTGATTCAGCCACTAAACACCTCTACCGCGCGCCCTAACAGACTGTCCGCGATACGCTTTGATGCGAGTCCGTCGCCATAAGGGTTCGGA
Source organism: Paraburkholderia sp. SECH2 (assembly GCF_030464795.1). NCBI lineage: Bacteria > Pseudomonadati > Pseudomonadota > Betaproteobacteria > Burkholderiales > Burkholderiaceae > Paraburkholderia > Paraburkholderia sp. SECH2. The sequence goes on from NZ_JALPRH010000018.1 coordinate 85,615, forward strand.
CGGTTACGCAGCGCTTGACGCCGCTCCGGATCATCGAGCCATGAGGTGACGGCACGCTCGATACCCTCGACAGACTGCCCCGCCAGCGTCGCAAAGCCAGCATCGACGCCCTCCCTGCGCTCAGTGTGGTTACGCATGACGACGACCGGCACGCCGAACGTCGGCGCCTCTTCCTGAATACCGCCAGAATCGCTGACAACCAGCACGCTGCGACTGATCAGATGGAGACTAGTCGGATAGTCGACGGGCTCAATCATGGCGAGGTTCGGAATACCGTCGAGCTCTCGCAGAACAGGACCACGCACGGCAGGGTTCAAATGCACGGGGAACACCCATCGGTAATCGCTATACCGCTGGCTGAGATCGCGTAGCACTTTGCAGATGCCGCTCAGGACTTCGCCAAAATTCTCCCGCCGGTGGCACGTGACTAGGATGTGCGAGGCCTGCGCCCCCGTCCACGCCGGCAGAGGGCTCTGTGTCGGCGTGTGCTCCCAGCTCTTTCGTACAGCGAGGATCGAATCGACCACCGAATTGCCGGTGACGACAATACGCTCCGCAGGAATACCCTCACTGGCAAGGTTGTCCCGCGCCAGCGCGGTTGGCGCGAAATGCAGCGTGGCAATTCGACTGAGCAGGCTACGGTTGGCTTCTTCGGGAAATGGGCTCGCCAGATCACCGGTGCGTAGTCCGGCTTCGACATGACCGATTCGAATACCTCGATGAAATGCAGCGAGCGCTGCACAAAACGCCGTCGTCGTGTCGCCTTGTACCAGCACCCAGTCGGGCTGAACGTGAGCGAGCGTTTCGTCGAGCGCGCTCAACAGTCTCGCCGACAGTGCGTTAAGCGATTGACCGGGCCGCATCGTATCCAGCTCGACATCGGGCACGATATTGAAGAAGTCCAGCGCCTGGTCAAGCATTTCCCTATGCTGCCCCGTAGAGCATACGATTGTCTCCATTTCGGCTCGCAATGCCGTGACGATAGGGGCTAGTTTGATGACTTCGGGGCGAGTCCCCATCACGACCATGACTTTCATCGCTGCGCCACCCCAAGTTCAAGCGGCATGCGCTCACCGGCTAGTTCGACACACAGGGGAAACGGCGCCGCAGCGTTCGACAGATTCCATGATCGCAGCGCGCCGTTTTCCATCACCACCTGAGTAAGCGATTTGTATCGGAGAAAATCCATCGCGGTTTCCTCAGTCATGAAAAGCGGCTTCGCGGCGCGGCTCTTCATATACGCGACGAATTGTTCGTGCACGGCGATGCGCGCCGGTTCATCGGACCAGCCGTAGCTATAGCGGCTCGAGAACGGATGATCCAAGTAACCGAAAAGCGTATTTGTCTCGAACGCCAGGTCGAAGGCCTGCTTGAAGATAGCCAGCGGATCGCCTTGCGCGAGAACACAGTCTCCGTGCAGCATGCATTGCTGGCTGTGTCCAACGAAGCCCGCGGGCAAGTCAGCAAGCGCACCGCCACGGCCAATCACAAACTCGGGATCGTTGCGGATGATGCCGCCGATACAGCCGTCGTAGCCTGCGTCCGACAGGGCCTGCAACGCGTAAGGCGGCGTCTGGTGAAACGGGGACACTGCATAGCGAGGACGTTGACCGATCACGTCCTGAATCAATGCAGCCGAGGTAAGCCCTTCCTGCAGCGCGGCCTCGTAGCTACCGCCCCAGTTGGGCGCGTGTGTCGCCGTGTGGGAAAGCACGGCGCCGCCGTCTGCCAGCAGCTCACGGAGAATCGGGAAATGCTCAGGATTGCCCAGATTTTGCGTGTGGACAGCCAACGTGAACGGCACACCGAGGTGTCGGTACGTTTGCCACAGCGGCCGAGCCGATTGCACGTCCTCGTCACAATCAAGGCGTGAGGTAATGGCCGCGTCCGCTCCCCAAGGAATCTCACTAAGCACAGGATGACACGGCAGTTGCGACGTTCGATAGGCCGACAGAAAGTTCTCTACGACGCGCCACTCGAACGAGTCGCAGGGTCCGACCTTCCGGTTGAACCACAATACGCTGCTCGACCCAACATCCCATAGCGCCGCGTAAGAAAAACTCCGCTCGCCGTCAATGTGTACGGCCGCCAATTCAGTCTCGAGCGGGACCTGAGCCACCCCGGCAACGCTCCAAATTGAAGCGTCCGCGCGAATGGCGCCGAAGCCGAGGTTGTTCCACTCGTCAGTAAAGTCGAACCGTTCAAATGGTCGATGCCAGGGCTGCGCGCCCAACGTCTTTGCCAAAGGCGTGTATTGCACGGCAGCAGCGCTCTCGCGCCACTCGCGCGACGGAGCCGGTTCGCTGCGAGCAGCCGTTTGCAGGGCAGCCGGACCGTCGCTCACCTGATAGTCCAACAATCCCGCGAGCGCCTGCGGCATGCTGCCGAACACAATCAGTTTGCGGGGCCGGTCCTGCAGCCAGCGGGCCAGTTCCTCGCCCAGCGCATCAGATACATCTACGGCGATGATGGTGTCCGCCATCATCCCGATTGAGCTTCTGGATATACGTAGCACTTGCGCCGCACTGACGGAACGCTGAACCGCCGCCATGACATAGCGCCCCGCTTCAGCGGAATCGTTGGGAAACAGAACACCTATCATGAAGTCACCACGTGGCGAAATTTTGCTCTCCGGCCAACACGCACCAGATCGTCATGGCCGACGAAGGCCACTGCGAACGCGTCTTGCCAGAAAGCCTGCAGTTTTTTGGATATTTCTTCGGCATTGCCCCATGGCTCCAAGACAAGCCGAAGCGTTGGAGGTGCTGTGCGAAGATCGATCTGAAACTCCTGAATACCGCCAACACGGTGATCCAGAATGTCCTGAATGTGATGAGTGGGGTGATCGACACCATTGATCGGCACCACATCATGGATACGCCCCACAACGTCGGTCAGACAGAAACCATTGTTTGTTTCCTCGACGCGCGCAAGATCGCCGGTCGCGTACCGGATGAGCGGCATCAGCTTGTTGCGAAAGCCGGTGAACACTAACTCGTGGGCACCGTCAGGGTTATTGGGGGCCTGGCGGCTTTCCGGCCAGCCCTCCGAATCGAGAATCTGGAAGCCGCCTTCGTACCCGTCTAGCTCGTAAGCCATGACACCGAGCTCGGCGAGCCCGTAACGATTGATCACGCGACAGTTCAAGGCCGAGGCGATCATCTCGCGCTGATGCGGCTCCAGCAATTCGCCGCTCGACTCAAAGATCTCGAACGCCTTGCCGCCGCTGTACACGCGCTGTACGTAGCACGCGAGCGCATACATCGTCGATGGGTGCGAGTGGGCGAGATAGGGTTTGCGCCGCTTGAGCGTGCGCCACATTTCTTCGAGACCCGTGTCATCGATGCGATCGAAGAAAATGTTGCTGCGATTCATCGCAAAACACTTGAAGTCTTCTCGCGACGGCCAGTTCGGGATAGCGTCACCGGGGAAGCGGCATGCGAAGTGCAGTTCCGACCGTTGGCGAGACTTGCCGATCCGTTCACGCGCATAAGTCGTGACCGCCGACGAGTAGTCGGCCGCTACCTGGTCGTAGTAGATGGTAGTCGCAAGTCCGGTGGAACCACCCGTCTTGCACGCGTGTACGCGGATGTGCTCGAGAGGCTGCGACACCAGCCGCGGCGCGTGCTCGCGAATGATGTCCTTTGTCAGATAAGGAAGCTCTTCGATATAACGCGTATCTCGCCTGATCTTCGTGGGATCGAACTGCCGCGCGGCAAACAAATCACGATAGTACGGAACGTTCGCGCCGGCGAATTCGAGCATTGTCGCGAGTCGCTCCGACGCGATTCGCCGTCGCTCGGCAAGCGGCAATTTGTAATACGTTCGGAGTTCGTCAATCTTCGGGCGCACGACTCGCGTCTCCTGACGCTCCGCGATCGGATATGCGACGTAGCCGCTTGCAACTCCCTTGAGGGCGCGAAGCGGTTGCCTTGCAAACAGGAGCTCGCTATAGCGCAAGAAAGGATGATCAGCTCGCATGAGATGGAACACGTAAGTGAGTAGTCGAATGTCGATGACGGCACTAGTCGCGGGGCACGGCGTACCATGAGAGCAATACGCCGCATAATCAGCTCTGCCCACGTACGCGTTCTGCGACGACACATGGGCACGCGGCGGGTTCAGCGGAACGCCCCGGCACACGACCCATTTTCATCAACACAAGGTGTGCCTCACGCAGACGCCCAAGCCATCACAAACTGGACCCGACTCCCACGACCGGCTCAGGTGCAACAACCGGCTCATCCGCAACAATCTTGCCATGCTCAAGCGATAGTTTGCGATTGCACACACGGGCGATAAGTCCGGGATCATGCGTTGCCAGCACTAGGATCGACGACTGACCGACCAGGCTCTCCAAGCGTTGCGCGGCCTTGGCGGCGAATGCGGCGTCGCCAACGCTCAGCCACTCGTCCATGATCAAGATGTCCGCTTCGACGGTCGTGGAGATCGCAAACGCAAGGCGCAGCATCATCCCGCTTGAGTAAGTGCGAACAGGCAGGTTGAGGTAGTCGCCCAACTCGCTGAAATCTGCGATTTCCTCGATCTTCGAACGGATGTTCGCGGGCTTCAGCCCATCGAGAATGCCGCGCAAATAGATGTTCTCAAAACCTGTCGCATCGGGATCCAGCCCCATCGACACGTCGAGGAGCGAAGCAATCTTGCCATGCACGTGCAATTCGCCACGCACGGGAGAATAGACGCCTGACAGCGTGCGCAACAGAGTCGTCTTCCCCGATCCGTTATGACCCAACAAACCGACCCGTTCACCGTGCTCGAAGGTGAAACTCAAGTCATCGAGCGCTCTGACCACAGCATGTCTACCGGCGTCCTGACCTATGCGTCCGCCAGTTGTCAGATTCAGCACCGCCTTTTTCAACGATCGATGAGAGTTGTCATAGATCGGAAATTCAACGGAAATTTTCTGAGCAACAATTGATGAAGAACTCACAATATCAAAGCCAATAAGGAACGCGATTACGGAAGCGACGCATGAGAAGCTGCGAAAACACAAAGCCCACGACGAGCAGCCCTATGGACCATGCCCACGATTGCCACAGTATCGGGCGACCAATCAGCGGTGCCCGGATAGTCTCGATCAAGTGATAAAGCGGGTTGTACTCGGCGACCCAAGCACGCTCTTTCAAAATCTCGGGCGACCACATGACTGGCGTAAAGAAGAACACCACCTGGATAAGGTTCGCAACAATCGGGGGGATATCTCTAAAACGCGCGCACAAGACGCCAAGCATCACGCCGAGCCAGACACCTTGCAACAGCAACAGCACGAGCCCCGGCAGAACCAGCAGGCACTCCCAACCAGGCCACTGTCCGAAAGCGATGAGCATGACCACGACGACCGGCAAGCTATGGAGCAAGATGACAAAGTTGCGCCAGGCAATTCTGCAAACGTGAATCGTCAGTGGCAGCCGCACCTGTTTGATCAGACCCGCAGATCCAATGAAGGCAATACAGCCCTCGTTCGCAACAGCCGCCAAATACTGCCAGACGACCAGCCCAACAGCCAGGTAGGGCAAATAATGCTTGTACTCTTGCTTCAGCAGCGTCGCATACAACGCGCCCAGCACAACTACCATGATCACGGTACTCAGCGTAAACCAGAAGGGACCGATCACAGAGCGACGATAACGTTGCCGGATGTCATGCCAACCGAGCGTTCCCCATATTCGAACGGACTTCATTCCGACCGATATGTCGTTGTGCTCATTGTGGCGTGTCAGATCTTCTTTATCGTTTATGAAACTAATTTCCATCTCAAGTACGTCCGTAAATGTCTTCAAAGCGGACGATGTCGTCTTCGCCAAGATATTCGCCGCTCTGCACTTCGATCATCACGAGCTCGACCACGCCCGGGTTCTCGAGGCGATGTTTGTGACCCGCCGGGATGTAGGTCGACTCGTTGGTCGAAACGAACAACTCCTTCTCTCCGTTCACGACCTTGGCCATGCCGCTGACCACGACCCAATGCTCGTTGCGGTGATGATGCATCTGCAAGCTAAGACTTCCACCCGGCTTGACCTCGATGCGTTTGATCTTGAAGCGAGGGCCCTCTTCAAGCACCGAATACGTTCCCCAGGGCCGATGCACCGTGCGATGCACCTTGTACGTTTCGTGACCGCGCGACTTGAGTTCGGCAAAAATCTGCTTCACGTCCTGCGCCCGGTCTTTGTCCGCGATGAGCAGCGCGTCCGGTGTATCGATTACGATCAGGTTCTCGACGCCCACTGCGCCAATCAGCCGGTCGCCGCCACGCAGATAGCAGTTCTTAACGTCGAGCAGCAGCGCTTCACCTTCCACGCGATTACCGCTGCCGTCCGCCGGCGAGAGATCGCTGAGCGCCGTCCACGAACCGACGTCCGTCCAGCCGATGTCGCAGCGAACCACCGCCCCGTCCTCGCACTTCTCCATCACCGCATAGTCGAACGACACGTCCGGCACCGCGCCGAAGGAGCCCGGCTCGAGACGAACCTGCGCGCCATCCTTACCCGCGGCGGAAGGCGACTTCTCCATGCACTCGGCAGCAGTGCTGAGAATCTCAGGGCAATGCTGCTTCATTTCCTTCAGGATCGTGGCCGCGGTGAAGCAGAACATGCCCGAGTTCCAGACGAACTTGCCCGAGGCGAGATACTCGCGGGCCTTCTCGAGCGATGGTTTCTCGACGAAGCGCACCACCTTGTCGCCATCCGCCTCGATGTAGCCGTAGCCGGTTTCAGGCGTTTCCGGATGCACGCCGAAGGTCACCACCTTGCCCGCCAGCGCCAGCTTCTGCGCAGCCGCGACAGCCTGGCCGAACGCCTGCTGGTCGGTAATCAGGTGATCGGCGGCCAGCACCAGCATGACCGTTTGGTCGCCGTGCACTTTCGCCGTATGCAACGCCGCCGTGGCAACCGCAGCAGCCGTGTTGCGGCCAAACGGTTCGAGAATGAACGAGGTTGCACAGCCTTTCGCGTTCACTTCGCGGAAATCGTCCTCGGTCTTGAAGAACAGATCGCGGTTCGTTACCGTGAGCACTTCCTTCACGCCCGGCAGTGCCACCGCGCGCAAGAACGCCTTTTGCAGCAAGCTTTCGCCATCCGCAAGGCGGATGAACGGTTTCGGGTGCGACTCGCGCGAGACCGGCCATAGTCTCGAACCCGCCCCGCCACAAAGAATGATCGGTAACAAACTCACAGAGTCCTCTCAGTACCGTATTTATTACGGAAGTGCCATGACCACGAATAGTCAGCACAACCCAGAAAATCAATGGGCTGTGCGACGATCTGCGCGCCCTGAACGTTGACGTGCCAGGCCCACATTCGGGGCCGGCGCGAGCCTTCCAGACTGACCGATATTCTACCCCCGCCCCCTTTCACGATCGTCAGACAGCTAAGGCGCTACGCCGCCAGGCGAGCTTCGAGCGAGGGCGCGTGCTATGCGTTAAGAACGGGCTGCAGGCGACCGAGGAAAAGCGTCGGTCAGGCACAGCTTCAAGGCATCGCGCCAATGCGGCGCGGCAAGCCCGAACACCTGTGCCAGCTTCTCGTTCGACATGCGTGAATTGGACGGACGCTTTGCCGGTGTCGGATAGTCGGAAGCCGGAATCGGCAGCGCCTTCGGCCGGTTCGGCAGGTCCGCGAGCTCGAAAATGGCCGATGCGAAGCCGTGCCACGAAGTCGCATCGCCGGCGCACAGGTGATAGATGCCCGAGCGCTCGCTCCACCACGTGGCGCCGTCTTCCGCGGCAAAAGCCTGTGCGCTCAGATGCGCACTGAGCGTCGCGATCGTGTTGCTCCAGGTCGGCGCGCCGAACTGGTCGGCAACCACCTTCAACTCGGGCCGATCGGCGCCGAGACGCAGCATGGTGAGCAGAAAATTCTTGCCGCGGGTGCCGTACACCCAGCTCGTACGCAGCACCAGGTGATTCACGCCAGTCGCGGCGATGGCCCGCTCGCCAGCGAGCTTGGTGCGGCCGTAGGCGTTCTGAGGGTCGGTGGGATCGTCTTCGACGTAGGCGCCGTCTTTCTCACCGTTGAACACGTAATCGGTCGAGTAGTGAATCAACGCTGCACCGAGCTTTTTCGCTTCTTCAGCCAGCACGCCCGGCGCTTCGCCGTTGATGCGCATGGCGAGATCGAATTCCTCTTCTGCCTTGTCGACCGCGGTGTAGGCCGCCGGGTTGACGATCAGCGTAGGCCGCACGTCGCGAACAACCGCACGGACCTGGTCCAGATTGGACAGGTCCAGCGTGGCGCGATCAACCGCGACCACGTTGCCGAGCCCTTGCAGCGTACGCGCGAGCTCGAAGCCTACCTGGCCGTTTACACCGGTGACGAGAATCGTCCGCCTGGCATCATGTGCGCTCATGCGGCAACCCCTTAGGCGTAGACTTCAGCATCGGCGAGGCGCTTGCCTGCCGCATCCTTCGCAGCCAGCAACGGCTCGAAATCGATCTGCCATTCGATGCCGACCGACGGGTCATTCCAAACAATACTGCGCTCGTGTTCCGGAAACCAGTAGTCGGTAGTTTTGTAGAGGAACTGCGCAGATTCGGACAACACCACGAAGCCATGTGCAAAGCCAGGTGGAACCCACATCTGCCGATGATTTTCAACCGACAGCATCGCACCCACCCACTTGCCGAAATTCGGCGAACTCTTGCGGATGTCGACAGCAACGTCGAACACTTCCCCTTCAACCACGCGCACGAGCTTGCCCTGCGCGTGCTGAATCTGATAGTGAAGGCCGCGCAGAACGCCTTTCGCCGAACGTGAATGGTTGTCCTGCACGAACGTCACGTCTTTCTCCACGTGCTCCGCGAACTCCACCGCATTGAAGCTTTCGTAGAAATAGCCCCGGGCATCGCCGAACACTTTCGGCTCGATAATCTTGACTTCAGGCAGCGCCGTAGCGGTTACTTGGATGGCCATGCAACGTGGTCCGTAAGAAGGTTTTGCAGATACTTGCCGTACGCGTTTTTCGCCAGCGGCTTGGCCAGCGCGAGCAGTTGTTCACCGTCGATCCATGCCTGCCGGTAAGCAATCTCTTCCGGACACGCAACCACCAGACCCTGGCGCTTCTGCAGCGTCGCGATGAACGTCGCCGCTTCGATCAGCGAATCATGCGTGCCCGTGTCGAGCCACGCATAGCCACGGCCCATGATCTCGACATTGAGCGCGGCGTTGGCCAGATAACGCGAGTTGACGTCCGTAATTTCGAGCTCGCCGCGCGGCGACGGCTTGATGTCTGCCGCGATATCGCAGACCTGCTTGTCGTAGAAGTACAAGCCAGTAACGGCGTAATGCGAGCGCGGCTTGGCCGGCTTCTCTTCGATTGACAACGCGCGGAACTGCTTGTCGAATTCGACGACGCCATACCGCTCCGGATCGTGCACGTGATAGGCGAAGACAGTAGCGCCCTCGTCTTTCTCGTTCGCGCGTTCCAGCTGCTTCGCGAGATCGTGACCGTAGAAGATGTTGTCGCCGAGAATCAGCGCCGACGGATCGTTGCCCACAAAGTCGCGGCCGATGATGAACGCCTGCGCGAGACCGTCCGGCGAAGGCTGAACCGCGTACTGGATGTTCATGCCCCACTGGCTGCCGTCGCCGAGCATGGCTTCGAAACGCGGCGTATCTTGCGGCGTTGAGATGATCAGCACGTCGCGAATCCCCGCCACCATCAGCGTGGACAGCGGGTAGTAGATCATCGGTTTGTCGTAGACCGGCAGCAACTGCTTGGAGACGACATGCGTAATCGGATACAGGCGCGTGCCCGATCCGCCCGCGAGAATAATGCCTTTGCGCGCCATTGCCGTGCCCTTACGCGCGTTGCGCGTAGTTGGTCTCAACCCACTTCCGATACTCACCCGAAGCGACTTCGTCAGACCACACCTGATTGTCCAGGTACCACTGGACCGTCTTGGCGAGGCCTGTCTCGAACGTCTCCGCCGGCTTCCAGCCGAGTTCGCGCTCGAGCTTGCGGGCGTCGATCGCATAACGGCGGTCGTGGCCGGGACGATCCTTCACATAGGTGATCTGGTCGCGGTACGAGGCGCCTGCCTTCGGACGCAACTGGTCGAGCAGGTCGCACAGCGTATGCACGACGTCGAGGTTCTTCTTTTCGTTCCAGCCGCCAATGTTGTATGTCTCGCCCGGCGTGCCGCGCGCGAGTACTTCGCGGATCGCGCTGCAATGGTCGCCGACATACAACCAGTCGCGCACATTCTGACCGTCGCCGTACACCGGCAGCGCCTTGCCGCTGAGCGCGTTGGCGATCATCAGCGGAATCAGCTTTTCGGGGAACTGGTACGGGCCGTAGTTGTTCGAGCAGTTCGTGGTGAGCACCGGCAGGCCATACGTGTGATGGTAGGCGCGCACCAGATGGTCGGAACCCGCCTTGGTGGCCGAATAGGGGCTATTCGGCGCGTACGGCGTGGTTTCGGAAAATTGCGGATCGGTAGCGGACAGCGAACCGAACACTTCGTCGGTCGAGACATGCAGGAAACGGAACGCGGCCTTGTCGGCCTCGCCGAGCGTATTCCAGTACTGACGGGTGGCTTCGAGCAGCGTGAAGGTGCCGACCACGTTGGTCTGCACGAAATCAGCCGGGCCGTGAATCGAGCGATCCACATGGCTTTCAGCGGCAAAGTGCAGCACGGCGCGTGGCTTGTACTCGGCAAAGAGCGCATCCATCGCGGCACGATCGCAGATATCGGCCCGCGCGAACACATGGCGGGGATTGCCCTGTTGCGATTTGAGCGTACCCAGATTGCCGGCGTAGGTCAGTTTGTCTACGTTCAGCACCGCTTCGTCCGACGCATCGAGCCAGTCGAGCACGAAATTGGCGCCGATAAAGCCGGCACCGCCCGTTACCAGGATCATGAATTTCCCTTCTAGATGTTGGCGGCAAATCGGCATCGTTTCGCCGATCTACGCACCCCGCGTGGTGGAGTCCGAGTTTTTTCAACGCCCGGCGCCGCCCCTCACACTGCGGGCAGGCGCTCAGACGCCAATCTTATAAAGCCCTGATTATAAAGCCGCGCGGGGCAAAAACTAGAACCCTAACAACTTGAAACAGCTTGACAAGTTTGGTTTCCATTCCCACCAAGGGCATGGATTGGCGCGAGGCAGCGGCACAAGATAACGGCAGATACCCGCAGATACCGCTGGTTGCGCCAATTAAGCGGCCAACATCCAGCGTAGCGTATCCATGAAAGGAATCGCCTCGACCTTCGGCACCAGCGAGTGCAGCTTGGCGGGCGACCCGGCCAGCATCTTCACGTCGGTTTGTCGCACGAACGCCGGATTGATCCGGATTTCGAGTTCATGCCCGGTCAGATCGCTCGCAGCAGAGAGAATGTCCCGCAGCGTATAAGGGGTGCCGGTACAGACGTTGACCGTTTCAGCAGCGGCCTCCGAGTCGAGCAAAGCCTCATAGGCGTTCGCCACGTAGCGCACGTCTGAGAAATCACGCGCCACGTCGATATTGCCGAGCTCGATCGTCGGCTCGCGGCGCGCGAAATGCTCGACGATCTTCGGCACAAGGAAGTTCGAGGCCTGGCCACGGCCCGTGTAGTTGAACGGCCGCACGATCAGGATGGGCAGGCGGTCGAACCAGGTCCGCACCATCGTTTCCATGGCCGCCTTGCTGGCGGCGTAGTGGTTCACCGGGGTGACGGGGAAGGTTTCGTCGATGGCGTCGCTGGTGACATTGCCGTAGACATTCGCGCTGCTCGCGATCAACAGCTTGCGCGGCGTATGGCCGACGGCCGCACAGGCCTCCAGCAGATTCAGCGTGCCGATCACGTTGACGCGGTAAAAGTCGAGCGGATCGTTATGGCCCACGAAGCTGATCGCCGCCAGATGCACGATATAGTCGGGCCGCGCGGTTTCGATCACGCGCCGGCAGGCGTCGGGCGACGTAATGTCGAGCCTGAGGCGCGTCGGCGTTTCAGGCTCGTCGCGCCCAGCCACTGTTTCGATCACGGTATGGCCGCGGCCGAGCAGATTGTCGACCAGATAGCGGCCCGTGAAGCCACTCGCCCCGGTGACGAGCGTTCGGATAGGTTGATTCGCATGAATAGACGACATGCTTTCTCCGTTCACGAGGGTCATCCTGTTGTAGTGCAATATCGCGCGCGGCCCTTGCGGTGCGCCTGACAACGCCCCTGGGAATGCCACTTGCTTGCGGCTCCCGGCGGGGCTTGCCACGATATCCGTGCTTCAAACGGGCTATTATGTCACGCTAATTTGCTGCACCGCCCAACGCGGCCCGCCTTGTTCGTAACCGCGTGTATCGAACTGCACCGACTTTCCGATGACATCCTCCACCGCTTCCACCGTCGCCTCCCCTGCTGCGTTTAGTGCCGGATCCGCTGCCGTTTCAGAGCCGCACCTGCTACCGCTCGCTTTCGGTGACCTGCAGGGCTGCCGCACGCCATTCCAGCAATTGCTGGCCAAAGCCGCGCCGCCCGAAGGCACGCCGCTGTGGTTCGCGGGCGACCTGATCAACCGCGGCTCCGAATCGCTCGCCACGCTGCGCGACATCATTGCGCTGGGGGACCGTGCGGTGCCGGTGCTGGGTAACCATGACCTGCATCTGCTGTCGGTGTCGGCGGGGATTCGCAAATCGAAGAAAGGCGACACGATCGACGACATTCTCGCCGCACCGGATGCCGCCGATCTGCTCGACTGGGTCCGCCACCGTCCGATCGCGCATTTCGATAACGGCATGCTGATGGTGCATGCGGGCGTGCTGCCGCAATGGGATGCCACCATGACGATGGAACTCGCCGACGAATTGCAGCGGGCGCTGCGCGCACCGAACTGGAAGGAAACGCTCGCTGGGCTCTATGGCAACGAGCCGAATCGCTGGACGCCCGGCATCAAGGGCATCGAGCGGCTGCGCCTGACGTGCAGTGCGTTGACGCGCATCCGCTTCTGCAATGCCGAAGGCGTAATGGATTTCAGCAGCAGCGCTGGCCTGAATTCGGCGCCGCCGGGCAGCATGCCGTGGTTCGATGTGCCGTCGCGCAAGACCGCGGACATCACCGTGGTGTTCGGCCATTGGGCCGCGCTCGGCTTGACCCTGCGCGACAACCTGATCGGGCTGGATTCCGGCTGCGTTTGGGGGGAGAAGCTCTCGGCCGTGCGCCTTGCGCAGAATCCCGCGGAGCGCACGCTCACGCAGGTCGACTGCGAAACTTGCCGCGTAGCAGGCGGGGGTAATTAAGCTGCGCTGCTACGCCGACCGGCCAGATTGATCGACGGGATCGATCAGCGCCGGCAAAACGTTGGAAGCATCCGAGGCGTTGTGCGTGTTGTGAGCGTCTGCTGAAGAAATCGACGCCGCGATCGCAGCACCCGACCTCGTCATGCCGCCCTGCATCTCTAGCAGCGCCGCAGCAATCACCCCTTCCGCCTCCGCCGCCAGCATGCGCCGATCCGCACCCGGCGCAAGCGGCGCGCCGACATACACGTGCGCGGTCAACGGCCCGCCGCTCAACAGCATGTTCAGCGAATCAGCCAGCGTCAGATCGTCGATATACGCGGGCGCGGTGGATTGCCGGCCCTGCGCATCTTCGTACATGATGCACAGTGGCTGCACCGGCACCGAGGCCGACACGGCGGCCTGGAACATATTCGCGTGAAATGGCAGCAGCGCCAGACCGTTCGTCGTCGTCCCTTCAGGAAACACGCACATCAGCTCGCCCGCGCTCAGGCGGTCGGACAGTTCGTGCATGATCCGCTTCGCGTCGCTGCGCTTCTCGCGCTGGATGAACACGGTGTCGAGTTGCTGCGCCAGCCAGCCGACCACCGGCCACTGACGGATCTCAGCCTTCGAGACAAACGGCGTAGGCCGCCACGCATTGATCACGTAGATGTCGATCCACGAGATGTGATTGGCGACCACCAACGCGCCGCGGTCGAGCCGCGCGCTGTCGTTATGCACGACGAGCCGCATCCCGCATAGACGCAGCATTTTCAGTGACCATTCGCGGTTGAGCGTCTGCCGCCCCTCCGCACCGACCTTGGAAAAGCGCGTCGCAACGATCCACATGCCATGCAGCAGATGGGCGACGAGACGGGCCTTGCGTAACGCGAGCTTCATTTGTCGGAGCTTTCCGTAACTGGGCAATGCCGCGAATATTAGCGCTGTTCGAACGCAACGTGACCGGACACGATCGTCGCCCGCACGCGCGCCGGCAGTTCATAGCCGAGGAACGGCGTGTTGTGCCCCTGGCTCTTCAACGCACGCGGCTCGACGCGCCAATACGCGTTGCGGTCGAACACGCAAAGATCGGCGACAGCGCCCACGGCGATGCGGCCAGCCGCCTCCAGCTTCAGCACGTCGGCCGGCGCCGTGGTGATGCGGTTCAGCGCCTTGGCCAACGGCACGCCCGCTTCGTCGGCCCATTTGACTGTTAGCGACAGGAACAGCTCCAGGCCCGTTGCACCCGGCGTGGCTTCGGCGAATGGCAGCAGCTTTTCGTCGTCGTCGACCGGCGTGTGGTCGGAGCAGATCGCGTCGATCGTACCGTCAACGAGGCCCGCGCGGATCGCTTCGCGATCGCGTTGCTGGCGCAGCGGCGGATCGAGGCGGAACTGCGCGTCGAAGTAGCCGATATCGAGGTCGATCAGATGCACGTGGTTCACGGTGACGTCGCACGACACCGGCAAATCCTCGGCCTTGGCTGCGCGCATCAGCGCAATGCCCGCCGCCGACGACACGTGCGACAGATGCACCCGTGCGCCGGTCACGCGGACCAGTTCGAAAATCGTGTGCAGCGCGATCGTCTCAGCTGACACCGGCACGCCGGACAAACCGAGCCGCGACGCCAACGCGCCGCTTGCGGCCACGCCGCCCTTGCCGAGATAGGCATCGACCGGACGCAGCCACACCGTGTAGCCGTAAGTCTTCGCGTACTGCAACGCACGCATCAACACCTGTGTGTCGACCACCGGCACATCGGCTTGCGAAAAGCCGATACAGCCCGCCTCGGTCAACTCGACCATCTCGGTGATGACCTGGCCTTTCAGGCCAACGGTCAACGCGCCGAGCGGATACACATGCGCCTGGTCCAGATTGCGCGCGCGGAACTTGAGCATCTCGACGAGGCCAGGTTCATCGAGCGTCGGATCGGTGTCCGGCGGACACACGAGACTCGTCACGCCGCCTGCGAGCGCCGCGGCCATTTCGGATTCGAGCGTCGCCTTGTGCTCGTAGCCCGGTTCGCGCAAGCGCGCGGACAGGTCGACGAGGCCTGGCGCAATATGCAGGCCTTTAGCGTCGATCGTCTTCGTTGCGCTGAAATCAGCAGGCGCGTTGCCGATGGCGACGATCTTGCCCGCTTCGATAAAAATGTCCTGCTGCTGTTCGGTGCCCGCTGCCGGATCGATCAGCGTGCCGCCTTGAATAAGAATCTTCATCCGCTGCCTTAATGTTTAGCCAAGCGCTCAGCTAAGTTCTGCGTGTCTTGTCGCGTTTGCTGGTGAGTGTGTGGGTGTGAGCCGTGGCGAGATCAATCGTGATTGCCCGCAACGATTCCCATCACCGCCATCCGCACTGCGATGCCGAACGTCACCTGGTTCAGAATCACCGATTGCGGACCGTCGGCCACCTGCGAATCGATTTCGACGCCACGATTCATCGGCCCCGGGTGCATCACAATCGCATCGGGTTTGGCGAGCGCAAGGCGCTCCGGCGTCAAACCCCAGCTCTTGAAGTACTCCTGCGCCGACGGCAGCAGCGCGCCGCTCATCCGCTCGTTTTGCAGACGCAGCATGATGATCACGTCGACGTCTTTCAGGCCTTCGTCGAGGTTGTGGAATACGCGCACGCCCATTTGCTCGAGACCGCCCGGCAGCAACGTGCGCGGACCGATTGCGCGTACTTCCGGCACGCCAAGCGTG
Source organism: Paraburkholderia sp. SECH2 (assembly GCF_030464795.1). NCBI lineage: Bacteria > Pseudomonadati > Pseudomonadota > Betaproteobacteria > Burkholderiales > Burkholderiaceae > Paraburkholderia > Paraburkholderia sp. SECH2. The sequence continues at coordinate 101,523 of NZ_JALPRH010000018.1, forward strand.
GTCAGCGCGTGAATGTCCGAACGCGCGACCCGCGAATGCAGAATGTCGCCGACGATCGCCACACGCAGATTCGTGAAGTCCTTCTTGTAGTGGCGGATCGTGTACATGTCGAGCAGACCCTGGGTCGGGTGTGCGTGACGGCCGTCGCCGGCATTGATCACGTGCACGTGCGGCGCGCAGTGCTGGGCGATCAGGTACGGTGCACCGCTCGATGCATGACGCACAACGAACATATCGGCATGCATCGCCGAGAGGTTGTTGATCGTGTCGAGCAGCGACTCGCCCTTGCTCGTCGAGGACGCATTGATGTTCAGATTCAGCACATCGGCCGACAAACGCGTCGCGGCGATTTCGAAGGTCGTGCGGGTGCGCGTCGAGTTCTCGAAGAACAGGTTGAACACCGACTTGCCGCGCAACAGCGGCACCTTCTTCACTTCGCGATCCGTCACGCTGACGAACTGGTCGGCGGTATCGAGAATGTGATTGACGATCGCCTTCGGCAACCCTTCGATCGACAGCAAATGTTTGAGCTCGCCGTTCTTCGTGAGCTGCGGATTGCCCTTCAGAAAGCCATAACGGAAGCGCTCGGTGGCGCTGTCGGCGGAATCCTGGGAGGCCTGGGTGGCGGTGTTCATTGTGTACCTGCTTCAAATACGGGCTTCAACGTGTTCGCCGTCGACGCCTTGCTCAATGCGCAAAGCTGCGTTCAATCGACGCGTGCTTCGGTGTGAAAGGTGAAACGCTGATTGCCGTCGGCGCCGCCTGCTTCGCGGGCAAGCACGAGCGTCGCGTCGGCCGGCACATCCACCACGCCGCCGACAAAACGCGCCGCCACCGGCAACTCGCGTCCACCGCGATCGGCGAGCACCGCCAGTTCGACCGATGCCGGACGGCCGTAGTCGTACAGCTCATTCAACGCCGCGCGAATCGTGCGGCCGGTGTACAGCACGTCGTCCACCAGCACGATGCGGCGCTTGTCCACGGAAAACGGCAGCGAGGTCGGGCTTGCCTGCGAGTGCAGGCCTTTTTTCGCGTAGTCGTCGCGATGCAGCGCGACATTCACCACGCCGAAGCTCGGCGCTTTCAGATCGCGCGCAAGGCGCTCGGCGAGCCAGGCGCCGCCGCTGTAGATGCCGGCCAGCACGGGGCCATCGGCAGCGCTGAAGGCGTCGCCATACGCCGCGCGAACCTGGTCGAGCACGGCGCGATAAAGCGCTTCGGCGTCAATGGAACTCATGATCGTCGGAAAGTCCGTCTAGATATTGCTGGAGGATGATGCTGGCGGCTTCGGCGTCGAGCATGTCGGCGCGGCCGTTGCCGGCGCGGATTTCCGCCTTCGCCTCGACCGACGAATAGCGCTCGTCGATCCATGTCACCGGCAGATTGAAGCGGCCATTCAGCTGATTGCCGAAGCGCTTCGCGAGTTGGGTCATTTCGTGCGGCATGCCGTCCGGGTGCATGGGCAAACCGACTACCAGCGCGTCCGGCTTCCACTCGCTGATCAGCTTGCCGATCGCCTCGAAACGGTATTCGCGGCTGCGGTTCTGCACGATCACGAGCGCCCGTGCGCTGCGGGTGAGCGAATTGCCCACTGCCACGCCGATCCGCTTTTCACCGTAGTCGAACGCAAGCAGCGTCGCTTCACGTCCGGCTGCCAGGCTCATGCGTGACCTGCTTCGCCCGACAGCATCGACAGTGAAATGCCGAGCAGCGCGAGCGCCGCTTCCAAACGCTCTTCGGCGGGCACGTCGAACACGATTTTCGGGTCGGCTTCAACCGTGAGCCAGCCGTTCTTCGAAATCTCTTCTTCGAGCTGACCCGCGCCCCAGCCGGCATGGCCGAGCGTGAGCAGAAAGCGCTCCGGACCAGTGCCGCTCGCGACGGCTTCAAGCACGTCTTTCGACGTGGTCATCTCGAGCCCGCCCGGCACCGACATGGACGACGTATACGCATTGCCGTCTTTCGGATCGTGCAGCACGAAGCCGCGCTCGGTTTGTACCGGGCCGCCGAAATACACAGGCACATGGAGAAGGGGTTCGATCTCGAGCTTGAGATCGATGCGACTGAAGAGCGCTTCAAGGTCGATATCGGTCGGCCGGTTGATCACGAGGCCGAGCGCACCGCGCTCACTGTGATCGCAAAGGTAGACCACCGTTCCTGAAAACGTGGGATCGGCCATGCTCGGCATGGCGATCAGGAACTGGTTGGTCAGATTGATGCGATCGGTACTCTTGGACATAGTTCGGATTTTAGCAAAGACGGTGCGGGATGGCGGGCTTTGAGCGCGTGACCGCGATGTGCGCGATGAAGTGCGCCGCGAGCCATCGACGGCGAATCAAGTTGCACTCTATCACGCACGCAGACCTTGTCCATGGTGCGCTCAGCGGTGTTTACGACACGCATATCGCGTGCCTCCGGGTTCGAACATTGCGCCTCGCGTTGATAGCTGAGGATGTGTGCCGGTGCGCAGGGCATGCTGCTGATTGATAACGCAGTGATGCCGCAGCCAGCAGTTCAGGCGCCGCCCTGCTCGATCGAACGCGTCAATGCGGCCAACGCAGCGTTGCTGCTTGTCGGCGCGACGCCCGCGGCGACTTTGTGCAGCATCGCACGCAACGCTTCGGCAGCCTGCTCGAGCGTGCTCGCCGCTGGTGCACCGACGATGACATGGGAGCGCACCGCCGGCGTCGATACGCCGGCGTGCGCGCGGCGGCGCCAGGCGAGCCCGAGCGCATCGGCAACCAGCGCCACGTGGCCGAGGCCCAGCGCGCACGCGGCGGCACCGAGCCGGTAGGCGGCGTCGCCCGCCTGCAACGCTTCGCTCGGATCGGCTTTCTCCGGCTGGTCGGCCGCACGGGCGTGCTCAGTCAGCGCCGAAACCGACGCATCGGCCGTTTGCAGGAAATCTTCATACGCATGCGCGTTGACGGTTAACACGCCCAGCTCGCGCGTCAGCGTGCTGCGGGTCGCGCTGACCGCCTGCGCCTGCACGGCGCCAGCTTCCCAAAGCATTTCGGATGCCTGGGTGCCCGCGACGTGCCAATCGACCGTCAAACCATAGTCGTGCAGCACTTCGACCTGATCGGCGTCTTCCGCTGCAGCGCCGAACAGCGCGTAATCGCGCCACAGCAGCGCCAGCGTTGCGCGCACCAGCGAACGCGGCGCGCGCTCGATGCCGTGCGCATGATCGGCCAGGGTGAGGTTGCAGCGCGCATAGAAACGCCGCGCGTCGGCATCTCCGGTGGCGCGGCCGCTGACTCGCAGCGCCTTGGCGCAAGCTTTGGCGAGACGCCAGAAATCGTAGGGGTCCGGGCCGGCAAGTTCGGTAAAGACGGCGTCCAGCTCGTCGAGCGCCGCGTTCGTGAACGCCAGCGCAGCCCCACTGCTATCCGGCTGCGATCGCAACACCGGCAGCAGCGCGCGCTCGTAGCGCGCCCGCAAATGGGCGAGTTGATCCGCGGACTGGCTATGCAGCGACACCGGCGGCACCGGGCGCGCGCTCAACGCGAGATCTTCGAACGCGACGGTCGAACCCGGCGTGTGCTCCGACAGATGGGCACACAGCGCGTGATAGTGATGGAACAGCGTGGACGAGCAGGACAGTTCGCGCAGATTGTGGCGCTCGAGCGCCGCGCGGAAATCGTGCAATGCGGCGCCGAACACGCGCCGCGCGCTCTCCGCGTCAGCCGGATCGCCTTCGGCGAGAGGCGAGAGCCGCACCAGCGCGTCCGCGAAGCGCTGCGCGCTCAGCCAGCCGGCCTCGCGCAACGCATGTGACGCACGCAGCAGCGCCGTGGTGCTCTCTCTATGTTGTTCGAACGCCAGCAACGCCTCTGCCAGCGCCAGCTCCGCAGGTCGGACAGCGCCGCCGCGCGGATTGGGCAATGCATCGAAGGAATCGGGTGCAGCGGATCGAAGAGTCATGGGCAGGCGACAGGAAGCTGACGGGCCGCCGCTTCGGCGCTGCACGAGAGACTGATCGGCTAACGCGCGAACTGGCGACAGGACAATGACAGATTACCGCTGCGACACGGTGCAACCGGGGATGTTCCGCGCCACCGCGTTGGGGCTGCGCGCCGAGCGCATGGACCGCTTTCGATCCGGCCGACGCCGCCGGCAAAACGCCGCGCCGCAACCACACGGCATGGCAAGGCGCTCAGCTGGAGACCGCCGTTTACCCCTTGGACCTCAGATCTGGACCATCTCGAAGTCTTCCTTGCGCGCGCCGCATTCCGGGCAGGTCCAGTTAATGGGAACGTCCTCCCAGCGCGTGCCCGGCGCAATGCCTTCCTCCGGCAAACCGGCTTCTTCGTCGTAAATCCAGCCGCAAATCAGGCACATCCAGCTTTGATATTCCATTCTTGTGTCGCGTCGTAGAGTCCGTGGAAACGGGAGCCATGATGGTACCGTGTTGCCGCCCCAATGCCTAGCAAACAGAAACGTGCAATCGTAGTGTGCGGCGGCCTTTGGCTAGAGGGTTGCGTCGGTTTGGTTGGCGCTTACGCGTGGGGGCGCGCCAGGTTGCCGCTTACGTGCTGCCGGCTTGCGGCAACCTGCCGAAGAATGCGAAAAAACGCCCTCATGACAGTTTAGGCCGCATAATTGAGCCGATTGCGCACCCTCTGCGCCTAAATACAGCTCCTTTTTGTAAATCTTCATGCCCAGCGATACGCCTCCGATCGTCCTCACCTTCGGCCTTTCCGATCCCACCGGCGGCTCCGGCCTGCAAGCAGACCTGATGACCCTTGCCAGCATGGGCTGCCATGGCGTTTCCGTGCTCACGGGCTATACCGTGCGCGACTCGGCAAGCTGCGATGAAGTTACCGGGCTCGATCCTGAAGTGGTCGCAACCCAGGCCCGGATGCTGCTCGAAGACATGCCGATCGCCGCGTTCAAGGTCGGCGCATGCACGCGCGCGGAAGTAGTGAGCGCGATTGCCGAGGTGGTCGCCGATTACGACGACATCCCGCTGATCCTCGCCCCCGATTTCACGCTCGACGACGAACACGTGCTCGCCGCCGACGAACTGCGCGAAGCGATCGCCGACCTGCTGGCGCCGCAAACCACCTTGCTGGTCGCCGATTCGGCTACGCTGCTCGCGCTCGCCCAGCCAGACGGCGACGCCGAGGCACCAAGCCTCGACGCGGCAATCTCGCATCTGCTGTCGCAAGGCTGCGAATACATTCTGTCGACGGAAACCGGCACGCACCGGCTCGTTAATACGCTGTTCAGCGAAGACGGCCAACTGCGCCAGGATATGTGGGACCGTGGCGCCCATCGGATCATGGGCATTACCGACACACTCGGCGCCGCGATTGCCGCCTTGCTGGCTAACGGCCAGGAGCCGGCGGAAGCTGTGCGCGAGGCGCAGGAGTATCTGTATCAGGCGATGCGCAACGCGTTTCGGCCGGGCATGGGCGCCTATCTGCCGGACCGCTTTTTCTGGGCCCGCAGCAGCGACGACGACACGCCGCCTGCAACGGGCAAGGACGCGGCACCGGGCGAAGCACGGCATTGATTTGACGGCTCGGCTCGACGCGTCTGCTGCGCAAGCGGCAGGCGCCTGGAGAGCGTTTCCACTTCACCGGCGGCCCGACAGCCCCGGTAAAAAACCCGCATTTCTGCGGGTTTTTTGTTTTGAGAAACAGGCCTCCGGAAGGCTTGACCCGAACTCGCCTTTCTCCGTCTTAACCGATGTTCGACCTGGAAAGCTTCGCGCCTGCGGACACGCCCTGCCCCTGATCTCTCCCTCAGGCCTCGTCTCAGCACGCGGCCGGGCTCGACTTCCTCGCGAAACCGGAAGGACCCGCCACCCCTTTCATCACGCCAACATACGTTTGAACTTGTAATCAAACGTTACAGCATCGGCGTAATCGCCAAGCTAAACTTTACATTTCGTAAAACTGTCATATATCCCCATGCCTTCGCCGACTCGCATCCCCCTGCCCGTGGGCCCTTCGGACGGCGCTCGTGTCATGGTCGAAAATCGACACTTGCCCCTGCAAAACGCCGGAGTCCGGCAGCAGCGTTCACACTGCGTCTGAAAGCGAGCGGAAATCACAATGGGACAGTCTCACGCCTTCCTGAAACGTTTCCAAGGCTCAATTACCGCCCGCGACAGGATGGAAATATTCCGCCAGAAACCAGTCACGATCTGGCTGACCGGATTATCCGGGGCCGGCAAATCGACCATTGCTTTCGAACTCGAACAGCAACTCGTTTCACTAGGCCGCGCATGCTATGTACTCGATGGCGACAATATTCGCCACGGCTTGGCGCGCGACCTCTCCTTCGACCAGAAAGATCGCCGTGAAAATATTCGCCGGGTGGCGCACGTCGCCCAATTGATGAACGACGCAGGTCTCATCGTCATCACGGCACTTATTTCGCCAATGCGTGAAGACAGAGCGATGGCGCGCGAAATTATTGGCGCCGGTAACTTCATCGAGACTTATCTTTCCGCCTCGGTCGATACATGCGCCGATCGTGATCCGAAAGGTCTTTACGCCAAAGCCCGAGCCGGAGAAATCGCGTCGTTTACTGGCGTATCAGCAGCCTATGAAGCGCCGGCCGATCCTGAATTGAAAATAGACACCGCAGCGCTGACGCCGGCTGAAAGCGTGGCGAATATATTTACCTACTTGCGCGATAACCACCTCACGAATCTCGCTTGCGTGGAGCGCTCGTAATACCGGATCGCCTAACCGCTTGCCCCAGAACAAAAAACCCGCATTTCTGCGGGTTTTTTGTTCTGGGAAGTACGCCTCGCGACGCACCTCCCCATGTGTTTCCAACTGAGCCTCAAACGAGGCCAAGTGAGGCTCAATCGGAAATTACATGTCCATGCCCATGCCGCCCATGCCGCCGGGCATACCGCCGCCCATCGGAGCATCTTCCTTCGGCAGTTCGCAAACAGCTGCGTCGGTGGTCAACAGCAGGCCAGCGACCGAAGCTGCGTTTTGCAGCGCCGTGCGCGTCACCTTCGTCGGGTCCACGACACCTGCGTCAACCAGGTCGACGTACTCGCCGGTTGCAGCGTTGTAGCCGTAGTTGCCCGTACCAGCAGCAACAGCTGCCACCACGACGCTGGCTTCTTCGCCACCGTTCGTGACGATCTGACGCAGCGGCTCTTCCATCGCGCGCAGCACGATCTTGATACCTGCGTCCTGATCGGCGTTAGCGCCCTTCAGACCAGCGATTGCCGTACGTGCACGGATCAGTGCGACGCCGCCGCCAGCAACGATGCCTTCTTCCACAGCTGCGCGCGTTGCGTGCAGTGCGTCTTCGACACGTGCCTTCTTTTCCTTCATTTCGACTTCGGTCGCAGCACCGACCTTGATCACTGCAACACCGCCAGCCAGCTTGGCCACGCGTTCTTGCAGCTTTTCACGGTCGTAGTCCGACGTAGCTTCTTCGATTTGCGTGCGAACTTGCTTCACACGTGCTTCGATGGTTGCTGCTTCGCCAGCGCCGTCGATGATCGTCGTGTTTTCCTTGCCCACTTCGATGCGCTTCGCTTGACCCAGTTCAGCCAGCGTTGCCTTTTCGAGCGTCAGGCCGGTTTCTTCAGCGATGACTTGACCGCCGGTCAGGATCGCGATGTCTTCCAGCATGGCCTTACGACGATCGCCGAAGCCCGGAGCCTTGACAGCAACAGTCTTCAGGATGCCGCGGATGTTGTTCACAACCAGCGTAGCCAGCGCTTCGCCTTCGACGTCTTCTGCGATGATCAGCAGCGGACGGCCAGCCTTAGCGACTTGCTCGAGGACCGGGAGGAGGTCACGAATGTTCGAAACCTTCTTGTCGTGCAGCAGCACGAACGGGTTTTCGAGCACAGCAACTTGCTTGTCCGGGTTGTTGATGAAGTACGGCGACAGGTAGCCGCGGTCGAATTGCATACCTTCGACAACGTCCAGTTCGTCTTGCAACGACTTGCCGTCTTCAACGGTGATGACGCCTTCCTTGCCAACCTTGTCCATCGCTTCAGCGATACGGTCGCCGATCGACGAGTCGCTGTTTGCCGAGATCGAACCGACTTGAGCGATTTCCTTGTTGGTCGTGCACGGCTTGCTGATCTTGCGCAGTTCTTCGATCGCTGCGAACACAGCCTTGTCGATACCGCGCTTCAGGTCCATCGGGTTCATGCCCGATGCAACGTACTTCATGCCTTCGCGGACGATCGACTGAGCCAGAACCGTTGCGGTCGTGGTGCCGTCACCTGCGTTGTCGCTGGTCTTGGAAGCAACTTCCTTGACCATTTGTGCGCCCATGTTCTGGAGCTTGTCTTTCAGTTCGATCTCTTTCGCGACCGAAACACCATCCTTCGTGACCGTCGGGCCGCCGAAGCTGCGTTCCAGGACAACGTTGCGACCCTTCGGGCCCAGCGTGACCTTCACAGCGTTCGCGAGGATGTTCACGCCTTCAACCATCTTGGCACGGGCGGAATCACCGAATACGACGTCTTTAGCTGCCATCTTCTAACTCCTTGAATTCTTTGGGATATGACCGGGAAAAGTAGCGACTGGCGCTTACTTCTGCACCACGGCCATGATGTCTTCTTCGCGCATCACGAGCAGTTCGTTGCCGTCGACCTTGACGGTCTGGCCTGCATACTTGCCGAACAGGACGCGGTCACCAACTTTCACGTCGAGGGCGATTTGTGCGCCTTTGTCGTCACGCTTGCCCGGGCCGACTGCCAGAATTTCGCCTTGATCCGGCTTTTCTGCTGCGGCTTCGGGGATCACGATGCCCGACGCGGTCTTGGTTTCTTGATCCAGACGTTTGACGATCACGCGATCATGCAAAGGACGAAGGTTCATACATACTCCTCTCTTGATTGAGACTGAAGAACGCTGAGAAAACCCGGCTGGCTGAGCCAACCGGCGATGTTGTTAGCACTCTCGTGCAGCGAGTGCTAATTATATGGACGGGTGGTGACAAATTCAAGAAGGGATGTCGCTTTGACAGTTGACGATGTCGACATTCGCTCACGCCTGAACCTTGCACCGCAGCGAAAACTGAAGATGCCTGAAGGATCACCTTTAAATACAGCAGGTTATCCGTGCGCACTCGCCGCCATCAGGTTGCGCGCTGCGCGCTTCCGGACGGCTATTCCTCAGCTACGTACGCGAAATATGTGCGTAATCCCTGGACCAGGGAAATCCCTTGACCCGCCGGCAATCGAAATATCTCGCTCCAACTCGGACACGATGGCCGTTCGGCTAATGGAGTAGACCTGCAAATTGACTTGCATCCCGATCAAATACTGTATAAATTTACAGTACTGTGTTTACATACAGGACCGGTCATGAACCAGCTCATCCGCATCTTGAACGACGGTGATCGCGAAACGCTTGCGTGGTTGCGCAAGCATGTCGGAGACGTACGCGTGGCTGACGCGGCGCGACATCTGGGAGGCAACGGCAAACCCTATCTATCAGCGGTGTGCCGCTACCTCGGCGTACGTCCACCAACGCCTCATCAACATGTCCGGCCTGTTGAAGACTGCACGGTCGGCGACAACTATCTTGCCCAGATCCGCCAGTTATTGGCACAGCGAAACCAGGCGTTGTTGAAGCATCAGATTTGATGCTGCGAATTGCGGCGAGTCCTCAGGAAAATAACAGTATGAATAACGACTCCGCTCTTGATATGGATGTCCAAGACATCAATCCTGTCGCCCTCGAACGCGCACTTCGCAGCGCGTCGCTCGACCTCCAGCAGATCATTGCCACGGTCGCAGGTCGTCACCTCGACAGTGGCCGTCGCCGTTACTCAAGCAGCGCGCAATTGCCGACCTGGCGCACGCTGCTGACAATCGACGAACAGGTCTTTGAGAATCGGGGCTTCCAGGCGCGGCACAGCGAGGCAGTGCGCTCTACGTTTATCCGATTTGAGGACAGTCGTTTGTCCGGAATGGATTTCGACGAACCCGTCGACTGGCGACGTGACGACGACAACTTGCCAGCCGTGTACCTGCTCGTGCGCGCATTGGTACAGGCCGACGCTACCCATGCGGCCGCTCAGGACTAATGCGCCGATTCAACTTTGAACTCCCGATCTGCGCCCAGCCGCCATCGAAAAAATAAGGTTTCAATATCGCCGATCCAGAGTTCTGTCGAGCAAACAAAAAAGCCCGCATCACGCGGGCTTTCTTTAGTGCATCTATCGATTAGAACTTGTGGCGAATGCCAACAGTCACAGTAGCCTGCTTGTTGGAACCCGAGTCGCCGGTTGCCGAGCCGATAACAGCAACAGCGGCCGTACCCGACGAGTCTTGTGTTCCCGATGCGGTCGTGTAGCCAGCAAATGCGTAGACATCCGTACGCTTGCTAAGCGAGTAGTCCGCTGCAACAGCGAACTGGTTGTACTTTGCCGACGAATTGCCGCTCGACTTCATGTACACGTAGCCAATCTCGGTCTGCAGCGGCGCCGATACCTGCCACACTGCGTACACCGAACCCGTGTTGTACTTTTCCGTCTGCGTGAATGTCGAGCTGGCGTCTGCAGTGTATTCGGCATGGCTGAAGTAGCCGCCCAGGGTCACCGAGCCGAACACGTAGTTGCCGCCGATACGGGCATTGTTGATCGACGCCGCAGTGGAGTACGCCGCGTTGACCGATGTGTTGAACAGCGAATCCCACGTCGTCGTACCGCGGTTCGTGCCGTTGCCGTTGCTCAGGTGATAGTAACCTGCGGCCAGGTTGACCGGACCGTTGCTGTATGCAGCTGCGGCAGCGTAGCTCTGACCCGAGCCCGTCGCGCCGGCCACCCCACCCAGCGAGTACATGGTTTCGAACTGGAAGCCGGACCAGGTCGGCGACGTGTACTTGAGCGAGTTATTGACCCGCGCGCTGTTGTCGGCGTTGTCGATGTCGCCCGGCGAGATGAACACACCACCGAGGAAGCCGTCGCCCTGCACCGGCTGCACCAGATCAACCAGCGGATCGTATTGACGTCCGGCCGTGAGCGTACCCCACTTGTCGCTGCTCAGACCAACGAACGCCTGGCGACCGAACATGCGGCTACCCTGGCCGAGCTTGCCGTTCGTCGAATTAAAACCGTTCTCCACCTGGAAGATTGTTTTCAGGCCACCACCGAGGTCTTCTGAGCCTTTCAGGCCCCAGCGGCTACCCGACTCGTTACCCGACGACATGCTGATCGACTTGCTGCCGCCGTCGTTCGAAACGTAGGTCAGGCCGGTATCAATGATGCCGTACAGCGTGACGCTGTTTTGTGCGTGAGCTACGCCGGTTGCGCCAAGCATTACCAGCGAAAGAGTTGCCAGTGTGGTCTTCTTCATCTGCGTCCTTAAGTTTGTGTTGATGAGCCTGCGGAGCGCAGAATAACTGGCGGTAAAACGTGATTGAAAATAGTGTTGGGTAAACACGACCAAAAATTAGGAATGGGAACTTTCTGCATCTTTCCCTTTCCGCATCTTTCTCGCAGGCAAAAAAAAGCTATGCAACTTCGCATAGCTAAGGTCTGGACCTGCGTGGATTACAACAAAAGAAAAGTCATCCAGACGGCCGCAAATTTAATGTCCGAGTTCTGGGAAGTAAATAGCCGAAACGGGTAACTTCATTTCCAAAACTTCCCACCCTTCCCTCGCCCCTTCCGACCGCGAGCGAACCACTCGGCATTTACAAGCGGGTATAAGGTTGCGACAACGCCTTCGCCGATCTGATGAGGTCTTCCAGCATCATCGCCCGCTTCTCCGGATCCGTATCGCGGCTTGTCATGAAGCAGAGCGCTGCAACAGGGAGACCGGTGCGATCGCGTATGGGTGCCGCCATGCAGAGTCGAAAAGTATGGGACAGACCCTCGGTGCAACAGTAGCCCTGATCAGCGGCGCGTTGGACATCGCAAAGAAAGTCCTGAAATTCAACGCGTCTGCCGTTGTCGAGGATAAAGTCTTCGTCTGGGATCAAGCTGCGAATTTCCTCCGCCCGCATATGGGCGAGCAGCAGGCGGCCCGATGCGGTCCACGGAATCGGCACCTTCACGCCGATGTCGGAACTGATGTTGAATGGTCGCGAGCTGTTCTCCGATAGAACCACGGTGTACTTGTTGCCTTCGAGCATGCACAACTGCGCGGTTTCGTCGTGCGTTCGGACGAGCGCGAGGATCGCCTGGTGGGCGCGACTGATCAGGTCGTTATGGACGGCATAGTCGGAGCCGTAGTAATGCATCTCGCGGCCAAAAAACACGCTCCCGTCGACACTCGTCTCGAGCCATCCGGCTTCAGTCAGCATGGTGACTAATTCGTAGATGCTCGAGCGTGGCGCGCCGGTCGCTTCAATCAACTCGCGCATCGTCATCGGACGCCGCGCGATATGCAACTGCTTGAGAATGCCGATGACGCGGTCCACCCCCCTGGCCCTCGATGATTCCGATGCAGACATTCCTTCAACTCCGTCGGCGATAGTGATCGCAGTTTATCTTTTGTGTGACGCGAGTTTAGCGCGTAAAGGGCGACACCTTGCCATCACGCAGCACGAAGACGCCTGACGCCCTTCACGGGTGCTCAATGGTCGAGCACACGATGCAGGAACTGTCGCGTACGTTCGTTCTGCGGGTTCACGAAAATCTGCTCCGGGGCGCCCTGTTCCGCGATGACGCCTTTGTCCATAAACACGACGCGGTCGGCGGTCTTGCGCGCGAAGCCCATCTCGTGTGTGACGACGACCATGGTCATCCCGTCGCGCGCCAGTCCGCGCATGACTTCGGTCACTTCGCCGACGAGTTCCGGATCGAGAGCGGACGTGGCTTCGTCGAAGAACATGATGCCCGGCTCGACAGCCAACGCTCTTGCGATCGCGACCCGCTGCTGTTGGCCACCGGAGAGCTGACTGGGGTAGTGTTCGGCCCGGTCGGCAAGTCCCACGCGGTCGAGCGCATCCATCGCACGTTTGCGTGCGTCTGCGGCGCTCATCTTGCGTGCCTTGATCAGGGCAAGCGTCACATTACCCAGCGCACTCTTGTGCGGAAACAGATTGAATTGCTGGAACACCATGCCGACATGCCCCCGGATTTCCTTCGCCCGGCGTGCATCGTGCAGCGGCACTTCGTTGACCCAGACTTCGCCCGCATCGGCCGTCTCCAGACCGCTCATGATGCGTAGCACCGTGCTCTTTCCGGAGCCCGACGCCCCGATCAGCACGAGTACTTCGCCCGGCCGTACATCAAGGTTGATCTCCTTCAGGACCTGCGTAGCGCCGAACGACTTGCTGACGCCAGTGAGATTGATGATGGGCTTCGACGTAGTGACGCTGGTCATGACAGCAGGCTCCTTCTTCGGTCATGGTGCCGCACCCACTGCGACAGTGGAAAGCACACGATGAAATAAAGCACGGCAACGAGTCCATAGATTTCCACCGGTTTGCCCACCCGGTCGACGATAGCCTGACCACCATGCATCAGTTCCGACATACCGATCATGCTGACGATCGACGTGTCCTTGATAAGCGACAAATACTGGCCGACGAGCGGCGGAATCACGATCTTTCCGGTCTGCGGCAAGATCACGGAAAAGAACGCCTGGATCCTGCTAAGCCCGAGGATCTGCGACACCTCCCACTGGCCTTTCGGTACTGCTTCAATGCCTGAGCGGAACACCTCGGAAATATAGGCACCCTGATAGATGCTCAAGCCCACCACACCCGCTGCGAACACATCGATCGCGTAGCCGAAGTACGAAACGCCGAAGTAAATAAACATCAGCGTGATCAGCACCGGCGTACCGCGAAACAGCTCGGTATAGAGCCTGGCGATGCGCGGCGTACCCCACGGCCCGAATGAGCGTAATACCGCCGCCAGCAGTCCGATCAGCGTTCCACCAACGATCGACGCTGCGGACAGAAGCAGTGTTGCCAGCAGTCCCTGAAACAGGATCGCCAGGCTGGTCATTAACAATTCTTGCGACATGGCCGGTCTCCGGTTGGGTGCTCAGGTGCGATCGGCCTGTCGTGCGACAAGGAACCACCGGCGCGTGCGTTTCTTCATGACGAGCGGCGGATGAAAGACACGCACGCCGATCTGGCTCGCCACCCATGACAGCAGGTTGCTCAGGAACAGGTAGGCAATCAGGGTGATAGAGAAAGTCTGGATATAGAGCAGCGTGCGTGCGTTGATCACCGTCGCCGTTCCGCTCAACTCGGGTAGCGCGATCGCCGAAAGAAGCGACGTGCCGAGCAGTAACTGAATCAGGTTGTTGACGATCGCCGGATAGACGGCGCGCGCCGCCTGCGGCAGAACCACCTCGACGAAAATCTGCGAACGTTCCAGACCGAGAATCGAGGCCGCTTCAAGCTGACCGCGCGGTACCGACTGGATACCCGCACGAAACACTTCCGCCAGATATGCGCCGACATTCACCCCTAACGCGATCACGCCTGCCGTATACGCATTGAGGGTGATGCCAAGCGACGGCAACCCGAAGAACACGATGAAGATCTGCAGCAGGACCGGCGTATTGCGGATCGCTTCGATGTACGCCCGCGCGATCGCCCGCAGCAGCCCGACGCGCGATGCGCTCGCGAGAGCGGTGAGCAAGCCGAGCAGCATCGCGAGGAGGAAGGCCAGAAGCGTGATCTGGAGTGTCAACCACGCTGCGCGAACGAAATCGCTCCAATAACCCGCAAGGGTCACCCATTCATAGCTCATGGCTCCTCCGTCGGTCGAGCAGTGCGGCGCTAGTGGGGTTTCAGTACTGCGGATTCAGCGGAAAACGCGGCTCGGCGCCAAACCACTTCTTGTATAGCTGTGCGTTCTGCTTCGATGCGTTGATGTTGAACAGGAACAGGTTCAGGTAGTTGAGCCAGACCTGATCTCCGGACTTCACACCGAACGCGTTGTATTCGAGCGGAACCAGTGCTTCATTGGTGACAGTCAGCTCCGGATCGAGCGATGCCTGGTAAGCGAGAAAGTTGTTGTCCTCGATCATCGCGTCGGCCTGACCCTGCTTGACGGCGAGGATTGCAGCCTGCGAGCTGTCGAACTCCTGGATCTTGACCTGCATGTTCAGCGAGCGCACTTCGTCGCCATTCGTCGAGCCCTTGACGGTTGCAATCGTGCGGTTCGACATGTCATTGATGGATTTGATGCCGCTGCTCTTCTTGACCAGCAGCGCCTCACTCGCGACCACGTACGGATTCGTAAATGCGATTTCCTTCGCTCGCTCGAGGTTGCGGGTGAAATTGCAGAACACCACGTCAACCTTGCTGGTTTGCAGATTCGGAATGCGGTTCGCGCTCGTCGTGTTCACGACTTCGAGCTTGACGCCCATCTGCTTCGCCAGTTCTTTCGCCAGGTCGACGTCGTAACCATCGGGTTGGCCATCCTTGTTGTAGAAACCGAACGGCGCAAAGGTCAAGCAGTCGCCTACCCGCAGTGTGCCGCGTTGCAGCACCTGCTTCAGCGTCGAATCAACTGCGGCGCCTTGTTCTGGCGGGGCGACTTTCGTGCAGCCGGCGAGCATCAGCAGACCGGTTAAGGCGAACAAACAAGTGAACTTTGCGCTTTCCCTGACAAATTTCATTTTTCAGTCCCGATCTGGTGTGAGAAGTCCGTGCGTGGACGGAAGCGGCGCTTAGCAAGCCCTTCGCGGCATGCGCGCCAATGCTCGACTGTCTGGTATATCGGACTCATGTCCGACACAGCAGATGAAGCGCAGTGTTTCACGGGAAAAAAATAGTTGCAATGGGGTTTGCCCCGCCGCGACTGGGGTCCGGATCAGGAATGCAAAATTGCTTATCTGGCCGTGTCCCATGTCGTCTTGCGGTTGCAAGCGTGACTACGCGGACGGCGTCGGAAAACTGAAGTGGTATGTGAAAAACGGATAAGCGCCGGCTTAGCTGCCGCACGCATGAATCAGGAACTGCTGGAACGCCAACGCCGGCGCATCGAGCGTTGCACCCTTGCGCCACAACATCCCCGCGTCCATCTGCGGGATCGCATTGAGAATCGGCCGGGCATCGATCCGCTTGCCTTCCAGCGACCATGGCCGAAACACCATGTCCGAGAGGATCGTTACGCCAAAGCCATGCGCCACCAGTCCGCGCAACGCCTCCATTGAACTCGTGCGAAATGCGATGTTCGGCTCGACGCCGTTTTCTTTCCAGTAACGCAGCGTCGCTCGTTCGCTCTCGTCGACGGTAATGAGGATATACGGATACGCCGCAATGTCCGCGAGCGACGGCGAGTTCACCTGTGCCAGCGGATGCGTCGGCGCGGTCCACAACTGACGCCGTGAACGGATCAGCACGTGATGCTGAAACCGTTTGAGATGATCCACATTCGATAGCAACGCCACACCTAGATCGATGTCGCCATCGAGTATGGCCTGCTCGATCTCGGGACGATCGGCATCGCGCAGATCCAGCTCGACGTGTGGGTAAGTCGCACGAAACCGCCCCAACAGTTCCGGCAGGAAATAACCGAGCAAGGTGTACGAGGCAGCAATACGCACCGTGCCCTTAAGGTCGTGCGAACGAAACGGCGCCTTGTAGATCGCGTCGCGTACCGAATCGAGGATGTGACGCGCGTGATTGAGAAAGTCCTGCCCGTCCGGCGTCAGCGCGACACCTTGCGGAAGGCGTTCAAAGAGCCGGGTTCCCAGAGTCTCCTCCAGCGCAAGTACCGCATTGGTAATCGCGGATTGCGACACGTGTTCGGTCGCCGCCGCCATCGAAAACTGCCCGTTTTGCGCGGCCGCAACGAAGTAACGCATCTGCCGCAATGTGACGTCTTTTGACATGTGTTTTTCGCATAGCAGGGTTCGGTATTTGTGATTTTACGATGGGAATTCGGCTTCCTATACTCGCCAGGACAATAAAGCTTCCGGAGACGCCGCCCCATGAACGCCCCCCTATCGCCCCCGCTGCACGACGCCCTCGCCACCGTTTCACTCGACGACAAATACACGCTTGAGAAAGGCCGCGTTTACATGAGCGGTACCCAGGCGCTGGTCCGCTTGCCGATGCTGCAGAAAGAGCGGGATCGTCGCGCGGGACTGAACACGGCGGGTTATGTATCGGGCTATCGCGGCTCTCCGCTCGGCGCATTCGACCAGGCACTGTGGAAAGCGAAAAAGCATCTGAAGGAACACGACGTCGTGTTCCAGCCAGGGGTTAACGAGGATCTCGCCGCCACCGCGGTGTGGGGAACACAGCAACTCAATCTGTGGCCCGACGCGAAAGTCGATGGCGTATTCGGCATGTGGTACGGCAAGGGACCGGGCGTCGATCGCACCGGCGACGTCTTCAAGCACGCCAACTCGGCAGGCACCGATCCGCATGGCGGCGTGCTGGTGCTGGCGGGCGACGACCACGCGGCGAAGTCGTCGACCGTTGCGCACCAGTCCGAGCACATGTTCGTCGCGAGCGGCATTCCGGTGCTCTATCCGGCGAGCGTGCAGGAGTATCTCGACTATGGCCTGCACGGCTGGGCCATGAGCCGCTATTCCGGTCTGTGGGTTGCGATGAAATGCGTGACGGACGTCGTCGAAGCCAGCGCGTCGATCGACATCGATCCGGACCGTTTGCAGATCGTGTTGCCGGATGACTTCGACATGCCCGAAGGCGGCTTGAACATCCGCTGGCCCGATCCGCCGCTCGCACAGGAAGCGCGTCTGCTCAACCACAAGTGGTATGCAGCGCTCGCCTATGTGCGCGCGAACAAACTGAATCGCGTGGTGATCGATAGCCCGACGCCGCGTCTGGGCATCATGACCGCGGGCAAAGCGTACCTCGACGTGCGTCAGGCGCTGGCGGACCTGTCGCTCGACGACGACACCTGCGCACGGATCGGCATTCGTGTGCTCAAGGTCGGTTGCGTGTGGCCGCTCGATGCGCAGAACGCACGCGACTTTGCTACAGGACTCGACGAGATTCTGGTGGTCGAAGAGAAACGCCAGATCCTCGAATACGCGCTGAAGGAAGAGCTTTACAACTGGCGCGATGACGTGCGCCCGAAAGTATTCGGCAAGTTCGATCAACGCGACGACGCAGGCGGCGAGTGGTCGGTCCCGCGCGGCCAGGCGCTGTTGCCGATGCAATACGAACTGTCGCCGGCGCTGATCGCAAAGGCGATCGCGCGGCGTCTTGCGAAAGCCGATTTGCCTGCGGACGTACGCGCCCGCATCGAAGCACGCATCGCCATCATCGAAGCGAAGGAACGCGACGCAGCCACGCCGCGCACCGTCACCGAACGGCAGCCGTGGTTCTGCTCGGGTTGCCCGCACAATACGTCGACGCGCGTCCCCGAAGGCTCACGTGCGCTGGCCGGCATCGGCTGCCATTACATGACCATCTGGATGGACCGCAACACGGAGACCTTCAGCCAGATGGGCGGCGAAGGGGTGGCGTGGACGGGCCAGATGCATTTCACCAACGAACGTCACGTGTTCGCGAACCTGGGCGACGGTACTTACTTTCACTCGGGTTTGCTGGCAATCCGCGCCTCGATCGCGGCCGGTGCGAATATCACCTACAAGATTCTCTATAACGATGCGGTCGCGATGACCGGCGGCCAGCCGATCGACGGCGTGCTGACCGTGCCGCAGATCGCGTTCCAGGTGACGACCGAAGGTGCGAAGCAGGTGCTCGTCGTCACCGACCAACCCGAAAAATACGCTACGGGCGTGCGCTTGCCGGAAGGCGTGAAGGTGTATCACCGCGACGAGCTCGATCGTCTGCAACGCGAGTTGCGCGAGGTCGCGGGCACCACGATCCTGATCTACGACCAGACCTGCGCGACCGAAAAGCGCCGGCGCCGTAAGCGCGGCACCTACCCGGATCCGGCCAAGCGGGCGTTCATTAACGACGCCGTCTGCGAAGGCTGTGGCGATTGCTCGGTGAAATCGAATTGCCTGTCTGTCGAGCCACTGCAAACGCCGCAAGGCACCAAGCGCAAGATCAATCAGTCGTCGTGCAACAAAGACTTCTCATGCGTGAACGGCTTTTGCCCGAGCTTCGTCACCGCTGAAGGCGCGCAGTTGAAGAAGCCGGCGAAGGCAGATCGTGGCTCCGCGCTTCCCGACTTCACCGCGCTACCGCGCCCGGCGATCGCCGGCCTTGCCAAACCCTATGGCGTGCTCGTCACGGGTGTCGGTGGTACCGGTGTCGTGACGATCGGCGGCCTGCTCGGCATGGCCGCGCATCTCGAGAACAAAGGCGTGAGCGTGCTCGACATGGCGGGCCTCGCGCAAAAAGGCGGCGCTGTACTGAGCCACGTGCAGATCGCAGCCACGCCGGACGAGTTGCACGCAACCCGTATCGCGACCGGCGAAGCGCGCCTTGTTCTAGGCTGCGACGCGATCGTATCGGCGTCCGCCGAAGTGCTGGCACGCACGCAACGCGGTGTCACCAAGGCCGCGATCAACAGCGGCGCAACGCCGACCGCGCAATTCGTGCGCGATCCGCAGTGGGCCTTTCCCGGCGACCAGATCCAGGGCGACTTGCGCGACAGCATCGGCGAGGACTGCGACTTCATCGACGCCAATCGCCTCGCGCTCGCATTGCTTGGCGACACGCTATACGCCAATCCGCTACTGCTAGGTTTCGCATGGCAACGCGGCTGGCTGCCGGTCAGCTACGAAAGCCTCGACCGTGCCATCGAACTGAACGGCGTGGCGGTCGACAAGAATCGCCTCGCGTTCGAATGGGGCCGCTTTGTCGCACAGAACGGCGAAGCAGCGGCCGATGCATTCGCGCCGCGCGCCAATCAGCAACAGGCAATCGTTGTGCAGATGCCGGAGTCGCTTGAGCGGCTCATCGAGCGCAACGTCGAACTGCTGGGCCTCTATCAGAATGAGCAGTATGCCGCGCGCTATCGAGCGGTAATCGAACAGATGCGAGCCAAAGAAACCGCGCTCGCCGCGGGCTCGAAGCTACGCCTCACACCGGTGGTGGCGCGCAATCTGGCCAAGCTGATGACCTACAAGGACGAATATGAGGTTGCACGTCTCTATGCCGACCCGGCGTACTTCGACAAACTGCGTGCACAGTTCGAAGGCGAACCCGGCCGCGACTACAAGCTCGGCTTTTACCTCGCACCGCCCCTGCTGGCGAAACGCGACGAACACGGTCACCTGAAAAAGCAACGCTTCGGGCAATGGACCCTTCCGATGTTCCGCGTGCTCGCGAAGCTCAAATTCCTGCGCGGCGGTGCGTTCGACGTGTTCGGCAAGACCGCCGAGCGGCGCGGTGAACGCGCCCTGATCGACCAGTACATCGCGTTGATCGACGAGTTCTGCAGCACGCTGGACAACAGCCGTCTGGACGTCGCGATGCGGCTTGCCAATCTCCCTGACGAGATTCGCGGTTTCGGTCACGTCAAGGAGCGCAACGTCCTGGCCGCGGCGACGAAACGCGACAAATGGCTGGCGGAATATCGCAACGCAACTGACCAGGCGGATTTCCAACCGGTGAGAAAAGCGATCTGACAATCTGGTCTTTCAGTCAGCGTGGCGGCACGCGGCGTCCAGGTAATTCCCCTGGCTTTTCGCCGCGTTTGCCGCCCTTTCACGCTGGAGTGTCGTGATTCGACTGCAGGATGGCGTTTTCGCGCGCTATACGACGCCTTGCGCCGACGTTCCCCGGTGCTACCCTCAAGAAAGCAGCCTTCGCGGAAGTGAGCCGCCGTTCAGCGGCAAAATCAGCAGCTACGAGAACATACCGCGAAGCGCGATTGCCGGCGAACGGCGAAACATCGCTGCGGGAGCGACTGCGATGGGAATCAAAACATATACGGCATTGACGCTATGGGTGTTTAGCAGTGCTGCTTTCGCATGGCAGCCACTCGTCTATCCCATCCGAAGTCAAAGCGCTTATCAGCGCAGCATCGACACCGCGATGTGCTACGCCACTGCCAACAAGCAGACGAAGATCAACATCGCGCACGAATCGCAGCTTCCACCGCGCAAACCTGCGGCAACCAAAACGTCGTCGACGGGTGCCCCGTCGCGGCCACCCTTGCCCCAAAGCAGTTTTTCGGCGACCCCGCCTGGCGCAAGCATGCCCGCAGCCGCAACCGCGCCTGCCGCAAGCGGGGCCGGCGTGAGCACGGCAACGACCGCTGCAGCGACCAAGTCAGCAAGCTCGACCACGGCAACCGCAACGACCGCGGCCGCCACGCCGGCATCGGCAACCAGCGCGAATAACGGCGCCTCGGAGACGGCAGCAGCCGGCGCGGCACAGACGGCCGCGGCATCCGGCGTGAAGCTGCCGCCGCTGCCGGCGCCTGAACCGCCAATGACACAGTATTGGGCCGCTTATGGCGCGTGCATGCAAGCGCGGGGTTACGTCGTCGCACAGTAATCCCGCCTGCAAGCCTCGCTGCCGTGCCTGGTTCTTTTTGATTGTGGCGCCGGCATTCGACGCCCCTTTGCGAAACGGCAATGCTTAGCGACGTTACTTCCGATCAGCATGATTACCCCCAATGCGAGCACTGCGGTGCGTCGCTAGCCGGTCGCTTTACGCCGTGCACCGAGTGCGGCGCGCGTCCGGTCGATTCGCTCGGCGCGCGCCGCACGCCGCCCCCCTCCTTGAAAATACCGCTGGGCGACCCTCAGCCGATGCTGGCAACCCGGCTGATGACGCCGCGAATCTGGCGCCCGTCTTCGAGAGCGCTAACCAATCCGTATGCCGTCACTAGCGAGACACCGGTCGCCGCCCCCGTCGTGCACAGACTGCGCCAGCCGGTCGTGCTCGGTGTCTCGATGCTGCTTGTTGCGTCCGCCGTGTACCTCGGCTTCATTCATACCAACGACTCGGAAGACGGCACCCCTATCGCGGTGTCCGGCAAGGTGAAGACCCAGCACGTCAAACCGCCGGTTGTCGTCGCTCAGCGGTCCGCCCCGGTCTTCGTTGCTCAACGGCCCGTGAAGCCCGCGCCCGTGCGATCGGCTCCGGTCCCGCCAATCGCGGCGCCGCCGCCGGCGCCGCGGCGCGTGGTAACTGCGTCGGCCGAGGCGAAGCGCAACCCGGGTGGCCAGACCTACAATCCGCCCGTCAAACCTAACGTAGACGCTTCAAAGCAGATCAGGTCCGCTCGCGCCAATCTGCAGCAGAACAATCTGTCGGCGGCGAAAGCGCGCCTGGTGGCAGCCATGGCGGCCCAGCCGGACAATCCCGACGCGCTGCGCATGCGCGAAACCGTGACCGCGCGTGAACAACAGCGGGACGCACTTTTGAGCGTGGCGCGAGGTTGTGGCTATGTCGCACGATGGGCGTGCGTCTGGCACAAAGCCGGCGACGCGCTGCAGGTCGACTCAAGCAGCAAGGAAGCCCAACGCCTGTTGACTCTCGCGATGCGCGAGTCCGAACTGGCAAGCGCGTGGCCGTCGACACCCGCGCCCGAATCGACGCCCGACGAACGCGGCCTCTCAATCAGCCATCATTGAAAGTCGGGGGTTCCGGCGCAAGCAACAGGCCGGAAACAGGCAGGGTCAAACCGAAGAACTATCGGGCCGGCACGGCGAGACGGCTGCTGACCTGATGCGCGATTGCCCGATAACGGGCCGCCGTATCCCTGAGCGTCAGACCGGCAAGCGAGCGTTGCGCCCGCGCCTGCCCTAGCGCCGCGACCACGGCATCCGCATAGCACGGCACATCGTCCGTATCGACTAACTGCACACCGGGAAAGCCGTTCGCGAAGGCAAACGACGGAATCCGGCTCGCGACGATCGGGATACCGGAAGCCAACGCTTCAAGAAACGCGACGCTGTGCGCCTCGGAACGCGAGGGCATGACAAACACGTTCGACTCTGACAGCACGCTCGCCACATCGGTACGCGGACCGGCCACCACGACGCGGTGCGCGATCCCCAACTCCTGCGCGAGGCCAATGACAGTGCGCTGATACTCCGGATCTTCGACCACGCCGTACAAGACGAGGCGCGCGTCCGCCACCTGCTCGAGCACCTGGCCGAAGGCACGCACCGTCAGAAGCTGATTCTTCACCGACGCATACCGCCCGATCTGCACGACCTGAGGTGCCCGGCCGTTGTGCGCGGCGCCGTCCGTGAACGCGAAGCGGCCGAGGTCGACCCCGTTGGGCACCACGGTCATCGCAGGATGCGGTCCGATGGCCTGCACGTAATCGGTCATGCCTTGTTGCGACACGCTGATCACGACCCGGGCACGTCCGGACAGAATGTGCTCGACGCGCCTGAACAATGGCCGCTCGAAATCGTTGGTCGCCGAATGCATGACGTAGACGACCGGCACTCGCAGCGGCAACGCGCGCGCATAAAACGAAGGGATCGTGGCGTGCGCGAAAATCACGTCCGGTTTAAATCGCCGCACCGTGAAGAACAGATTCCACAGTTTGCCCGCGAGGCGCCTGCGCCGTGAAGGAAACCAGCACTGCACACCATGCCGCTGCAGCTCGTCCTGCAAGGGCAGGAATTCGGCGTGCACAGGCAACAGCGAGGCCATGCATACGGCCATGCCTTCGGCGCTCTGATCGATAGCGAGATCCTTGGCGAGGACTTCGGCGCCCGACAAACGCGGCGCCAGAACCAGATGTAAAACGCGCATCACGAAGTCCTTGCGGTCAGCGTTCTGAACAGCATCCACGCCGCGGCGCAGCCAAGGCCAAGGGTCATGGACCAGGCAATACCCGTCACGCCCCACCAGTGAACCGCTGCAGGCACGCTTGCCAGCAGCACGACAACCTGAATCAGCGACGCATGCACCGTCGCCTTCGCGTCACCCACCGCGCGCAGATAAGCAACCAGCACGGCAATCAACGCGCCGATCGCCATATTGATCACCAGAATCCTGAACAGCGGCACCGCAGGCAACCAGGCCGCGCCGAGAATCAGCGAGAAGAGCGGCTCGGCGATCAACCTCAGCACCGCGACGAACCCCGTCAGCCCGATCGCGATCACGAGCAGATAAATCTTGATCAACCGCGATGCGGCCTGCGGACTCCGCCGATGGCGTGCCGCGAAGGTGGGAAAGAGGTATTGCGACATCGCGATAGCGGCGTCGGCGAGCAGCATCTGCGCGAGCCGCGACGACATCTGATAGCCACCGAGTTGCGCCGGGCCGAGCAGTTTGCCGACTACGACCTTGTCGAACTGGTTGAGCAGCAGGTTGATCACGCTGCTCGCCCAGATCCAGCGGCTGAAGCCGACGTAATGACCGATACCCGACCACACGGCGCGCATCGGCGGACGCGGTTTCATCGTCGCCCAGGTCAGGATGCTTTTCAGGCTCTCGCCGGCCACGAGGCCGAGCAGCACCGAAGCCGCACCGGCGCCGAAATACGCGAGCCCCAGTCCGACCGAACAATCGACAAAGGCCGCCCCGACCTCGACGCCGGCAATATGCTGGAAGCGCCGCTCGCGCTGCACGAGGTAATAAGTGGGCGAAGCGAGACCGCGTAACAGCGGCAGCAGCGCGGCAAGCTGAATCAGCACCAGTGAGCCGTTCAGATGAAACTGATTGCTCAACAATGGTGCAAGCGCGACCAGCAGCAGTGAGATGAGCACGCCGCGCGCGGTCAGCGTCGTCCACACCGCGCCGAGTTGCGAACGCGACGGTGGATGTTCGCCTTGAATGACCGCCTGCGCGAGACCGGTGTCCGACAACGCCTCGGCAATCGCCACCGCGAGCAAAGCCACGCTCACGCTGCCGATCGCCGCCGGCCCGAGCATCCGGCCGATCGCAAGAAATTTGATCGCTACAAGTCCACGCACAGCGAACTGCTGCAATAGCACCCACGTCGCCGCGCTCGCGCCGAAGCTGGCCGCTATCGAGAGCGCCGGAAGCCTGATCGCCCGCAAGCTGTTTCTCCGTCGAATCGGAGCGCCGTTGAGTCGGTCATAAGCAGCGATTCAATACATCGCTGCGAAACACCGCCGGCGCATAAATTGTTAGATTGCACCAGCAAGCTGGCGAGTTTTTTCATCGAATTCCATATACGACCTTACAGCGAGAGAATCGGCAACAACCGCCATCAGCTAGGTCAGTTCAGCCGAAGCCATTGCGCGCTAGTACGTTTACCCACAGAACGGGTCAAATAGACGGATTCACTGACGCCGCCGATGCTAACGTTGTTCAGCTAGCGCCTCAGACAGCCGGCGCAAGGGTGCTTTTCCACAACGCATTCGACCACTGAAGACCACTGAATCGATGGAACAAGACTACGTCCTGATTGTGGAACCCAACCTCACCGGCCACCGCTGGCGCTATGTCGAATGGACCATGCAGGCCTGCACGGAAGCCGGCTATCCGTGCATTCTTGCGACGGAATCCGCCAACGAGGACCACCGGCTCGCGAGACAGATCGTCGCCGCGAACCGCGCGGATCTGCAGATCGCGTTCGTCGATCCCGAGGAGCGGCCCCGCGGGCTGTTGCCCCAGTCGAACCAGTATTCGCGCTTTCACCGCTATTTCAAGCGCGTGCATCGCATCGTCAGCCACGCGCAGCCGATCAGGCTGGTGGTCGTGCCCTATGTGGACTACTTCTTTTATGGATTGCCGTTTCTCGGTTCGCCTTTTCGTAAGACACCCTGGATCGGCATCACGATGCGCTCGACCTTCCATCATCACAAGGTCGGCATCAAGTCGCCTGATCGACCGATTGTGAATGCCGTCAAGGCGCTCCTTTTCAAGCGTGCAATCCGCTCTGCCGGGCTGCGCACACTGCTGACGATCGACCCGACTCTGCCGGAATGGGCCGCCCACAATACTTCAAAAAACAGCGCCGCGGTCGCCTATGTCGCGGACCCGTTTCCGGACGAGCGTGCGGAAAATCCCGTGCTGGCCCGTGAGCGTCTCGGGCTGGACCCCACGCAACGTTATCTGCTGGTGTACGGCTCGATCACCGAACGAAAGGGCATCTACGAACTGGTCCACGCGTTGACGCGTCTGGAGCATGCGCCCACGCTGATCGTTGCCGGTGAGCAGGATGCGGGCACGCGCCATTTCATGCGCAATCATGTGCGCAGCCTCACGCCCGCGCCGCTGGTGCTCGATTCGTTCATTGCAAACGACGTCGAGCGCGATCTGTTCTCCGCCTGCGACGCAGTCTGGCTAGGCTACAAGGGACACTACGGCATGAGCGGCGTGCTCGTGCAGGCGTACCGCTTCGGCAAGCCCGTCATTGCAACGGAAGATGGACTGATCGGCTGGTTCAGCCGGCGCTGCGAACTGGGGCCGATTCTGAAGGACCTGAGCTCCGCCTCGATCGGCAAGGCGATTACCGAGACCATGACCTCGTGGCCGCACGAGCCCGAGGCCGTTCCGGCCGCACGCGAAGATCTGCTGTCACGGCATACGCTCGGGCAATTCAAGCAGACCTTGCTGCAGCAGATGGCCTGATCCGGCAACACGCCTTCTTCGACACACCCTCATCTCGGCGGCAGAAACTCTGAGCGCCTGGCGCGAGGCCAGGCCGCTCATGGTTGAACTTGAACGTACTCAGGACAACTGGCCGCCAGCAACTGGCACTTCTTCCCGCACCGAGCTGTTGCGCTTTGCCGGGAACAGCGCATTGCGCATCAGCAGGAACGGATACTCGATCGCGCGCGTGGTCACGTAGCCGATCGCAATCGCGAACGCAAACTGCGCGGCAAGCGCCACGATCCAGATGACGCTCGGCGCAAGACCCATGGCGGTCATTTTGCGAATCAGCATGTCGCCCGGGGCGAGCGCAAGCGAATGCCACAGGTAAATACCGTACGAATAGAGGCCGATCCAGGCAATCCCGCGATACACCCACGATGTCTTGAACGATCCGGAATACTCCAGCACGAACACGATCAGTGCGGCAAAACCGAGCGCCTGAATCGTATAGCCGATGCTTTCGTCGAGCGCGATGTGTTTCGTCGCAAGGGCGAGCCACGCGCACAGCACCACGACGCTGGCGATCAGCAGCCATTTGCGCTTCGCGATCTGATGATAGACGCCTGGTTTCATCCAGTAGATCGCGGACAGAATCACGCCGACCAGCAGACTGTCGATGCGGTATTGCGTGTACGCGAATGCGCCTTCCAGGTTACCGCCCGCCACCGCGAAGCAGCGCGCCGTGAGCACCACCGCGCAGATTCCCGTGAGCACGCCGACGATCGTCCACGCACTGAGGCGCCAGCGCGCGAACAGCAATAACAGTGCCGGCAGCACAAGATAAAAGTGTTCTTCGACCGCGAGGCTCCAGGTCTGCGTAATCGAGGTGCCCAGATAGTTCTGCAGGTGGGTCAGGTTCTGGACCAGAAAGGTATTCCACGGATGGCGCCCGGCCAGCACATGAAACGCGATCAACACGTAATACGCGGGCCAGATGCGGAAAATCCGCCGGACAATAAAGCGCTTGGCGTCGACGTTACCGGTTTCGGCGTACTGTCGAAGCAACAGGCCGCCAACCAGAAAACCGCTCAGCGTAAAGAACAGATTGACGCCTTCCCGCCCGAAATTCTTCAGGGGATATTCAACGATCTCAATCAGGAAATTGCCGGTCTGAACGGCATGAAAGTGAAACCCCATCACCATGATAATGGCGATGCCCCGCACGAAATCCAGCTCGATGGCTCGCCCGGCTGTTGAGGGTCTCGCCCCGCCGAATAATTTCATGTTGTTCTCCCCTGTCACCATTCGTGGGCGCATGTCCCTTTTTGCATCTTCGGTGGCGGCACGCGTGCGTGCGCGCCAACATCAAGGCATTGGCCGACAACATCAGCAAGTGTGCGCGCGTCTTGCAGGGAGCGCCCTTGCCACTGTCGCCAGAACCCAGGCAAACGGCGACGAAAAGGGGTGCGCAGAGCGGCCACGCGGGGATATTCCCGCACAATGACCCGATGCGAGACCGTCCGCTTTAGACCGACGGCGGATCGACAGCACGGGGAGGAATCAGCAATGCGCCATCAGTATGCGACGCTCTGGATATGGTTATTTCTGTTACCGCTTGCGCTGGACTATAAAGCGCCCGACGCCAACGTAGGCCACTTCGTCCAGTTCATATTCGTCATTCCCGTGATCGCCGCGGGGCTCGCTCTCGCCCTGATCGCGCCACGCTTTCACAACGGCTCGCGGCTGCGCTCGGTGGTCACCTTTAGCGTGCTGCTATGCGTGCTCGGCAGCATCGTCGCCCAGTTTGTTCAGGATAACGACACCGGCAACTATCTGCGCGTTCTTCTGCCGTTCCTGCTGTTTTTGCTGGGCTATCTCGTAGCCTGCCGTCCGTGGAGCGAATACAGAATCACGCAGTTCGAGAAAGCGCTGTTTGTCGCCAACGTGATCTGTCTCCTGTTTACCTTCGTCTACGGCCTCGCCACAAGCGGCGATCTCGAGGATGCGCGCTTTCGTATCATCTCGGTGACGTTGCTCGGGCTGCAAGGCGTGCTACTGCACGAATTCGTCGTCGCCAAACGCTTTTCGTTTTTCACCGTCTCAGTGTTCGCAGTCAGCGTGATCGTCGAACTGCTGAGCGTGACGCGCAGTTTGCTGGTGGGTACGGTCCTGCTGTTCCTGATCGCCATGGCACTGAGCGCACCGTCGATCCAGCTTATCTGGCGTACGGCCGCCCGCAGCGTAATAACCGGCGCGGTGCTGGCCGGCGTAGTCGGCATCGTGGCAGTGAGTTTTCCGACTGTCACCGAGCACTGGACGCAGCGCATTTTCGCGTCCGAAGAAACCGTCACCGGCAAGGATCCAACCACGATCACCCGTCTCGCCGAGATGCGCGATCAGTATGACCAGGTGACGTCGTCGCCGGAAACGCTGCTGTTCGGCGAAGGCTACGGACACTACTACCGCTATTCCCCCGTCTATCTGCCGGACCTTGCCGGCCAGATCAGCGAGAAAGACTTTTACGCGATCAACGAATGGCCGGCGGGTCACAATTTCTGGGTCTATCAGCTCTTCGCGGGTGGACTGCTATTCGGCATCGCCATGCCTTTGGCGAGCCTGGCCGCACTGGTAATCTGCTTTTTCTCCTACCGCTACTGGCGCGTGGTGGTTCCCGACGCGCCCATGCTTCCGGTGCTGGGCCGCGCCATCATGCTGTTCGCCGCGCTGCCGGCTACGTCGATCGGCGGCAATCCGCTCGGGCCGCGTTTTTCCGGGCTGATATTCGGTATCGCCCTGGGCCTGATGATCGCCACGCACGCGCGCTTGCAGCGCGCACTGCCGGCTCGTGTGAAGCGCGCACCTAAGCCCCCGCATTTGCACCCGGCCGCCATGCCTGAATTGCCGGGCAGAATCCAGCCCGGCATGGGTCGCGCGGATCTCGCGACGACCCTCGGCATGTCGCACGCGGCAAGCACCGCGCCCGGCTCCAGCCAGTTCGGTGCCCTCGTGTCGCACACCACGTCGACGCGAAACACCAATCGACGGAATATCGTCCGATGAAAATTCTCCATTTGCTTGCAAGCGTCGATCCCCGCGCCGGCGGCCCGGTTGAAGGCGTTCGCCGCAGCGGCGCGGCGATGCAGGACGCTGGACACGAAATTGAAGTGGCCACCTGCGACGCGCCCGGCGACACCTACCTCGCGTCCTTTCCGTTTCCCGTCCACGCGTTTGGCCCCGTCACCAGCCGCTATAGTTATAGCGCGCAACTCGCACCGTGGATCGCGACCAACGCGAAGCGCTTCGATGCGGTCATCGTGCACGGCCTGTGGCAATACCACGGCTTCGCAGCATGGAAAGCGCTGCGTCAAAGCGACGTGCCCTATTACGTGTACGTGCACGGCATGCTCGACCCCTGGTTCAAACAGGCTTACCCGCTCAAGCATCTGAAGAAGTGGCTGTACTGGCCGTGGGCCGAATACCGCGTGCTGCGCGATGCACGCGCCGTCATCTTTACGACAGAGGAAGAGCGTACGCGTGCTCGTCAATCGTTCTGGCTGTACCGCGCGCATGAGCGCATCGTGCCGTACGGCGCGACCGTGCCGCCGCTCGACGCAGAGCCCCTGCGCGAAGCGTTCCTGCAAGCCGTGCCCGGCTTACGCGGCAAACGCATCGTATTGTTTCTCGGCCGCGTGCACGCGAAGAAGGGCTGCGATCTGCTGATCGACGCGTTCGCGCGTATCGCCGGCCGCGACCCGTCGCTGCATCTCATGATCGCGGGTCCCGACGAGACCGGCTGGGTGGCCAGCTTGCGCGCTCAGGCTCAGGCAGCCGGCATCGCGCACCGCCTCAGCCTGCCGGGCATGCTGCAAGGCGATCTCAAGTGGGGCGCGTTCCATGCAAGCGACGTGTTCGTTCTACCCTCGCATCAGGAGAACTTCGGCGTTGCGGTTGCCGAAGCGCTCGGCTGCGGACTGCCGGCGCTGATCTCCGACAAGGTCAACGTGTGGCGCGAGATCGAAGCGGACGGCGCGGGGATGGTGGCCGCCGATACGGTCGACGGTACGGAAAAGAATCTCGTGCGCTGGCTCGAACTCGACGACACCGCGCGCGCCGCCATGCGCGCTCAGGCAGTTCACACTTTCGAAGCACGCTTCCGGGTCGAGACCATGGTCAACGCGTTGACCGCGCTGCTGGAAACGAAAGGCAGCATTGGCGAAACGCGCGAAAACACGCTCAGCACGCTGCGCGGAGCCACGACTCAACCAAGCCAGTGACGTTGGGATAACGGCGCGCGCCGCGAGGCGCGCACCGTCACAAGCTGCTCTTCAATACTCCTTCAACGGCGTCAACGTCGCGGCTGTGATCGGCAGGGTTTCGACTTGGGGCTACCAGGAAACCGGCTGCAGTCTGCCGTCGAACTTTGCCGTGCCATTCGCAGGGATCACGACCGCACGCGAAGCGTTGCCGTAGTACAGGTTTGTCCGCGTCCCTCCCACGCTGGTGAGCTTGACGGACGACAACGCGCCACTGCTCCACGCCAGGTCCACCGCAAACCCGCCTTTCGCCCGCAACCCCTTGACGCTCCCTGTGCCCCATTGCGACGGCAACGCGGGCAGCAGCGTGATGCGATCCATCCTGCTTTGCAGCAGCATCTCCAATATCGCCGCCGGACCGCCGAAGTTCGCATCGATCTGGAATGCCGAAGAGTTGCTCGACAGCGCGTAGGCGTCGAACATGTTGGCAAACGTGCCGTTCACCCCGTCGTTGCCCGCTGAGTAGTTCAACAGCTTCGGAATCATCGAATAGCAGGTGGCGGCATCGTGGAAATGCGCCCAGCAGGCGATGCGCCATGCCAGTCCCCAACCGAACGAGTTGAAACCACGCGCGGTGAGCAGCGCCTTCACGCCTGCCACGAGCGTCGGATCGCTGTCGAGCGTGATGCGCTCGCCTTCAAACCACCCGATCAACGGCGACAGGTGCCGGTGCCCCGTTTCGCCGACGACGCTGTCGCTCATCCATTCCTGAAGCTGGCCGGTCGTCGGGCTCACTTTCGGCAGATAGAGGTTCGACTTCAGCGTCGCAAGTGTCTGCGCGAAATCCGCGTCCTTGCCAAGCAACTGGCTCGCCGCGACCGTGTTGGTGAACAGGTCCCAAACGAGTTCCTGCGCATAGGTAATACCGAGCTGCTGGTGAGGTCCCTGCTCCGGCGACCAGTCCTTGTCGTCGATGAGCAGCCCCGTCACCGGGTCCCGGATCAGGCGCGCCTGCCAGAACTCGCAGGCGGATTTCATCACGGGGTAGATGTTCGCCAGATAGCGCTTGTCCAGCGTGTACTGGTAGTGATTCCACAGCGTACGGCAATACCATGCGCTCGCCGGCGGGCTCCAGTCCCAGCCGAGCGAGCCGTAGATGCCGGTCGAAATCGCCACCGTCCAGCCCGCCACCTTGCCGTTCGAATTGCTGTAATTCACGTTGGCGGCATCGTTGAAATGATTCCGCGTGGACTGGACCCACGACGGATATTGCCCGGTGACGTAATCGGCAAACGGCAACTGGCACTCCGGCAATCCCGCGCGATCGGCGAGCCAGTAGTTCATCTGCACGTTGATATCGGTGTGGTAGTCGGCCATCCACGGCGGATTGTTCGTCGTACTCCACAAGCCCTGCAGATTCGCAGGCATCGAGCCGCGCGACGACGAGATCGTTAGGTAGCGTCCGAACTGCACGTACATCGCTTCGAGTTCGGGATCGGCCAGCGCAGGGTTCGCTCCGCGCGCCTGCAACCGGGCCGGGATTGTCAGCGCCCTCTGCGCGGCGCTCGAGGTGCCGAGGTTCAGCTCCATGCGCCCGAAGAGACCGCGATAGTCGCGCACATGGCGCCACAGCAGATCCCAGTAGCCCCGCGCCGCGGCGTTCGTCACGTCTGCGATTGTGGCGCTGCGCGGGTTGATGCCCGTCAGGTAACTGTCGACGTAACGCCCGGTGTAGTCGGTGCGTGCCGCAACGATGATCGTGAGCGCAGGGCAATTCTGCAGCGTAATCTGCCCAGTGGCGGAGTTGAACCGCGCGACGCCCGCATCCGGAATAACCGACAGGTACGTGGCGTACAGCTCTCCGCTACCGCCGACTGAACCCGAAAATGACAGTGCATGATTCGACTCGCCAACGGTCTGGGTACCCTGGCCGTCGATCAGCGATACGGTGCCGTTATAGGTGCCTGCATCCGAGGTGAGCCGCACGACGATCACATTGTCGGGAAAGCTGCTGAAGATCTCGCGCCGGTAGGTCCTGCCGCCGACGCTGTACTGCGTGCGCACGAGCGCATTGCTGATGTCGAGCGAGCGCTGGTAGCTCGTGGCGCCGGCGTGAGCGGGCAGATCGATATAGAGCTTGCCGAGCGACAGGTAGGTGCCCATGCCAGTTGTCGTATAGGCGAGGTCGACGACGTCCTTGCTGCCCGACCATAGCGTGATCTCGTTCAGGTAAAGCGCCTCCCTCTCGCTTGCGCCGCCTGCCAGCGCACCCAGACGACCATTGCCGACCGGCAGGCCCTGAAACTGGATGCTGGATTCGACGGCGGGTTGATCGTACTGGAACAGCAGCGCCTGATCGGCGGAGAGGAGCGGTGAAGCGGCTTGTGCGGAAGTGGAGAGGGAATCGGTGCTCGGGGAAGTGCCGGTTTCGCTGGCCTGTGCGGAACTGATCGCCGCATAGTTGCCGGTGCCGCCGCCTGCCACCGGCAGGATGGCGGCTGCACCGCCGAGTTTGAGGAGCCTGCGACGCTTCTGGTTTACGGACGTTTTCATCCTGTCTCCTGGTTCGCGAAGTTTCCCCGAAAAATCCACCTATAAATATTTTGTGCAAATATGCACTTAACAGGGATTCTCCAGACATTAGGCTTTTCCCTCGGTACGCGCGCAGCAAAGCGACACCGAAATTGGGCTGTCGGTCTGGCGGGGAGACATACGTGATCGGTCCGGCGAGCGTTTTGTGCATCTGCAAAACGCTCGCGGTGCACGGGTGGAAGCGCTGAAATAATCGGTAGGGAGTGAATGAACTTCAGGAGGCGTTTCCCGCTATGTGAGCAGGATGACGAAATATCGTCGCGGCAAAGCAGTCGGGCGACCGCTTTGCCGCGATGCAGGCTGCGGTCGGCAGGCTGCATCGGTCAAAATCAATATCACCGGTGACTGCGCCGCGAGGGGCGCCCTGTCACCGATTGTTCTTCACTGCTCCTTCATCAACGGCGTCAAGGTCGAGGCTGCGATCGGCAGCGTTTCGACTTGAGGCTGCTGGGTCTGCATCGACATCAGGGAACTGTTGGCGGCGTCACCCCGCGTATTGCCGACGATATCCGGCACATCGAGCTGCCGCACCAGATGACCCGCGAGGCGCAACGCAAGCGCGGCGATCGTGATGGTCGGAAAGTTCGCGCCGACGGTTGGAAACACCGAGCTGCCCGCCACATAAAAATTGCTCATGCCGTGCACTTTGCAATCGCGATCGACCACACCTTCGCGTGGCGAATCGTGCATGCGCGTAGTGCCCATGTGATGCCACGTGCCCTCCAGCTTTGCCGGCCAACGGCGGCCTTCGAGCGGCGCGTCGAGTTCGACATCAGCAATGCCCGCCATCTGCAACTCCAGCGCGAGCAACGCAAACGTTTTGTCGAAGGTGCGTTGCACCTGTTCGCCCAGACGCCACTCCACCTTCACGCGCGGCATGCCGAACCGGTCGCGTTTGTCGGCCGACAACGTGACCCGGCTATCGGGATCGGGCACCGCTTCGACGATCGCCTGCAAGGTCACGTCCGTGATCAACGCGGGCCATTGCAACAGCCGCGTCAAACCGTAGCCTACGGTGTGCAACGGATGCGCGATCATCGTCGCGACATCGGTTTTCAGGCTGCGGCCCGGCTGGTCCTTCTGCAACAGCGCTTCCTTGCAGTGGATCAGCGCTTCGGACCCTGCCGTTCCTTCGCCGTACCAGCGCGAATAGAGCCACACGCGCGAATTCAGCAGCTTCTCGCGTTCCATCAACTCCTGCTTCGGCGCGAACTGTGAAGAGATCTTCGTGCCGTGCGCGGACACCGCGGCATTCTGGTAGTGATACTTGATGTCGTATAGCTTATTGCGCGCGTTGCCCGGACGAAAACGCACCTTGCCGGACATCATCCGTGGATGATCCATGAAGTAGCGGCCCACCAGATCGTTGGCATTGCCGAGGCCCGCCGCCTGCACGTTGTTCGAAGCAAGCAGAAGCCGCGCGTTCTCGATGCCGCCCGTGGCGAGCACGAAAATCCTCGCCGTCACCGTCATCTTGCGTCCGCTGATGGTCGCCACCTGAAGCCGCGAAACAGACGTGCCATCAGCGTCGGCGTCGATATTCTGCACATTCGCATACAAAAACACCCGCACCCGCGCCGAGCGCGAGAGCTCGTCGCGATAGGCCTTGCCGAAACGCACAGGAGGGCTGAATTGCGCGACGGTATCGCGCATATCGCCGGTCGCGAGCGGTATGCGGCGCACGTCATGGCGTCCGATCTCGCGCTCCCAGTAGGCGGGGTCGAAATTCTGCGGGCCGAGCTTCAGCAGTTCGTGCGTACGCGCGTAATACGGCGCCAGTTCGTCGAGTCCGAACGGCCAGCCGCTGTGCGGAATCCAGTCGCGTTTGTCGAAGTCCCACGGATCCAGCGGGCGGCACCAGCCGCCCCAGCAGTTGCTGCTGCCGCCGAAATAACGGCTGCGCGAGCCGTCCGCGAACGAATAGGGAAGTCCGACGTTTTCGCCGCGATAGAGGTCGCGGGTTTCGTCATCAGGCCCGAAGCCCCCGCTTTCGAGCATGCAGGTGTCGACCCCGGCCCTCGACATCTCCAACGCAAGCGTAATGCCGGCCACACCTCCGCCGATGATGCAGACCGTCGTTTCAATGACCGTATTGTGTTCAACAGTGCGAGTATCGATGAACATCCCTACTCCCATCTTCTTCATGCATGTCTGAGTGCGTCAAACCGGCTACTTATCCAACCGGGGCTGGCAAGCAAACCACGCACACGTCGTTGCCGAACGCATCTCCGGCGTCGCCGCAGGTGTCGATCAAAGGCATCGATCGACATTCCGGCTTGTCAACGACCTGGCCTCCTCAGCGTACAAACGCTGCGGTTCTCTCTCTGTGCTTCAGGTCACGGAATCGAAACGGTTCCGGATAAAACGACATGGATTTCCGCCATACACACCCTCTGGATCAAGCGAACGATGCACGACAGACAAGGGCGTCACTACGGCCGACCGGCCGATCGTCACACCCATCTGCACAACACATTTCGACGTGATCCAGACACCGTCCTCGATGACGATCGGCGCGACGCGCAGATCCATCGTCGTGCTCATATCGTGAGAGCCGGCACTGAGGAACGTCCCCTGGGAAATGCAGACATTCGAGCCGATGCGGATTAGCGCCTGGTTGTAGATCCAGACGTCGACGCCGAACCAGCAGTTATCCCCTACCTCCAGGTTCCACGGCGACTTCACGCGCAATGGATGCACGAAGCGGCAACCCGTGCCGATCTTCGCGCCGAAGAGGCGTAATAGCGCAACGCGGACCGACGAGAGCGGCAGCAGTTTGTTGTTGATGAGGCAGGCTTCCACGACAAACCAGATGAGCTCGATCAGGGCGCCGCGCTTCGCGCGATAGTTCCCCTTTCCAGCCAGACTGAGATCGATGACACGGCCATCCTCGCGAACGCCTTCGACTTCCGGCATACGCCCGATCTGCGGATCGTCGGCAGCGTTACCCATCAGATTTCTCCAGTCCACGAACGGCAATCGACATACCCGCGCATCACGCTTACATTATGTTTCGACTCCTTACTGAACCCGCCTTCATGGCCGTACGAGCAAGCGTTTTGGCGGCTGCACGCGTACCGGTTGGCGCACGATAGCTCTATTGCGACCGCATCTTCCTGGGGCATCCGATGACCATTCCGTTCCGGCACATAACACCCGCTCTGCTTCTCGCCATCGCGACCTATGCCGTACCGGCGCTCGCGCAGAACGCAGCAGCGCCCGCGCCCGCTGCACCGGCTCTTGCCGCTACCGCTGCGACCAGCTACGGCACCCCCGCTCCTGCAGCGCGCGCCAAGCCGCGGGCGGCGAATCGCAACAGCGAAACGCAGTTGCTCGGCGCTCCACGCGACTACGGCTCGCCAGACGCGCAGCAAGGCAATACCGCCGACGCCCAGCAGGCAGCCCTGCTCGACGAACAACGCATGACGGTGCTGGGCGGAGCGCAGCCTGCCGTGCGCAAGCAGCCCAACAAGGCGCAGGCCGCCGGCAACGGTAAGGTGCGCGTGGCCGGCCAGCCGGGCGGTACGAATGCAGCCGAGCGCCTGATGCCCGATGGCGCGGCGAAAACCACTTACGCCGATCCGTTCGATGCGGGCAAGCACGCCGTCTACAAATCCCCGTGGTGATATCGCATTCATGAGATGGCCGCGTGCCGGATCAATCCGGCGCGGCTTCCTCCGTTGTAGTCGGCTTGCGCCGCCGGGCCACCGTGGCTGACGGCCTCGGGCCGCCGAAATACGGCGTCTCCACGTTCGTATGCTTGCCACGCGCATTCGTGCCACATGTGTCACAAATCAGGGTCGCGAGCCGCGCTTCGAAGGTACCGATCGTCGACTCCGGCGATAGCGCGCGCTCCGCATAATCGCGTGCCGCCTTACCCAGCGCCGCACGGCGTTCGGGATCGCTTGCCAGCACCGTGATCGCTGCCGCCAACGCCTTGACGTTATCCGGCGGCACGATCACGCCGCGTGGCACCACTGCGTCGTAGAGAGCCGTGCCGCGCCGCGCCATCGCCACCACTGCGCGCCCGCTTGCGAACATGCCGGTGAGCTTCGAAGGCATCACCAGATCCGCGGCATCGCCACGTTGCGGCAGCACATGAATGTCGGCGAGATTAAGCAACTCGTTCAAACGTTCCACGGGTTGCAGCGGAATGAACACGCAGTTCGTCAATCCTGCGCAGCGCTGGAGCAAACTCTCTTTCGCCGCGCCGCTCCCGCAGAAAACGAAGGTGAGGTCGGTACGTGCGGCGAGCGACGCCGCCGCATCGGCGAGCGTTTCGATACCCTGTTTCGCGCCCATGTTGCCCGAGTACAGCACCACTTTCTGGCCGGCCGGAATGCCCAGCAGGCGCCGATAGTCGCTCGCGCGCGTCAGCGGAAAGATGGTCGATACGTCGACCCAATTGGGCAGACACACAACCCGCGAAGGCTTAACGCCCTTGACCACCGCGCGCGCACTCATCTGCGGCGTAATCGACGACACGGTATCGAAGCGGCGCAGCAGCGTGCTTTCGATCCAGCGCGCCACGCGTGCTGCGAGCGAGCTTTTCAGAAGACCCAGATCGAAAGCGGCATCGACCTCGAAGTCCTGAATATGCAGCCACGTACTCGCGCCCGCGAGACGCGCGAGCGCCAGCGTAGCGGGCGCGCACATCAGGGTCGGTGCGATCAGCATCGCGGCATCGGGGCGCCATAGCATCTGCCGGGCGAGCAGCGGCAACGAACTCACCGCGAAGCTCGCCAGATGCAGCATCCGCTTCAGCCCGCTCGGACGCGCCGGCACCCATAGCGGCGCGCGCCAGATCGTCACGCCGTCGCGCGTTTCGTGCTGATACCGCCATGACACATAGTCCGCCGCCACGCGCCACTCAGGGTAATAAGGGGGCGCGCACACCACGCGAACCTCGTGGCCACGCCTCGCCAGAAGCACGGCCATCTCTGCGGTGTACTTACCCACCCCCGTCAGTTCGGGCGCGTAGTTGATGCCGTAGATCAGGATCTTCATTGGAGCTGCCAGGACGGGTTAGAGCTTCGCATGTGCGACGGGGCCGTGAGGCGCCTCAGTCGCTCAGCATCAGCGCGCAGCCACGCGCGATATTGGCGGCGGCAGAAGGTGGATCGAAACGGCGAATCACATCCATGCAACGGTGTGCGGTGCCGCCGGCGTCGGCGAATGCCTCCATCGCCTTGAGCATCGTGCGCTGCAATCCGGCGACATCGCCTGCCGTAAATGCATAGCCGCTCACGCCATCGATCACCAGTTCCGGCACACAACCGCAACTCTCGCTGACCACCGCGGGGCAACCATGCGCGAGCGCCTCGTTGACGACGAGTCCCCACGGTTCGCTATAGCTCGGCAGCACCATGCAGGTCGCGCCGTAATATTCGCGAGTGAGCGGCTCGTCCTGCAAACTGCCGGCGAAAGTGACGGCGTCGCCCAGTTCCAGATCGGCCACCTTCGCTTGCAGCGCGTCCGCCATCGGCCCCGTGCCGACAATGCGCAACTTTGCTGCCGGAATGCGGCGCCGCAAGCCGGCAAACGCCTCGATCAGCGTGCCGATACCCTTCTCTTCCGAGAGACGGCCTACGTACAGAAACACTGGTTGATTACCCGCCCGTGCTGCGACACGCTCGACCAATGCGCGTTCCGGCGAAAACGATCCAGGCATTGCCGCGGCCTGGCACGGCACGAAAATCTTGTCGCGCTTCGCGCCGAGTGACTCGAGATACTCGCGGCTACGTTCGCCGAAACCGAAATAGCCATCACAGAGTGAAAAGAACACGCGCTTCGGAATCGACGTCAGCAATTTTTTAGGCCGGTCGCGCGCGGTCGAATCGCAGAACACCGCGCGCCGCTTGCCGGTCACGATGCATGCCGCCAGCATCGCCCAGTATTCCGGACGGTGGTAGCCCGGCAGGACGATCAGATCCGACTTCGTCCGCAACACTTCCCACGTGAGCCGCGCGATCATCTTCATCGTCGGCACATCTTCGTAGCAACCGTCGAACAGCTTCTGCATCGGATAGCGATGGTAGGAATAGTCGACGTCCGAAAAACCAACCCGGTCGTGCTCCGTATCCGCAATCTGCACCATCGAGTAGCGAATCGCGCCGGATGCCGAGATCTTATGCAAGGCGGAAAACACGACACCCTTGTGACGCGACCATACGACGTTGTGGAAGATCGTGACTGACGCAGTCATTTTTATGCCACTCCTCGAAAATCGTCCCTGTGTGCGTTGCACGCTATTCGTGCGAAACGCTCCACGCGCTTCCTCATTGCCGGAATCGCGCCCAGCAGCCCTTCAATGCGCGCCTAAACGTGCATGACGGCGGCGGCGGTCGAGCCGGCGTGTAATTCAACGAATTCCCGATACGTGGACGTGATGCCCTCTTCGAGGCCGATGGTCGCGTGCCAACCCATTTGCGCGAGCCGCGATACGTCCAGCAGCTTGCGCGGCGTGCCGTCGGGTTTGGACGCGTCGAACACGAGTTCACCCTCGAAGCCGGTCACCTTGCAGATGCATTCGGCCAGCTCGCGAATCGACAGGTCTTCACCCACTCCGACGTTGAACAGGCCTTCTGTCACGTTGTGTTCGAGTACGAAGAGCGTCGCCGCAGCGAGATCGTCGACATGCAGAAACTCGCGGCGCGGCGTGCCCGAGCCCCACACCGTCAAGGTCGCGGAGCCGTTCACCTTCGCTTCGTGCGCCTTCCTGAGCAGAGCCGGCAAAACATGGCTGCTGTTCAGGTCGTAGTTGTCGTTGGGGCCGTACAGATTGGTCGGCATCAACGAGACGTACTGGGTGTTGTATTCGCGGTTGTACGCCTCGCACAGCTTGAGGCCGGCGATCTTCGCAATCGCGTAAGCGTCGTTGGTCGGCTCGAGCGGCGAGGTCAACAGATACTCCTCGCGGATCGGCTGCGGACATTGCTTCGGATAAATGCACGACGAACCGAAGAACACCAGCCGCTCTACCTGCGCGCGAAACGCAGCGTGAATCACGTTGGTTTCGATCACGAGGTTTTCATAGATGAACTCACCCGGCTGCGACGCATTGGCGAGAATGCCGCCCACGCGCGCGGCCGCGAGCAGCACTACGTCGATCTTTTCCCGCTCGAAGAAGCCGTTCACGGCAGCCTGATCCTTGAGATCGAGCTCAGCTCTCGAGCGTGTGATGACGTTGTGATAACCCTCGGCATTGAGCCGCCGGACCAGCGCAGAGCCGACCATGCCACGGTGGCCCGCCACGAAGATGCGTGCTTGTTTATTCATCGCCGTTACTCGTGATGTTCCAGTGCCGTGAAACCGGCCAGCGTGACAAGTGCGTCACGTCTCGCAATCTGATAGTCGGACCGCACCATTTCCTTGACGAGCGCACTGAATGGCGTGGTCGGCTTCCAGCCGAGCTGCGCATGGGCTTTCGACGGATCGCCCAGCAGCGTCTCGACTTCGGCGGGCCGGAAGTAGCGCGGATCGACTCGCACGATCACATCGCCGGGCGACATCTTGATCTCGCGCCCTTCCACCTTTTCGACAATGCCGACTTCGTCCACACCGGTGCCTTCGAAACGCACGGTGACGCCCAACTCAGCGGCGGCATGCTTAACGAACTCACGCACGCTGTACTGCACGCCGGTGGCGATGACGTAATCCTCTGGCCGTTCCTGTTGCAGCATGCGCCATTGCATCTCGACGTAGTCACGCGCATGACCCCAGTCGCGCAACGCCGACAGATTGCCGAGATACAAGGTCTTCTGCATGCCCACCGCGATGCGGGCCACAGCGCGCGTGATCTTGCGCGTCACGAAGGTCTCGCCGCGCACCGGCGATTCGTGATTGAACAGAATCCCGTTGCAGGCATAGAGCCCGTACGCTTCGCGATAATTGACCGTGGTCCAGTACGCAAACAGCTTGGCGACCGCGTACGGACTGCGCGGATAGAACGGCGTGGTCTCGGACTGCGGCACCTGCTGCACGAGGCCGTACAGCTCCGAGGTCGAGGCCTGATAGAAACGCGTCTTGTGCTGAAGCCCAAGAATGCGGATCGCTTCCAGAATCCGCAACGCGCCGAGGCCGTCCGCGTTAGCGGTGTATTCCGGTTCCTCGAACGAAACCGCCACGTGGCTCTGCGCCGCGAGGTTGTAGATCTCATCGGGCTCCACACGCTGAATCACGCGCAGAATGCTGGTCGAGTCGGTCAGGTCGGCGTGATGCAGGAAGAGTCGCTGGTCGGGATCGTGCGGGTCGCGATAGAGATGATCGATCCGGTCCGTATTGAACAGCGATGACCTGCGTTTGATGCCGTGTACGTCGTAATCCTTGGCGAGCAGCAGCTCGGCAAGATACGACCCGTCCTGTCCAGTAATGCCGGTGATCAGCGCGACCTTGCGTTTCATGAACCCCTCCTTTCGTTGAACTTTGCAATGCCAGTGCAACATCACGATTGAATGAGCGGCCCCGTCATTGGGGCCGTCACATCAACCCGCAATGCTGTCGTATCCGTAATAACCGCCTTGATAGCCGGAACCGAGGAATGCCCCTTCCTGAGGCACATCGGTCAACAGCACGCCCTTGAGCGATACGCCGCCGTTGAGCAGCCGCTTGGCCGTCTCAGCAATCTCGTTCAGCGGATGGCGGCCATGGCGCACCACCAGCAGCGTCGTGCCCGCGTACTTGCCGATCACCGTCGAGTCGGTCACGGCAAGCACCGGCGGTGTGTCGACAATCACGATGTCGTAATGCGACTTCAACTCGTCGAGCATCGTTTGGAAACGCTTGCTCATCAGCAACTCAGACGGATGCGAGGGCAGCGTGCCCTTGGCGAGCACGTCGAGTCCTGGCAGCACGTCGCGCTGGACCATCGACGCGAGATCGCCACCGCTCAGCACGTCCGAGAGCCCCGGCTGATGCGCGATGCCGAAATGCGAATGGACGTCGCCGCGCCGCATGTCGCCGTCTATGATCAGCACCCGTTTGTTCGCGGACGCCACCAGCGCCGCCAGATTCACCGACAGGAACGACTTGCCGGTATCGGGCCGCGAACCCGTGATCATCACGACGTTGTTCTCAGCATGATCGAGCGACAACTGCAACGAGGTCCGCAGATTGCGCACGCCTTCCACAGCGATGTCTTCTGGCGCCTGCTGTGCGAGCACATGTAGCCCGCGGCGGCGCAGCATGACGTTTTCCTGCAAACGCAGCTGCGTCTGGCTGCGCGGCACGATCGCGAACACCGGCACGCCGAGCACCGCTTCGAGCTCGTCCGGACGTTCCACGCCGCCGTACATCGCGCGCTTGAAGAAGGTCAGCATGATGCCGATCAGCAAGCCGCCGCCAAGCGAGATCAGGATCGCCAGCACGCGCTTCGGGCGCACCGGCTCGTCCGGCGTTTCGGCGAAGTCCACCACCCGCACGTTGCCCACCTGGCCGGCTTTCGCCACCCGCAGTTGCTGCGCGCTATTCAACAGATTGGTATAGAGCTCCGTGTCGACGTGCACGTCGCGCAGCAGACGCAATGCGGTCTGCTCGGTATCCGGCATCACGGCCACGCTGCGGTTCATGGTGGCAGCTGCGCCCTGCAACGCCGCGATCTGTGCATCGAGCGCGGCTACTGCCGGGTGATTCGCCGTGA
The DNA here is from genome assembly GCF_030464795.1 of Paraburkholderia sp. SECH2. Taxonomy (NCBI): domain Bacteria; kingdom Pseudomonadati; phylum Pseudomonadota; class Betaproteobacteria; order Burkholderiales; family Burkholderiaceae; genus Paraburkholderia; species Paraburkholderia sp. SECH2. Next base: position 144,302 of record NZ_JALPRH010000018.1, read on the forward strand.
AGCGCTGCGACATCTCCGCGCGTTGCTGCTGCAGATCAAGCAGCTTCGTCTTGTTATCGACGACCTGTTGAAGCAACAGACGGCTTTCTTCACCGAGATCGACCGTGCCGTGCGCGTTACGGAACTTGTTGTAGCGTTGCTCGGCGTCGTCGAGTTCCTTGCGCAAGCCAGGCAATTGCTGATCGAGGAAGGCCAGCATGTGCTCCGCTTCGGTTGAACGGCTTTCCACATCCTGACGCACGAATTCGCGCGCCATACTGTTGACGATCGCCGCGGTCAGCGCAGGGTCGCCGCCTTCGAGGCTGGTGCGAATCACGCCGGACTGCAGCGTGGTTTCGGCCACCACGAGCGCCTTTTGCAAGCGGTCCACGGTGCCCAGCGTCGAGGCGCGCTGCAGCTCGAAACGCGCGCCAGGCTCGCCGACCAGCTTGTCGACATGCAACGCGATCGGGCCGTCGGCGGTGTCGGTTTGCACGGTCTCGCCGACGTGGCCGGAGAGAATCGCGATACCGTTCTTGTCGCGCAGCACGTACGAACCCGCATCGCCCGCAATCAGCGTGAAGGTCGTGTCGTAATAGTCCTTCGACGTGTCGAAACGCGACACGGCAATGCTCTCGTTACCCCATGCGAAGCCCGACACGTTGATGAATGACGGCAACTTGAAGCCCCACTGCCCGTTCACCAGGCCCGCGATCATCCCGCCGATGAACGGCATATAACGCGGCGAAGCCGTGATATCGAGGTGCAGATTCTTGACCGTTTCCTCGGTGACGAGACGCGACTTCAGCAACTCGATCTCCGCCGCCGTCGAGGGCTTGGTGTCGAACATGCCGGTGAGCGGCGGCAAGGAATCCTTGCCGTTCGCATTGGCATTGGCTGTCTTGTCCTCGACGTGGAACAGCACATCTGCGCGGTAAGTCGGCGGCGCAAGGAACGCATACGCGCACCCCAGCGCGAGTGCGATCAGCGTCACCATCACGATCGTGCGCCAACCTCTCACGATCGTGCGCAGATAGTCCGACAGGTGCAGCTCGTCCGGTCCGGACACGTCGGTATAGCGGTTTTCGAAATTAATTGCCATTTTGTTCACCCAACAAAGCCCGGCGGTTCATGGTCACGTTGCACGGTTGTTATTTCGCAAGAACGGCACCCGTTACAGCCGCATTGATCGCCGGCAGCAGCAGGTTCAGCACACGGTTGAAGCGGACCAGGCCGCCTTGACCGACATACACGACGTCCTTCGGTTGAAGCTCGAACTGATTGGCGAGGATCATGGACACCGGCGAGGTCGCATCGAGGTGGTAGACCTGCGGCGATTCGCTGGTCGAATTGCGGATCACGAACAGCTGTCTGGCCGCCGCCGTGTTCGAGTCGAAGCTGCCGCTATCGGAAATGGCCTGCGAAAGCGTCAGCGTGCCGTTACGCATCGGCAGGATCGTCGCCGGCTTGTTGACTTCGCCCATCACATACACGCCGCTGTCTTCGCGCGAAGCCACCCGTACGATGTCACCCGCTTGCAGATAGATGTCCGACGGATTGCGGCCGCGCTTGATCAGGTCGTCCACGTTGAGCGGATACGTCACGCCGTTGCGGATCAGCTCAACGCGGCTGCGATCCGCATTCGGGCTGAAGCCGCCGCCCTGGTTGATCACGCTCGTCAACGACAACGGAATGTCCGTGACCGACTGCGCGCCAGGAGTGCGCACTTCACCGTCGACATAAACCTGCGCGTTGCGGAACGAGGCCACCCGTACCGTCACCTCAGGCTTCTGATACACGTTGCTCAGACGCTTGTGCAGATCCTTCTGGATCGTCCCGACGTCTTTGCCGGCAACGTGCACCGTGCCTGCATACGGAAACTGCACGTCGCCGTTTTCGTCGATCAGAAAACCGGGCGCGGCGTCCGACGTCTTCGCGTTCTGCGCGGGCTGGCCCAGCGCGGCGGCGAGCTCCGGGTGGTCCCACACGACGATCTGCAGCACGTCGCCCGGGCCGACCTTGTAAGAGGTCGGTTTGCCGAACAACGCGGTTGTCTGCGGCGGCAGCGTCGTGGCCGTCTGCGTCGCGTTCATCTTGCGCAGCAGCGCGAGGTTGATGTCGGTAATCGGAATCTGCTGTTGCTGCGACGCTTCCGTGCTGTAGTCCCCACCCGTGTCCTGAACCGCGGCTGGGGTAATCATCTGTTGACCCGGTACGATTCCGCATCCGGAAAGCACTGTTGCAACTGTGAAAATCACGAGACTTCCCGTGCGTATACCAAGCGAGCTCATGGTGTTTCCTCCTTGCGCCAGGGACTGTCCTCGGGGGAGGTAGAGCCCAGCGTGCTTGTTAACTACTTAGTACTTAGTAAGCGTTTCGATGCGCCAGTCCGGCAACGATCGTCGCGCCGATAATCCGCATGTCGAGTGCGAACGACCAATGCCCCAGGTAGTACAGGTCATGTTCGACGCGACGCTCCATCTTCTCGATGCGGTCGGTTTCGCCACGAAAGCCGTTGATCTGCGCCCAGCCTGTAATGCCCGGCTTGATCCGATAGCGATTGATGTAGCCGGCGACCACTTTCTGATAGAGGTCGTCGTGCTCGAGTGCATGGGGACGCGGTCCAACGACCGACATGTCGCCACGCAACACGTTGAAGAATTGCGGCAGTTCGTCGAGGCTCGTGCGGCGTAGAAATGCACCGACGCGCGTGACGCGCGGATCGTCGCGCGTCGCCTGTTTGAGCGTGCCCTTCGGCTCGGCATGCAGTCGCATCGAGCGGAATTTGTAGATCGTGAAAACGTGGCCGTCCGCGCCTTTGCGCTTCTGCTTGAAGAGAACCGGGCCGCGCGACGAGAGCTTCACCGCGATCGCTATGGCGAGCAGGATCGGCGCGAGGCCAATCAACGCCGAAGCGGCGAACAGGCGGTCGAAGATTTCCTTCTTCAGCATCGAACTGGCTGACAGCGGCGAGGCGACCAGGTTGATCGCCGGCATGCCGAGCAGATCGATCACGCCGCTGCCATCGAACAATGCGATGCTGCGCACGTCGGGCATGAAGCGGATATTCACCAGATCGTCGCGGAACTCGTTGATCAGCTTGCAGATCAGCGGCTCTTCGGTGAGCGACAACATGAGCCAGAGTTCGTGCACATCGTTGGTGCGAATGTAGTCGGCAAGCGCATCCACCGTCTCGCAGACAGGTACCCGCGGGCTGGTCACAGCAGACACGTCAGGGCGCGTGTTGTAGACGGCCGTCGCGCGAAAGCCTGTGCCGGGCGCCGAATCGATCCTGCGGATGATCGCATCGCACTGCGAGCCGCTACCGACGATCGCAACCTGATGCAGATTCAGACCGGCACTGCGCGCACGCGCCAGCACCGCATGCATGATCAGCCGGTCAGCGATCAACAGGCCGCCCGTCACCGCCGTCCAATACGAGAACCACAGCCGCGAGACGAAGTCGATGCGATGCAGCGAATACATCAGCACAAGCGCGCTGCCCTGCACCATCAACCACGCAAGCGACACCTGCCCGGCCAATGAGAGCTTGGAACGGCCGCGCCATGATTCATACACGCCGAACGCTGGAAAGGTGGCCAGCGCAAAGGCGGCGGAAAACATCACGAGCGCCCAATAGAACCCTGATTGAGCGAGGTAATCAAAGCGGATCTGCGACGCCACCGCCGCACCCACCAGTACCAACGCGACATCGAAAACTCGCGCGAGCAAATCCTGAAACTTGCGCATTTTGCTTACCTCGTTCTTGCCGTTCGTTCTTTTCCACACATGATTCCGGGGGCGCTGTTAGGAGCAGCGGCCGTAGTTGTCGTTGAACCTCACAATGTCGTCTTCACCGAGATAGGTGCCTGACTGGATTTCAATGATTTCGAGCGGTACTTTCCCCGGGTTTTCGAGCCGGTGACGCGTGCCGAGTGGAATGTAGGTCGACTCGTTTTCGCTCAGCAGGAACTGCTCTTCTCCGCGCGTGACGAGCGCCGTGCCACGCACGACGACCCAGTGTTCGGCGCGGTGGTGATGCAGTTGCAGCGAAAGCTTCGCGCCCGGCGTGACGACGATGCGCTTCACCTGGAAGCGTTCACCGTGGTCGATGGAATCGTAGAAGCCCCAAGGGCGCCGCACCTTGCGATGCGCATCGGCCTCGGGAGCGTGTTGCGCCTTGATGCGCGACACCAGGCCCTTGACGTCCTGCACATGTGAGCGGTCGACCACCAGCACGGCGTCGGCTGTTTCGACGACCACCACATTGGTCGTGCCCACACAGGCGACAAGCCGGCCTTCGGAATGCGCATAGCTCGACACCGCGCCTTCGAACGTCACGCGGCCGCGCCCGGCGTTGCCGTTGGCGTCCTTATCCATTGCGGCCCAGACGGCGTCCCAGGAACCGAGATCCGACCAGCCTGCATCGAGCCGAACAACGACGCCTGATGGATTCACGCTGGACTCTTGCAAGTTCGCGGCCGTTTCGTCCGTGGGGTTCGCGTCACTCGCGTCACTCGCGTCACTCACGTCGCTCACGTCAGTGAGGCGCTCCATCACGGCATAGTCGATCGAGTCAGCGGGCGAACTCAGGAATGCGTCCACCAGCGGACGGAAATACGCGCCTTCGCTTCGGCCGTTCGCGAATGCGCGTTCGCAGGCTGCGTGCATCTCCGGCTGCAGGCGTTGCAGCGTATCGAGCCACACGCGTGCCCGCACGACGAAGATCCCTGCGTTCCACCAATACGTGCCTGCAGCGACGTACTGCGCGGCAATTTCCTCGGCCGGCTTCTCGACGAAGCCGTCGATTGCATAACCTCCATCGGGCAATTCCGCGCCGATACGGATATAGCCGAAGCCCGTATCGGGGCGCGTGGGCGGCACACCCAGCGTGGCGATCAAACCGCGCTCCGCATACCTGGCCGCACGCTCCAGCGCGCCTTGCAACGCCGGCACATCCGCAATCGAATGGTCGGCTGGCATCACGATGAGAATCGCGTCGTCGCCGTCCGCGCACGCGAGCGACGCCGCGAGCGTCAACGCCGGCGCCGTATCGCGCCGCGCAGGCTCGACGATCAGACGCGCGTTCACGCCGTTTTCCAGAAGCTGCTCGGAAATCACAAACCGGTGTTCTTCGCCGCACACGATGATCGGCGACGCGTCCACGTTCCAGCCGGCGGGAAAGCCGTCCATACGCCGCGCAGTCGCCTGCAACAGCGAGTCTGAGCCGACCACGTCGATCAGCTGCTTCGGATAGTTTTCGCGCGACACCGGCCACAGCCGCGTGCCCGAGCCGCCGGCAAGAATGACCGGGACGATGCGCGCGCAATGCGCACCGGCGGTCCCGGCATTGGCACCGTCCGGGTTCGCCGACGCAGCGTTCACAACTCCCTTAGTCAACATATTCGGATTCCTTATAATTTTTTGAGATCAAGGAAATACTTACCGGAGCGCGGTACGAGACGACTACGTGTTGGGCGCGCTCAGCGCGGTTCGCGGCGCGCGCTATCCGCCGACCATGCGGCGGCTTTGAATCCGGAACTCAGTCGGGGAAATCCTCATCCGCTTACGGAAAACCTTCGCGAGGCGGTCACCGTTACCCATGCCGGTACGCCGGGCAATCTTGTCCACCGGCAATTCCGACTCGGTCAGCAGGCTGCAGGTCACCGCAAGGCGCTCATGCAACAGGAAACTCGAGGGCGTGATACCCATTTCCATCTTGAAGCGGCGCAGGAAGTTGCGCTCGCTCATCGCGGCGAACTGAGCCGCATCGGCAATCGAAATCGATTGCTGGCAATTCTCTTGCAGCCAGCGAGCCGCCGCGCGCACTTTGTCGCCGGGACTCAAGCCGCCGTCTTCGCCAAGCAGCGGTGCGAGGTTCGAGCACGAATCGGCAAGCAGACGCTCGGCCACCGTGCGGGCGGTCGCGCCGCCGAGATCGCGCTTGATCATGGCGAGCGCGCTTCTCATCGATTCAAGCCGGTCACCCGCGTCGCCGTTCTGCTCGGTCTGGCGCGACGACATCGACTGCGGCTGGTGAAATTCGCCGCTTTCCTTGCTGTCCGGCACATAGGCTGCTTCGAGCAATGCGCGCCCTTCCGCGATCGGCCGGATCATGCCCGTGTTGCGGCGCACACGCCGTAACCAGGCGATCAGCCGCTCGTCGCCGGCTGCGGCGAATGCGCCTTTGCCGCCGGCCACATACAACGCGTCGAAGCCGCCGTAATGGCGCGCGTCGAGCCCGTCGGTCCAGACCCGCAGTGCCGATGACGAAGTCACCATGCCGCCGTCGGCCGACAGGAAGGAAACGTCATACAACCAGCCACCGGATCCGGACGATGCCAGTTCGTTAGCAGCCTGAAACACTTCCGCAACCACGCCCGCGCCCTGCAGCGAGCAGTCGTTGAACATCAGGATTGCGATGCGACGCATACCTTTGTTCGGTGCGTGCACCCAGCGCAACATGGCAGACTCGAGACTCGCGCAGGTCATAGTCATCCTCTCAACAGAAAACGGATCTACTTTTCAACCTTGAACGCCCACACAGAGGAATGCTCTGTGCAGTGCATCATAGCCATCCGCAATCAAGCATTTAGCCGCCATGACCGAAAGTGCAGACATGTTGGCGTTTCAATATGGTGGCCAGCCAGTGATTTTCGGAACAATTGCTCTGCTACTATTTTTCAACGAATTAATTGCCGATTCTGCATATGAATGAATTCACATTCCGCGAATCCTAATGCTAATTAATGTGATTTTTTGTGTGCTGGCGCACATACAACCGCCACTCGAAATGCTTGAGTTGCAATTTGATCTGCCCGGCATTCTGCAGATTCGAAGTGACTTCTTTCCGTCACATCGCCAGAATGAGAGCAGCCCCCTTGTTTGCACCAGTCATTGTTCTTACCGGATGCCCGCGGGGCTTTCTTCTGACGATATATTTGGTCGGCAGAGACATATAAAACAGTATCCAATATAAGCACTTTTCGAGAGAGAAAATTATTTAATTCGTTGTTATTGGATCTGGAGAATATAAACATGACGATTAATGTTTCAAACGTGAAACACGGCAATAAGACAACTTTAGCCAGCCCGGCAATAGACGGGCCAATGGCGGATTCTGTCGGATGAGAGCCGGTATGTTTCCGCCATAGAATTGCGGAAATGGCCTATGCGGTTTCCGCAACACATTGCAACGCGAGGTAGTCTGAGGCGGGTCTGGCCTGGTCAACTAGCAATCCGGTGACGCCTTATCGTTACAACAGGCCGGAACCTATGCGTCGAACGACACGGGGAACACATGTCTGATGTATGTGAATATCGCGCGCTGCAACCACTCGCCGGCACCTGTGGCGCCCGCGGGTTAGCGCTGCGCGTTGCCGCTTCGGCGGCGGTATTTATCCTGCTGGCCATGGCGGCCTCCTCGTGTAGTGCGGCAGCGGCTTCAGCCGATCCTGACAGCGCAAGCAATGCCGATCTGACGGTCGACGGCAGAAAGTGGACACCTTGCGCGGCGGAATATGGAACCTGCCGGTTCAACGGTACGCGCGACGTGCTGTACGGCACCGTCGAACAACATGTCATCAAGACGTTCACGACCAGCGCCGATTGCAATAACGGTGTGTTCGGCGATCCTGCACCCGGTGTGGAGAAGCGCTGCGCAGTTGCGGTCACTGCGACTGACTCGAGCACGGCGGCCAAGGCTGAAGCCGCTGCCTCGGCGAAAAAAGACACAGCGCCTGCCGCCGCGCAGGAATCTGCGGCCACGGTATCCACTTCATTAAAGGCGCCGCCCGGGCAGGGTCTGCGCTGCGGCGCGCCCACCTCACAAGTACGCGCGGCCGCAAACGGCGATCTGCTGGAAGCGGACACGCCGAGCGACGGCACGCGCCTGTTCGCAGCAGACAAACCGTTCGCACTCGTCTTCACGACACGACCTGCGCAAAACGACACGCTCAACTGGCAAATCCGCGACAGCTGGAATGCCGTGCGTGCCAGCGGCCGCTTCCCCGTTGCGGCGGGCGCCACGCTGTCGACGCTCAGTTGCGCCTCGACCGTTGCCGGCTACTTCGCCGTCTCCGCTTCGCTGGAACGCGCACATGGCCAGCTCGAATCGCGTGGCACACGTCCTGCGGGGATCGCCACCTTCGGCGTCCTGCCCGACACCTCCGCTGCGTTGCCCGCCGTTCGCTTTCCCTACGAAGACCTGCACCGATTCGGCGGACAGGGCACTGCATACCTTGCGCCCGGGCAGCATTGCTGCGATGGCGACGGCTATCGGCCGGCCTATACCGCGCTCGGCCTCTCGTGGGCGAACGACAATCGCAACTGGTATATGGAAGAGCCGAAAAACGCAGGCACGTTCGATCCCGCGAGCAAGCAGTTGCTGCCCTACTTCCGGCGCGGCGACATCATGCGTCTGATCCAGCTCGACGGTATTCCTCAGTGGGCTAGTTCGACCGGCAAGGAGACGCACAGCTATGCGCCGACCTCGCTCGCACAAATGAAGGACTACATGGCCAAAGTCGGCGCCGAGTCCAACCGCACGCGGATGACCTACTTCCCCAAACAGCGCGACAACTACTATCAGGTGACATGGGAACCGGACGCCGACGGCGGCCTGCCGTGGCGCGATACCGACGCGAATTTCGTCGCGATGTATAAGGCGGTTTGGGAGGGCATTCATCAGACGGACCCGCATGCCGTAGTGATGGGGGTGACGTACGCGTCAGTGCAAGTCAATGTCGAGAAAATGCGCCGTCTCGGTCCGCTCGGGATCGGCCGCTATATGGATGGCATGACCATCCATGGCTATTACGACATCGGCACGACACCATCGCACCCGCCCGAACGTGTCGCTGACCCTGGCAACCAGGGCACCGTGCCGGGAGCACTGCCCGCCGCGATGCGCGCACTTCGCCACGAGTTGCGTCTATACCTGAAACCCGGTGCACCGCTGTTCGTCACCGAAACCGGCATCAGCTACGACATCGGTGCGGCCTATGGTAAGAACTATCCGGGTGCGAACGTGCTGTATGCGCAAGCCGCGGTTGTGGCGCGCACGCATCTCATCCTGCTCGGCGAAGGCGCGGACATGACCTACGTGTTCTACCTCGCGGACATGCCGGACGCGGCGCCCGGCTATGGGGTCTTCTTCGAACTCGATCATCCGACTGGCGCCTACGGCGCCGCGCGCATCAGCCCCAAACCTGCCGCGCTCGCGGTGGCGGCGATGACGCGGATCATCGACGGAACGGATACGCTCGGGCCGCTCAAAGCTCTGCCGAAAGGCGTCTACGCGTACGCGTTCCGCCGGCTCGGCGGCGGCAAGATCGTGACGGCGTTGTGGACGCATGACAACGACGCGTGGAATGCCAAAACCGGTTTCAGCGCGAGCCAGAGCGCGGATTATCGTCTGCGTGTCGACGCACCCGGCACGTCAGGCGAAGTCACCGTGTTCGACATGATGGGCAACCCATCGAGCTTGCCGTATCGCGACGGTGTCGCGAACCTCAAGCTGTCGCCGACGCCTATCTATGTGGTGTCCGCCAACGCCGGCGTGTTCAAAGACGCGGTCATGACACCGGAGGGTTATGTGCCTCGATAGCTGTGCCGCGCAGGGCGCGGAGTGCGCATAGCGGCCGCCGTGGCCCCCTCGATAGGCACCGCTTGCTGTCGAGACGTGGCGATACTTCGGCGTGATGTGACAGGGCAAGTGGTTTCTTACACCCGTAAAATCCAGACGAAGACTACCTCGCATGCATATCAACGCGCTGGAACCGAGAAATGAACGGCCTCGCATGGACAATGCTGGTGCTGGCCGGGATGGTTGGGGCGTTTGTCTTCGCCACGGTCGGCGCGATTCTGGTCGCACTGCTGCTGGCGAATGTCTCAAGCCGTCTCACCCGGGATGATGAGCACCATGGTGACTACTAGCGCCTTCCGCATCGCCTCACGATCACCCAGCGCTCAACGCGACGCGCACCCTGCAGGAGATGGAATGCTGACCGAAATCGATTTCCTGGACGTGGTGCGTCTGACGCCGCTGGTTGCGATCGATCTGATCGTCAGCGACGCCGATGGCCGTGTGTTGATCGGCCATCGGCGCAATCGCCCTGCCCGCGGCACATGGTTCGTTCCCGGCGGCCGTATTCTCAAAGACGAAACACTCGACGCAGCGTTCACGCGCATTGCCGACGCCGAATTGGGCATCGGCAGGCTCACGCGCTCGACCGCGCGCTTCGAGGGCGTTTTCGAGCACCATTACAAAGACAATTTCGCCGCCGAGCCTGACGTGTCGACGCACTACATCGTGCTCGCCTATGGTCTGCAGTTCACCAGCACCATCTCGGTCGGCCGGCTCGACCAGCACAGCGACTATCTCTGGCTAACACCTTCGGAGTTGCTCGCACGCGCCGATGTCCACGAGAACACCAAGGCTTATTTCCGCTAGCGCCAACAGCCCCGCCACCTGCATAACCCATTGCCGGTGCGCAAAGTGATATCTACTGTGAGTTCGCCAACGCGGCAACTCACGCCGGTACAGTATGATCGAGCTCACCGTCAGGGCTCGAATCAGACATGCGATCATCGGCAGCCAGGCTCGTTCGCGATTCATCCATTGCTCTTCTAGCGCTACTTTTTTTCGCTTTCTTTCCGGGCGCGGCGCGCGCGGCCGATTGCGGCGCCGGCACGCTGGTGACAGTCGTCGCTCACCTCGACGACGATCTGCTCTTTGTCGACCCCGCCATCAGCGAACGGCTCGACGCCGGCTGGTGCATCACCACTGTCCATCTGATCGGCGGCGCCAACGGTGCGGATTTCGCTTACGTGCAGACCCGCGAGCGGGCCTCGCGGCTCGCGTACGCGCGCATGGCGGGGGTGCCTGACGAATGGATCGAAACGAATATTCCGATCGCCGGCAAGCTGGTGCATCAGATGGTGCTGAAGGCCAAGCCGCAAGTCCGTCTGCTCGAATTCCGCCTGCCCGGCGGCGCCGTGCGCGGCGGCCGCGAACCGCTCGGCCTGCTGTGGGAACAGCGCGCCACGCTTTCCACCTATCCGATGAACGCCGACGGTTCGGTGCGTGTGCAATACGATCGGGCCTCGCTGTCGGCCACACTGAGAGTGATACTCGCCGGGGCGTCGCAGATCTACACGCTCAATCCGGACACCGTACCGTTTCTCGAGCACCCCGATCACATCTACGCCGCGCGCATCACGCGCCACGTCGCCCAGACGCTGAACAAAAGCGTGCCGATCGAATACCACATCACCTATCCGACCGGCGACTGGCCGGGCAATGTGCCGGCGGCCGAAGTTCAGCGCAAGCGCGACATCGTCGCCAGCTATTTTTCTGTCGACGGCAGCGAGTTTTCGCACGTATTCGGCGAGTTCCAGTGGGACGGTAACTGGGTCGCGCGCCGCTATGCCTTCGCCGATCGCAGCGATCACCGCATTGCCGATTTTCAATCGCATCCCATTCAGCTATTCAATGCGGCGGCAACTCGCTGCCTGACCTCCGCAGGCAGCGGCCAGGCGCCGACACTCGCCGCATGCACGGGCTCGTCCACGCAACAATGGCGCTGGGATCCCGTGACGGTCTATCCCGGCAATGCGCGCAACGCCGCACTCGTCAGCGTCGCGACTTCGCAATGCATCGCCGAACGCGACGGCTATCTGATCTCCGAGACCTGCGATCAATGGGACATGGCGCAGCGCTGGACGCCGTGGGACTTTGGCCTCGTTTATACGCCGCTGCGGCACTGCCTCGGCGAAAACGACGGTAAGCTCACCATGCGTGGCTGCACCCAGCTCACCACACGCTACCGGTGGGCGACCCAGCAGCGCACCCAGGCGACCGATTTGCGCCTCGCAACCGCGATGGTCGGTGATATCGGCGGCACGGGCGAGCAAGCCGCGGTCTACGTGCAACGACAACACGACGGACCCGGCTTCAATGTGTATGCGGCGTCGCTCGTGAAAGCGTCGCCTCCTGCGCTCTGGTACGCCGGCCTCGTTCCTTTCGATCCCCGCGCCACCGCGCCCAGTTGCACGGATGACAAGCTGTGCTTCGATAGCGCGCGCTTCCTGCTCGGCGATTTCGACGGCGACGGCAAGACCGACTTGATGGTCATCACCGCGCGCCAGGGTGGCACCGCGTTCTGGTTGCTTCGCAGTACAGGCGAGCGCTTCGAGGCTCCACGTCTCTGGCTTCAAACGAGCCGTGAGTTCAGGCCTGCGTTGACGCAGCAATATGTGGCGGCGGACTTCGGCGGAATGGGACGTGCCGGCGTGCTGATCGCACAGAAACGCGCCGATAGCGGGCTTGACCTCTGGACGGCGTCTTCCACAGGCTCGACGGGCTCAGCGCCGACACTCATGGCGCAAGCAAAAACGCTGCGGCAAAACGCCAATCTTCTGCCAGTCCAAACTGCAGGTTCACGCACGTCGCTGGTCGCGGTGGATGGTGCGGACGGCCGGCTCGCACTCACGCCAATTTCCAATGACGGCACACGCATGACCATCGGCGAACGCAAACTATTGCCGGCGAGTTTCCTACCGGACTTCGTCAAAGTGACGGTCGGGGCCGTGCACGGCAAAGCGAGCAATACGCTGATTCTTTTGACACCGCATCTCGACGGAACGAACGAGGACGCGTTGATCGACATTGCCACGCTCGACACAGCGGACGCGAACGCCGTGCCGGTCCAGGCGGCGACATTGCGTGGCATGTCGTGGTCGGATGTCTTTCCGGCTTTCGTGCGGGACAAACGCAATGCGGCGCTCGTGCTCTATCGAAGAACCGACGCCACGCTCGGCGATTTCTATTTCACCGGCGGCGCACCGGCGCTGACGCGCTATCCGGTAGGCGATGGTTTCGCTTTAGGCGCAGCCCTGGATCTCGGCGAACTGCCGGGGCTATTCTCGGAGACGGTGCGGATCGACCGGTTGGCGCAGTAGCGCCAGCCGGTCGACCCGACGCGGTTCAGGTCGACACGCGCAGCGGCTGAACGAACTGGCGCGCGATCGTCATGTAGCGATCTGCCGTGTCGTGCAACGTGTATCCCGCCAGTTGCCGGTTCGCTCGCGGCATATCGAGCGCCTTGAGCAAGGCGCGGCCATAGGCCTCCGGATCGGCCGTGTCGACGAGACTAACGCCGGCAAATCCACTGGCAAAACCGAACGACGGAATCCGGCTCGCCACGACAGGAATGCCCGAGGCGAGCGCCTCCAGAAAGCCGATGCTCTGCGCTTCGAAACGCGAAGGCATCGCAAAGACACGTGACGAGCGAAGAATCGCGGCGACATCCAGGCGCGGCCCGCATACCGTCACGCGGCTGTCGAGGCCAAGCTGATGAACCAGCGACACCACCGCCTCGTAATAGGGAATCTCCTCGATGACTCCGCACAGCAGCAGGCGCGCTTCAGGCTCGCTCTGCACGACGCGCTCGAACGCGCGGATCGTGTCCAGCTGACTCTTCCCTTCTATATAGCGGCCTAGCTGAACAATCTGCTTCGCAGGCACGGCGATATCCGGTACGGATGGGTTGCTGTCTTCGGCGAACAGCGACGCGTCCACGCCATTCGGGATCACGACCATCGCCGGATGCTTGCCGATTTCTCGCAGGTAGTCGTCGATATTTTGCTGCGACACGCCGATGATCGCTCTCGCCCGCCGTGACAGCAGGCGCTCCGCCTGCTTGAGCGCGCCGTTCTCGAAGTCATTGACGCCGGAGTGCATCACCCAGGCGATCGGCGTATGCACGGGCAAAAGACGCACATAAAGTGCGGCGAGCGTGGCATGCGCCACGATGAAGTCGGGACGGAACTGGCGCACCACGCGATACAGGTGCAGCAATTTGCCCACCCTGCCGTGACGGCTGGTCGGGAACAGGCAGGTGACGCCTGCGGCTTCCAGCTCCGCACGAATGCCGACGAAATCGTCCTGCTGAGGAAGCAGTGACGTTATACAGACCTCATGGCCGCCGCGCTGATGTTGAATCGCGAGACCTTTTACAAGTACTTCTGCCCCGGAAAGTCGCGGGGCATGAACCAACTGAAGAATTCTCACGATTTATCTCTCTGGATAACCGCCTTTTTTGCGCAGCGGATGGACAAGCCGACCAGCAAGTACCGCCCCCAAAAACCGTCGGCATCCATCATCGTTCATCTGGCGCGCCCCTTTCGCGGGACGCGGCCTCGTCTCCGTAAAACAGCGACAGTTCCGCCGCGAAGTCACTATCGCGAGGAAACGTTACACCGAAGGCCCAGCACTTTTCCGCCATCTGCAAGGCTCCTTCGGCTATGCAATGAGCGCTATCGCCCATTTCTCAGCGGTTTACCCCGATTCGTATAGTTAGGCATCCGTTGCAAATCTTTTCGACCCCATTTCTGTTTGGCGGACAAAGACTAATCTCCTCATACGTATTTTTTGGTGCGATCAATGCAATTAGTACTGCCTTATTGTTCATACGTAACGACTCGTTACTTCTTTTAAACATACTAATGAGTATTGTTGCAGTCGATTCTTCCCATCAGAGCCTTTCTTGCTTACAGGACAGTAAAAAGTTCATCGAATGGCGCGATGAACTCAAGCACTTCGATGTGGATTGCGCTGTTCCTCAAGACGTTCGTTGTATTCGTCACACCTTCCCCGGTCGTCCGATTCCGCCAAATCCGCCATGACGAGTGGCATGGATTCGTACGATAAGAATTTCTCTGCAGAGAAATGCGTTCGGGGCCGACAACCCGGGAAGGCATCACACCTTCGCGCGACCGAATGGTTGCGCATCCAGGACGGCCAGTGTCGATGCCTCGGTCATCGGCTGGCTTGCAATTGAACCCCGACGTTTGCTCTGTCTCCCTACGCGCCTTGCGCGAAGAGGCAAGCGAATATTCACAGAACGCATTGGTTAGATTGATGAAATCGCAACTACTCCTACTTTCGACACTTTCTCTCGCGCTAGCGGGCTGCGGTGGTGGCGGCGGCGGTAACGGCGCCAGCAACAACGCAACAAGCCAGCTCAACGGCAGCTCCGGCTCGTCCAACTCGACTGCGGCGGGCAACAGCAGCACCGGCGGCACCGCCACGGTGAACGGCGCGGGCACCACCGTCGCGACGCTCAGTTGTGCATCGCCGGCCGTCTCGGCGGGCTCCGGCAGCGCCACCATTTCCGCCGACACGCCGAGTGCTGACGGCACACGCATCTTCGCTTCCGGCACCACCTTCCAGCTCGCCTTCAGCACCAACGTGCCGAATGCCGACACGCTGAACTGGGCCGTCACGGACACCATCGGCCGAGTGGCGGCGAGCGGCAGCACCGCCGTCCCGAGCGGTTCGAAGACCATCACGCTCAACTGCACCTCGACGCTCGCCGGCTATTTCGCCGCGACGGGCACACTCGCGCAGAACGGCGGCCAACTGCCACAGGCCGGCACGCGTCCGGTCGGCATTGCGACCTTCGGTGTGCTGCCGAACCTGTCTCAGGTCGTGCCTGCGGTCACCTACGCGCATCAGGACCAGCACCGCTTCGGCATGCAGGGCGCGAACGACAACGGCCCTCTGCTGGCCGACCTCGGCATCTCGTCGACGATCGACGACCGCCAGCTTTCGACGATGGAGCCGAACGGCGCGAACACCTTCAACCCTTCCACGAACAATCTCGATCCGTTCTACAAGAGCGGCAACGTGATGCGCCTGATCCGTCTCGACGGCATCCCTGCCTGGGCGAGCAGCACCGGCGCGTTCCAGGACGACACGAGCGTGCCGACCAACCTTTCGTATTACCAGAACTACATGAGCCGCGTCGGCACGGAATCGAGCGCGATTCGCGCGGCGTACTTCCCGACCCAGTCGGCGAACTACTATCAGGTGACGTGGGAGCCCAACGAGTTCTGGACCGACACCGATGCCAATTTCATCGCGCTGTATCAGTCCGTCTATCAAGGCATCCATTCCACCGATTCGAACGCGGTGGTGATGGGCCCGGCCGATGCGTTCCCGAGCCTGACCACGACGCGTCTGAAGCGCCTCGCGCCGCTCGGCTTCGGCCAATACATCGACGCGGTGGCAACGCATGGCTACTACGACGCGGGCACTTCGCCGTCGCATCCGCCGGAGCGCTACGACAGTGACCCGTCGACAGCCTCAGGTTCGCTGCGCGGCCAGATGCGCGCTCTGCGAAATGAAATGGCTACCGACTACCGCACGGGCATGAAGCTGTTCTCCACGGAAGCCGGCATCAGCTACGACCTCGGCACCTCGTACGGTCCGAACTATCCGACCGCGAACGTGCTGTACGCGCAAGCGGCGGTCGCGGCGCGCATGCACATCATCACGCTGGGTGAAGGCGCGGATCAGACCTATGTGTTCTACGGTGCGGACTATCCGGGCGAAGTCGGCTACGGCACGTTCTTCGACCTGAGCGATGCGCAGGGTGCATTTGGTGCGACGAACATCAGTCCGAAGCCAGTCGCGATGGCGATCAGCGCGATGACGCATACGCTCGATGGTACGCATACGCTTGGAGCGGTGAACGGCACGCCGACCGGGGTCTACGCGTACGCGTTCCAGCAGGTGGGGAATGGGGCGGTGATCACCGCTTTGTGGGCGCACAACAATAGCGTGTGGGATGCGAGTGTTGGGTTCAGCTCGAGCTATAGCGTGCCGTATAGCCTCACTGTGGATGCGCCGGGCACGAGCGGTACCGTGAAGGTGGTCGATATGATGGGGAATGCTTCGAGCGCGAGTTACAGTAATGGGACGTTGACGCTTAATCTGACTGAATCGCCGGTGTATGTGGTGTCGAACAACGCTTCGGTTGCGAAGTCGAATGCGACGGTGCCGGTGGGATACGTCGGTATCTAATTAGCAACCGCCTCATCATGCGGTAGACGTAAAAACGTCAGCCGGCTTCAGGGCCGGCTGACGTTATTTTTTTCAGACATGGATGGCGGCGCCTGGCCGCGCACTCGCAGTGCGTCAGCTTTCCCCCAGTCGCCCCTCGAGCCCGCTCAACTCCTGCTCGCGCTCCTTCGACACCTTGCCGATCGGCGGGCCTGCAAAGCTCTTGCGCACACCGGCGCCGTACCAGATCGCCAGCAGGATCGCGAGCAAACCAACAATCACGTACACCACTTTCTGATTAGGCGGCTGCATGCCGACATAGGCGAGCACGAGCGCGCCGAACACCGCCGCCACGGCGAACGGCTTCGACAGCATGCCCAACTGGAACGGCCCTTTTTCCTTCCACGTGCGGCCCTCGGCGAAAATGCCGGCAGCAATCGGCATCGCGTAGGAGATGAATAGAAACACCGCGCTACCCGCGCTCAGCACCGTGAACGCGTCGCCGTACAACGTCACCACGATCGCGAGCACCGCCGAGGTCCAGATTGCAGCACCCGGCGTGCGGTGTGCCGCATTCACCTTGCGCAGCCACTTCGAGCCAGGCAAGCCGCCGTCGCGGGCAAACGCGAACATCATGCGCGAGGTCGACGTCACGGCTGCGAGACCGCATACGTAGTTGATGAAGAACATCAGCAACTCGATCAGGATGCGCAGCGGTCCCGGAATCGGCGCAAGAATCGCTTCGAAGAACCCGGTGCCCTGCTTCACCCCCGCAGTGATATCCGGCATCACCAGCACGAACGCGCACACCATCACATAGCCGAAGGTCGTCGACCAGAACACGGAGCCAACGATGCCGCGCGGCACATTGCGCGCCGCCTGATGCGTCTCCTCCGAGGTATGCGCAGAAGCGTCGAAGCCCGTGATCGTATAAGCGGTCAGCAGCAAACCGGACAGAAACGCCATGGCGATGGTCTGCTTGGGCCATGCGCCGCCATCGATACCGGTGAAGTTGGTGAACGTGTAGAGCCGCGACAGATCGATCTTGACCGGCGAATACACCAGCAGGGACACCACCAGCATGACCGTCACCACAAAGATCAGATAACCCGACAGGTCCGTGATCTTGCTGGTGATGCGAATGCCGCGATGATTCAGGAACGCTTGCGAGGCGGTGATCACCGTCAGAAAGAGCGTCTGCTGCCACCAGCCGAGCGAATCTGGACTCACACCGAACATTGGCGCAATCAGCGTGCGAAAGAACGGATCATAAGTACCGTAGTTGATCGCGGCGACCACGAACACGAGACCGAGCAGATTCAGCCACGCAGTGAGCCAGCCCCACATTTTGCCGCCGAGAATCGAACTCCAGTGATAAAGGCCGCCAGCCGTCGGATACGACGACGCGATCTGCGCCATCGCGGCCGCCACGACCAACGCGAACAGCGAGCCGAGCGGCCAGCCGAGTCCGATCGACGCCCCGCCCGCCGCCGACAAACCCATCTGGAACGACGTGATGCCGCCCGACAGAATGCAGATCAGCGAGAACGACACCGCGAAGTTCGAGAACGCCCCCATGCGCCGGGACAGTTCCTGCGCGTAGCCCATCTTGTGCAACAGCTTGACGTCGTTGTCGGCGGACTCCGCCGACGGCACAGCCGTGTTGATGTCCATGACGCGATCCTTTGAACAGGGTTAAGACGAAGCGGCTGAGCGATGCTAAGGCGTGACCGCGCGACGAAGGACCGGCTCACGCAGCCGTAAAGCAGTTGTCGACGTACAAATGTGCGCCGTTGACGAAACTGGCGTCGTCGCTGGCGAGAAAGAGCGCCGCGCGCGCGACTTCTTCCGGCGCGCACAGACGGCCCTGCTGCACCGACAGCGCCGCTTCGCTCGCATCGAATCCATACTTCGCGAGTGCGCTGATTTCGCGGCGCCCATGCGGGGTATCGATAAAACCGGGGCATACGGCGTTGCAGCGAATGCCACGGTCGCGATACTCGACGGCAATCGACCGGGCGAACATGGCGCATGCGCCTTTGGTCGTGCAGTACAGCACTTCGAGCGGCGTGGCCGCGACCGACGAAATCGACGCGGTGCACACGATCGAACCGCCGCCTGCCGCGAGCATGTGCGGCAGCACCGCGCGGGTCATCATGAACATGCTTTTCACGTTGACGTTCATGAGCCAGTCGTAGTCTTCGTCGGTGGTATCGACGAACGGCTTCACGACGATGCTGCCGGCGTGGTTGAACAGCACGTCGATGCGCCCGAAGCGCGCCATGATATTCGCCACCGCGGCGTCCACGGCAGCGCGCTTCGATACATCGGCAGCGAACAGTTCGGCTGTGCCACCCGCCGCGCGAATTCGCGTCACGACCTCCTCGCCCGCATCGGTATTGATATCGACCACGGCGACTTGCGCGCCTTCCTGCGCGAATAGCAGCGACGCCGCGCCGCCCGCACCGGTCGCGCCGCCTGACACGATTGCGATCTTGCCTTCCAGCCTGCCTGCCGCTCTGCTCATGCGTGACTCCCGTTCCAGTGTCCAGTGCGTTGTGTTGCATTGCGTTGTGCACAAAGTAGGGGCGGCAAAAAGCGGCGACTATCCAAAATTGGCAAAAAGTAAAAATCCCGTAAAAATCTGCCTTACTGACAAATGCATTACATGCGGTGATTCGAGCGCACCCGAATGAGCGCAGACGGCCTGAACCCCGGGTGCGGCACGGACTTTTTTTCGCATACACTGGTCGGCACGAGGCTTTCGGGGAGCGCCAACAGAATCGGGAGAAGCTATGCAGCCGGCCAATCAGACAAGCAGCGCCGTCGAGATTCGCTATTGCCGGAACATCGACGAGCAGGCGATGTTGCTCGACGCGTGGAACCAGAGCTATTGCCAGATTTCGCGTGGCGCCTTCGACGGCTCGGTGAGTTCGTTCGCCGCGGGCGGCGTGCGGGTGTTGGTGGAACGCCTGAACCGCACGGTCTATCAACGCGGCCAGGTGGCGCGGTCCAGGCTCGCCGTGGGCATTCCATTTCAACTCGAAGGGCATGCACTGCTGTGCGGGCAGACGAGTCATCGCGACGGTCTGCATGTGTTTTCCGGCGATGGCGGATTCGAGTTTTTATCTCCCGATACGCATCTGGTGGTGAATCTGGAGATCGAACCTGACGCGATTGGCGATCATTTGCTGCGCTCGCAGCTCGACGAGATTGCGCCGTTGCTGGGCGCGAGGCCTGGTGTGTTGAATGTTGATCCTGCGAGGTTGCAAGGATTTCGCGAGGTGCTGAAGCCATTGCTTGACGCCGTGAGTGCGACGCCGACTCTGCTCGATGATGGCGGCGTGGCGGCCTCGTTCGAGAAGTCGGTGATATTTGGTCTTGCCGAGGCATTGCAGGGAATGCGGGATGCGGATCCACACGGGAATGTCGAAGCGCGTACCGCGCGGAACTGGCAGCTTGTGCGCAGCGTTCGTGAGCTGGTGGAAGAGTCGCCGGATTGCCCGCTGTCTGTCGCCGAGCTATGTGCGCGGTTTCGCGCGAGTCGGCGCACTTTGCAGTATGCGTTTGAGGATACGGTTGGGGTGAATCCTTCAGCGTATATACGAGCGGTTCGGCTTGATCATGTGCGGCGGGAACTGAGAGCCGCTGGGTCTGTTACTGAAGTCGCTACGCGGTGGGGGTTTTGGCATTTTGGGAATTTCTCCAATGAGTATCGGGGGCAGTTTGGGGAGTTGCCATCGGAGACGTGGCGGCGCAGTAGGGCGCGCGCGGGTTGAAGGGTGGGTTGTTGCCTGCGGCGCTTGTTGGCCGTGTTCTTAGGGTTTTGGGCTTTTCTTGTTCTGGGTTTGGTGCCTTTCCTTGCATTGTTAGTGGTCTATTAGCGTTGCCCCTGTGCGGGG